>DATLUE010000412.1:0-32401 GCA_035533255.1 Allostellaceae bacterium | reverse complement strand
TTCGCCGGCGGGACAATCGGATCGTTCTTTCCGGCGATGATCAGCGCTGCCGTTCGAATGCCGGACAGTTTCGGCGCGAGCTTGGGAAGATCGCCAATGTAGCCACGCACATATTGCGTCGCTTCTTCAAAACGTCGTCCGGCCGACGCGGCGCGAAAATCGTCGATGATTGCGGCAGGGGTTAGCTCCGCTGCATGCATCAGGTAATTTCTGACGCGGTCGGCACCATCGATGGCGGCAAAGGAGCCTGCGGGCGAATGAATGAGATCTTTCAGCGAGCCGGCGGCAAGATCGACGCGCATGGCGCCGCCTCCAAGGACAAGGCTCTCGAAGCGATCGGATGCTTTCGCTGCGGCGAACAAAATCGCAAGCGTCCCGACATCGGGCGCGACGACATGGGTGCGGTCGATTGCGAAATGCTTGAGGAGAGATATGACGAAGTTTCCCATCGCCTCGGGTGCCATGACCTCTAGACGGCTCTGCGAGAGCCCATAGCCGGGTAGATCGATCGCAATGACGGGATTCCTCGCGGCAAGCCGAGGTAAAACGCGATGGAAGGCATAAATGCTTTCCGGCCACGGCGCTGTCAGGAGAATAGGTGTACCTTCGGATGCACCGCTTCGGGCGTATCGTATGGAAAGACCGTCGATCTCGATCGTCGCCACGACGCCGATGTCGGGCAGAACGCTTTTTCCCGCTTGTGCCATAGGATCGCCCTCTTGAGTGACGAGGATAGTTCACCCGTGGATTGAGGTTTCGTCAACCGAGTTGCTGCTTGCTGCGCGAGAGCAGAGTCGCGAGCAGCGACACGAGAGCCGTGACGATGACGGTCGCTCCATAGCTCTCCGCGACCGTTACAAGGCCGATCGTCGTCGCGAGGTAGCCAGCAAGGATGGCCGGCAGCGCGAAGGAGAGATAGCCGACGACATAAAATGCGGACAACAGGCCGGCACGCTCATCGGCTGCGGCGAGCGGCAGAAGGCTCCGCGCCGTGCATGCGAAAGTGGCACCGAAACCGGAGCCCGCGACCACGGTGCCGATGAGCATAATCGATGCAAGTTGGGCACGCATACCGCCGAGCGTAATGACGACGCCCAATGCCAGGGCGAACTGGCTCTTTTCACTAGGGCCGCACCTCCCGACGGAACTTGCGGTCGTGCTTCAAACGCCATTCGCGGCTCATCGCCTCGCGGCGCGTCGCCCAGCATTCGGCGTAAAGCAGCAGCCATTTCCGCCCGCGCGTCGATTTCGCGCCGGTGCCGGCATTATGCTGACGCAGTCGCCGCTCGAGATCGGTCGTCCAGCCGATATAGGTGCGGCAATCCTTCCCGCGACGGCTTCCCAGGACATAGACGAAGCACCGCATGCGCTATCGCTTCGGCTCTTGCCAGTCCAAGCCCGGAAAGCGCGCATAGTCGCGATCATAGGTGATCCAGGTGCAACCATGCTCGATCGCCAGGGCGGCAAACCATGCGTCGGCGATCCGCGATCCGCGCGTCGCGGTCGCGATGCAGAGCCGCGTGAAGATCGCCCAATGTCGGTCGTCGGGCTGCACGATCTCGCAATGCGGCTGAGTCAGCAGATTATCGCAAAAGGCGAAGACTTCGCCGACCGGGCTGGGTTGCTTGAAAATCTGCGGATTGGTGGTAATCCGCGCAACGCCGCTCAAGGCGAGCGGCGACATGCCAAAGGGAGCGCCGCCCGAAACGATCCCATCGAGCCATGATTTGCAAATCGCGTGATGCGCCGAATCCGTGCGGAACGCATAAATCAAGACGTTGACGTCGGCGAGAATCACTTCAGTCGCTCGGCGCGCTCCCGATCGTCGATCGCTTGCAGCGCGGCCGCATCGTCCAAATCGATTCCCGGCATCAAACCGCCGGTCGCGGTACTCACCGGCGGAAGGATTCGCTCGGCTTTGGCAACGGTCGAATGCGCGTCGAGAACGCGGCGCAACCCTTCCTCGATCAACGCCGTCAGCGACCGGCCTTCCGCGGCCGCCTTGCGTTTGGCGCGTTTGACCAGCGCTTCGGGCAATCGGACGGTGGTTCGTTCAGCCATATGTCACGACATATTATATTTTTAGACATATGTCAATTCATCCGGGCGCGATTGTGCACGAGGCTTAACACGTCGATCGCCGCCTCGCTGCGCGCGCTATTGTCGACGATACACCAACATTCGCGACCCCGCCCCCATCGCTCCCCCGAGACCGGCCGCAGACTACAGCGGGTGCTGGACGCCCCAGGAGCTGCGCAGCTTGTTGGGAATTTGCGCGCCGGGTTGATCGAAGGCGTTGGGCGTCACCGGATTGCTGACCTCGTAGATGCTGAAGCACAGGCCGAGGACAATCCCGGTGATAACCCAATAACGCCCGCTGATGCCCAAAAAGCGACGATCCAGCGGCCGGTGGGGAGGCGGACGACGATGGGTGTCGGTATGCGTGACCATGCAGCAAGGTTAGGCCGGCTCGGTTAACGAAAGATTGCCGCCGCTGCCCGGCGGCGAAAAGCGCTTATTCGACGCCGGCGCGGCGATCGGCATCGACCAGACCGCGGCCGATAAAAGCTCGCTGTTTTCGGTCCGGGGAATGGGTCCGCATTTCGTCGACAGCAACGGCGCCTGTTGGAGCGCCGCCTATATCAATGAAGGCGGAAACGTGGTCAGGGATCGCCGCGCCGATATCGCGTTCGAGGCCGGCGCGCGCCAGACCTACGAATCGCTGATGAAGCTCGCGCCCGACCAGGGATCGAAGAAAACGCTCCATACGCTGCTGACGCGCGAGATCTCCCACACGAGGATGTTCATGAAGGCGTTGCAATCGCTCGGCGCGCTGGACGATCCGATGTTCGGCAATGTTCCGCCCGACGATACGGTGAAGCTCTACTTCAACCTGTCGAAAAGCGACGGCGAAGAAGCCACGCGCGGTCCGTGGAACGAAGGCGACGACGTGCAATTCCTCGCCGATCCCGAGCCTCGCGGAGGAGCGCTCGAGAGCCCGGTCAATCCCAACGACGAGCGGGTCCTGGCGGCCCCGGCCCGGTACCGAGCGGTAAAAAAAAGCCGGCACTTTCCCGGTAGTTGCGGCGGTCAGAACGGCAGCAGCTTCTTGACGCGGGCGGAGAGGCCGTGGCGCAGGCGCTCGCGCCGCACCACGGCATCGCTCTCGACCCAGTTGAGCTGCACGACCCGGCGCGGGCCGCTTGCCGGTGCATGGCCGTGCCACGAATTCCGGGTCACGCGAAACGCCAGCAAGGTGCCGCCCTCCGGCGGGACCTCGGCGATCACGTCGTCGAGGTTGTTCGGCGAGCGCACCAGCCGCAGCCGCCCGCCCGGCGCCTCCCATGCCTCGTTCATATAGATCAGCACGGTGATGAGCTTGGTCGCGGTATCGGTGTGGATGCTGCCGTCTTTGGTCTGCGCCTGGCCGCGAACCGTGATCATGGTCGGGCGGCCGGTCAGATCGATGCCGAACTTCGCGCCAAAGGCGGCGCGCATCGCCGGCCCTTCCAGCGCGGCGAGGAAATCGCGGAACGCCGGGCCGAAGCGCAGAGCGGCGGTGGGGAAGCTGCCCGGCTTGTCGATCTTGGGATAATCGGCCGAGAGCGCCTTGCGCGCTGCCGCCGGCACGAAGCCCGGCACGACGAGATAGGGGAACGGCTCGGTCACCAATCCGGTGCGTTCCATCAGGGCAAGATCGATGTAGCCGTCCGCCGCGGGCGCTGCGCTCATAGCGGGTATCTTAAAGTCGGGGAGCCTCCCTCGCCAGCGGCCGCCGCAATATCGCCCAACATCCTCCTTAGAAACGAACCCAACCGGGCTCAGCCTCGGGCTGGCAATTCCGGGGAGATTTTCCATGAAGCTCTTTCTGACGGTCGCTCTTTCACTGACCGCGATTGCGCTGATTGCCCATGCGCAGCAGCTCCCGCCGGCCTATCCGCCGCCGCCGGGCTATTACCCGCCCCCACCGTCGCCGCCCGAGATGGCGCCTCCGGCGCCGGCCGCCAACCAGATGATCCCGCCGCCGCCGGACCAGGCTATGGCGCCCTCAAACCCGCCGATGCCCGATCCCAATCAGGCTCAGCCCGCGTCCTCGAGCCTGCAACCGCAGCAGCAGGGCAACGTCACCTTCGTCAGCGGCGGCGCCGGCGACGAGGATCGCGACGCGCTCAAGCAGATGGAAAGCCAGTTCAATCTCCGCCTGTTGTTCGCGGTTCGCGGCTCGGGCGATTATCTCGCCAATGTCGCGGTGACGATCGCCGATGCGCGCGGCAACGCCATCCTCGACACCATCGCCGACGGGCCGATCTTCTACGCCCATGTGCCCCCCGGCCGCTACAAGCTGACGGTGTCGAACCAGGGCCAGAGCCAGAGCCGCGAGGTAAGCGTCGGCGCCGGCGGCGCGGCGAGCCAGGATTTCTACTGGCAAAGCTAGCGCGCGAGAATCAAGCATCGAGCTCGTCATAGCGCTTCCAGCGATAGACGGCGATCGAGAGCGCCCAGCTCAAGACGAAGAGCGCGATGATGGCGTAGCCGAGCGCACCGAAATTATCATTCAGCGCATCGATCGCATTCCAGAACGGACCCTGAAGACCGAACTGGTCGGCGACCAGGCCGAGCGCCTCGATACCGCCGACCAGCACCGCAACGCCGACTGAAACAAAGGTAATGACAAGGTTGTAGTAGAGCTTGCGCATCGGCTTGACAAAGGCCCACCCATAGGCGCCAAGCATCAAAACGCTGTCGGTCGTATCGATCAACGTCATGCCGGCGGCGAACAGCGCCGGAAACGCCATCGTCGCCGCGAAGGATTGTCCCTTGGCCGCCTCGGCGGCGATGCCCAGCAACGCGATCTCGGTCGCAGTCTCAAAGCCTAGGCCGAAGAGGAAGCCCAACGGAAACATGTGCCAGCTCTTGCGGATCAGGCGGAACAGCGGCCGGAACAGCCGCGCCAGGAAGCCGCGCTGTGCGAGCAACGCGTCGAAATCCTCCTCGACCAGCTTGCCGCCGCGCTTGACGCGCTGGAAACTGCGATAGACGGCGGTCAGCACGATCAGATTGGCCGCGGCGACGGTAAAGAGAAAGAACACCGAGACCGAGGTGCCGATCAACCCACCGACCTGTCGGAACGCGGCCAAGCGGGTCTGCAGCATAGTCGCGGCAAGCGCGACGGCCGCCGAGGCGACCGCAACCACCGAGGCATGGCCGAGCGAGAAATAGAAGCCGACGCCGATCGGGCGCTGGCCCTCCTGCATCAGCTTGCGGGTGACGTTGTCGATCGCCGCGATGTGATCCGCATCGACCGCATGGCGCAGGCCGAAGCTGTAGGCGAGCAGCGCGGTGCCGAGTAGCACCGTGTCGCCGTGGAACGCCCAAAACGCCCATCCCCACGCACCGAGATTGCCGACGGCTAGAATGAGATAGAGCCCGATGATTTTTCGACGCATGTTCCCCTCGAACGCAGATCGGCGTTTCACCGTCATCTGCGAACGAAAAGAAACCGGCTGAGCCGAAAGCGCGCGAGCGCCCGACCGATTCCTCACCGAGACACCCCGCTCGATGCGCCCGCGAATGACACGGCGATGGCAGGTCTCCTGGCTCGCGGGTCCTTGCCGTGCGCCGCCTTCCCAGCTTTCGCCAGTGGCATGAATGCGCGCGGCTCGCCGCTTACAGTTACGGGGGTAGCCACGGCTTCGGGTCGAAGACCCGCACCCCGTGTTCCCTTTTGATCCCCGAAGGGAACCATCGCCGCGACGATAGGCAAGCCGCGGCGTTGCCGTCAACCGCCGCCGCCGGTTGATTGAGTGGCGCTCGATGCTTAGTCTGACGCGCCATGAATATCCGCGACGGCTTCATCGGCTCGATCGGCGCGACGCCGCTCATCAAATTGCGCCGCGCCTCGGCAGAGACCGGCTGCGAGATTCTCGGCAAAGCCGAGTTCCTCAATCCCGGCGGATCGGTGAAGGACCGCGCCGCGCTCTATATCGTCAAGGATGCCGAAGAGCGCGGCCTCTTGAAGCCGGGCGGCGTGATCGTCGAGGGCACAGCCGGCAATACCGGCATCGGCCTCGCGCTCGTGGGCAACGCGCTCGGCTATAAATCGGTGATCGTGATGCCCGAGACGCAGAGCCAAGAAAAGAAGGACATGCTGCGGCTGTGCGGCGCCGATCTGCGGCTGGTGCCGGCGGTGCCCTATGCCAATCCGATGAACTATGTGCGCTATTCCGAGACCCTGGCGAAAGAGGTCGCGGCGGCATCGCCCAATGGCGCGATCTGGGCCAATCAGTTCGACAATATCGCCAACCGCCGCGCGCATTACGAAACCACGGGACCGGAAATCTGGGAGCAGACCGGCGGCAAGGTCGACGCCTTCGTCGCCTCGGTCGGCACCGGCGGCACGCTGGCCGGCACCGCGATGGCGCTGAAAGAGCGCAACCGACACGTCAAATGCTACCTTGCCGATCCGATGGGCTCGGCGATCTATTCTTATTACGCGACCGGCACGCTGAAGGCCGACGGCAATTCGATCACCGAAGGCATCGGCCAGGGCCGCATCACCAAGAATCTCGCAGGCGCGCCGCTCGACGGCTGGTTCCAGGTGACCGACGAGGAGATGCTGCCGGTGCTGTTCGACCTCGTCACCGAGGAAGGGCTGATCCTCGGCGGCTCGACCGGCATCAACATCCTCGGCGCGATCAAGGCGGCGAAAGAGCTCGGCCCCGGCCACACGATCGTCACCATTCTCGCCGATTACGGCACGCGCTATCAATCGAAGCTCTTCAATCCCGACTTCCTGCGCGAGAAGCATCTGCCGCTGCCGCAATGGCTGGTGGATTGAATGCGCAACATGCGGCCCTCACCCCTCACCTTCCCCGTGCTTCGCACCGGGCCCCTTCCTCTCCCCTCTCCCGCAAGCGGGAGAGGGGAGAGGTTAGGTGAGGGGTGAGGGAAAGCCGCCACGCTCGCATGCCCTACGCCCATCCCGAATCGCTGGTCTCGAGCGAATGGCTTGCCGGCCATATCGATCGCGCGGATGTGCGGGTGGTCGATGCCTCGTTCACCTTGCCGGGCGTCACGCCGACGGCGCTCGAGGAATATGCGCGGCGGCATATTCCGGGTGCGGTGTTCTTCGATATCGACGCGATTTCCGACCGCGCGAATCCCCTGCCGCACATGCTGCCAAGCGCGGCCGAGTTCTCGCGCATGGCCGGCGCGCTCGGCCTCGGCGACGATCGCCACATCGTCCTTTACGACATCGCCGGCTTCGGCTCGGCGCCGCGCGCGTGGTGGATGCTGCGCGCCTTCGGCCATCGCAAAGTGTCGCTGCTCGATGGCGGCCTGCCGAAATGGCGCGCCGAAGGCCGGCCGGTCACGACCTATGTGCCGCAGCCCAAGCCCGGCCGGTTCACGGCGCTGCTCGATCCCTCCTTCGTGCGCGACCAGGCGCAACTTCTCGAAAATCTTTCCGTTCATCGCGAGCAGGTGCTCGACGCGCGCTCTGCCGGACGCTTCGCCGGCACCGCGCCCGAGCCGCGCCCCGGCCTGCGCGGCGGCCACATCCCCGGCAGCCTCAACCTGCCTTACGACCGGCTCGGCGATCCCAAGACGCGCACCTTCCTGCCCGCCGCGCAGATCGAGCGACGCCTTCGCGACGCGGGCGTCCAGCGCGACCGGCCGATCGTGACGAGTTGCGGCTCGGGCGTCACCGCCTGCGCGCTCGCTTTCGGCCTCCATCTCATCGGCTGGCCCGAGGCCGCGGTCTATGACGGCTCGTGGTCGGAATGGGGCTTGCCCGGCGACACGCCGGTCGAAACCGGGACTTAGAAACCCGCGATAGGGAGGACGATCATGACGGACGCGCTGCAACGCCTCGTCGATGAAAGCGAGATCCGGCGCATCCGGCGGCTCTGGGCGTTCGCGCGCGACCAGGGCGACTGGGACACGGTGGCGACGCTGTTCCATCCCGAAGCGACGGTGTCGATCTCGTGGTATGCGGGCTCGGCCGCCGGCTTCATCGCCGCCTCGCGCAGGATGTTCGTCGATCGCCCGCCCGAGACGCGCAGCAAGCATTGGTTCGGCAACGATCGCCTGGCCCTCGCCGGCACGCGGGCGACGCTCGAGACCGATATCGAGGTGCGCACGCGCGACGATATCGACGGCAAGCTATTCGATTTCACCTATGAGGGCCGCTTCTTCGACCGCTTCGAGATGCGCGACGGCGCGTGGAAAATCGCGCAATGGACCTGCCTCTATGATTGCGACCGCGTGAATCCCGTCGTGCCAAGCGCCATCCCGCCGGATTTCTTCGCGGGTCTCGAATTGTCGGGTTTTGAAAGCCGCGTCGCCTATATGCGGCTGCGCCAGCGCAAGACCGACCGCCCGGCCGCGCCGAGCATCGTCATCGGCGGCACCGAGGCCGAGGCGACACTGAAACGCGAAGCCGCGGCCTGGCTGGCGCAAGGCGCAAGATGACCGCGCCCGGCGCCAGCGATGCGATCGAGCGTGCCCGCGCTTTGGCGCCGCTGATCGCGGCCGAGGCGGCGGAGATCGAGCGCAGCCGGCGGTTGACGCCGAAAGTGGTCGCCGCGCTGGTCGATGGCGGATTCTACCGCTTGCTGTTGCCGAAGAGCCTCGGCGGCGGCGAGGCCGAGCCCGCGATCTTCCTCGGCGTGCTCGAGGAAATCGCCAAGGCCGATGCCAGCACCGCGTGGTGCCTCGGCCAATGCGGCGTCTGCGCGATGGTCGCCGCCTATCTCGATCCCATCGTGGCGCGCGAGATTTTCGGCAGCGCCCCGGGCATCCTCGCCTGGGGCGCGACCGCTGGCGAGGCGCATGCGGTGCCGGGCGGCTATCGCGCGACCTGGCGCTGGAGCTTTTCCAGCGGCTGTCGCCAGGCAAGCTGGATCGGCGCGCATGTGCAGATCATCGAGGCCGATGGCAAAAAGCGCTTGCGACCCGACGGCAAGCCGGCGGTGCGCACGATCCTCTTCCCGGCATCGAGCGCGACGCTGCACGATGTCTGGGACGTCGTCGGCCTCAAAGGCACCGGCACCGACGATTATTCGGTCGCGGATTTGTTCGTGCCGGAGAAATTCTCCGCCTTGCGCGACGATGCGAGCGAGCGGCGCGAGGCCGGCGCGCTCTACCGCCTCAGCACCAGCATGATGTTCGGCCTGGGCTTTGCCGCGATCGCGCTGGGCGTGGCGCGCGCGACCCTCGACGCCGCGCTCGCGACCGCGCGCGGCAAGACCTCGCGCGACCTGAGGCAAGGCATGCGCCACAACCACGTCGTCCAGGCGCAGATCGGCCGCGGCGAAGCAAAATTTCGCGCCGCCCGCGCCTATCTTTACGGCGCGCTCGCCGAGGTATGGCGCGAGGTCGAGCGGCCCGGCGGCCAGCTCGCCGCCGATCATCGCCTCGCGCTGCGCCTCGCCGCCACCTGGACGATCCATCAAGCGGCCGAGGTGGTCGACGCCGCCTATCATATGGCAGGCGCGACCGCGATCTTCCGCGCAAATGATTTCGAGCGCCGCTTTCGCGACATCCACGCGATCGCGCAGCAGATCCAGGCGCGCGACATCCATTACGAAAGCGTCGGCCAGGTGCTTCTCGGCCTCGACCCCGAAGCCTCGGTGTTCGCGACGTAGCGGCGCACCGCTGCCACGAATCAATGCCCCAAAATCCGGCTCAGGAACAATTGCGCGCGCTCGCTTTTGGGCGCTGAGAAGAATTCGGCGGGCGGGGATTCCTCCACGATCTGCCCGGCATCCATGAACACGATGCGGTCGGCGACGCGGCGGGCGAAGCCCATCTCGTGCGTGACGACGATCATGGTCATGCCCTCCTCGGCGAGCGACACCATGACGTCGAGCACCTCTTTGATCATCTCGGGATCGAGCGCCGAGGTCGGCTCGTCGAACAGCATCGCCTTTGGCCGCATCGCCAGCGCGCGCGCGATCGCGACCCGCTGCTGCTGGCCGCCGGAAAGCTGCCCCGGGTATTTCGCCGCCTGCTCGGGAATATGCACGCGCTCGAGGAAATGCAGCGCCAGCGCCTCGGCCTCGGCCGGCTTCATGCCGCGCACCCGCACCGGCGCCAGCGTCAGATTCTGCATCACGGTCAGATGCGGAAAGAGGTTGAATTGCTGGGCGACCATGCCGATCTCGCGCCG
This sequence comes from Allostellaceae bacterium, assembly GCA_035533255.1. GTDB lineage: Bacteria > Pseudomonadota > Alphaproteobacteria > ATCC43930 > CGMCC-115725 > CAIKMD01. Next base: position 22,230 of record DATLUE010000412.1, on the reverse strand, counting down.
CACCGCCTCGATCTGCTTCGGGTCGTCGGTCAGCTCCCTGCCGTCGACCGCGATGCGGCCGGCATCGTGGCGCTCCAACCGGTTGACGCAGCGGATCACGGTCGATTTGCCCGAGCCCGACGGTCCGCAGATGACGACCTTCTCGCCCCGCGCGACCGAGAGGCTGACGCCCTTCAGCGCGTGAAACGCGCCGAAGCGCTTTTCGACCCGGTCGAGCGCGATCATCGGCACCTCGCTCATCGACCGAGACTCCGCTCGAGGCTGCGCGAATAGCGCGACATGAAGAAGCAAAAGACGAAATAGATCGCGGCGACGAAGGTATAGGCTTCGACATAGAACCCGCGCCACTGCGGATCGGTGATCGCATTGCCCGCGGTGGTCAGAAGATCGAGCAGCCCGACGATGGTCACGAGCGTCGTGTCCTTGAACGCGGCGATGAAGATGTTGACCAGCGGCGGGATCGCGATGGTCAGCGCCTGCGGCAGGATCACGCGGCCGGTCTTCTGCCAATAGGAGAGGCCGAGCGCATCCGCCGCCTCGTATTGGCCGCGCGGGATCGCCTGCAGCCCGCCGCGGATCACCTCGGCGAGGTAGGCTGCATAAAAGAACGCCAGCGCCGCCTGCGCGCGTGCCAGATTGTCGATGTTGACGCCCGCCGGCAGGAACAGCGGCAGCATCACCGAGGCCATGAACAGCACGGTGATCAGCGGCACGCCGCGCACCAGCTCGATATAGCCCACGCTGAGCGCGCGCATGATCGGGAGATGCGAGCGCCGGCCGAGCGCCAGCAGAACCGCGAGCGGAAACGCGAAGACGAGACCCAGCACCGCAAGCATGAGCGTCAGCGGCAACCCGTTCCAGAGATCGGTCGTCACCACCGGCAGCCCGGCGACGCCGCCATGCATCAGCGCGAAGCACAGCGCGAGGCCGGCGACCCAGATCGCACCGAGCAGCGCGCCGCGCCGCCACAGCCGCGGATCGCAGCTCGCCAGCACCAGCGCCATGAACAGCACGATGACGAGCGCCGGCCGCCACTGCTCGGCATAAGGGTAGCGGCCGAAGATGATGAAGCGATACCAATGGCCGATGAACGCCCAGCACGCGCCGTCGCCGCCGCCGAGCGCGCGGCAGGTGCGGCCGTCGGGCGCCGACCACACCGCGTCGAGCACGCCCCAGCGCAGCACCGCCCACAATCCGCGCAAAAGCAGATAGAGCGCGACCAGCGTCGCGAGGCTGCTCGCGATGCCGTTGAAGAGATTGCGGCGCATCCAGACCAGCGCCGGCATCAGCGCTCCCGCGCGGCAATGCGCGCGTTGTAGAGGTTGAGCGCGAGCGAGGTGGTGAGGCTCAAGCCCAGATAGACCGCCATCATCAGCGCGATCGCCTCGATCGCCTGGCCGGTTTGGTTGAGCGTCGTGTTGGTGATCGACATCAAATCGGGAAAGCCGATCGCCACCGCGAGCGACGAGTTCTTGGTGAGCGCGAGATATTCGCCGATCAGCGGCGGGATGATGATACGCCGCGCCTGCGGCAGGATGACGAGCGCCAGGATCGGCCACGGCTTGAGCCCCAGCGACATCGCCGCCTCGCTCTGTCCCCGGGGTACGCCGGCAATGCCGGCGCGCACGATCTCGCCGATGAACGCCGCGGTGTAGATCACCAGCCCGACCAGCAGCGCCGCGAATTCCGGCGACATCGTATGCCCGCCGACGAAATTGAAACCGGCGAGATGCGGCACATCCCAATGCCAGCCGCCGGCGAGGGACGGCAGCGGTATCGTCAAGCCGCGATTGGACAGGAAAAAGCCGGGCAGGATCCGCCACGCGCCGCGCGGCGGCGGCGGCACGATGCGGAACACGTTCCACCACAGGAAGAGTTGCAGCAGCAGCGGCACATTGCGCACCGCCTCGACATAAGCGCCGGCAAGAGTGCGCACCAGCCAATTGCTGGCCAGCCGCGCGATGCCGACGGCGACGCCGAGGATGGTCGCCAGCACGCAGCCAAGGATCGCGACCTCGATCGTATTCAACAGCCCGACCAGCAGCGCGCGACCATAGGTATCGGCGGGCGAATAGGCGATCAGCCCCTCGCCGATGCCGAACGAGGCTTGCCGATCGAGATAGCCGAAGCCGGTGGCGATGCCCTGGCGCGCGAGATTGGCGAGCGTGTTGTGGACGAGATCGGCGCCGAGCGCGATCACCCCGCCGAGCACCAGGAGCTGGGGGATCAGGAGGCGGAGCTTGGCGGTCATTGCATTCTCAGCCTGCGCCCTTCGACTTCGCTCAAGGCGAGGACGATCTCATATGGCATCGGATAGTAGATGCCCGATACGATCTATCCGCGCCCCGAGCGAAGTCGAAGGGCGCTGGGTGATTTTGCAGCGCGTAAATCCCCCTCACCGGATCGGCATCCCGTACATCAGGCCGCCCTGGGTCCAGAGCGCGTTGAAGCCGCGATCGAGCTTCAGCGTCGAATCCTTGCCGACATTGCGGTCGAACACCTCGCCGTAATTGCCGACCTGCTTGACGATCTGATAGGCCCAATCCTCGCCGAGATGCAGCGACTTGCCCATGCCCGGCACCACGCCCAGCATGCGCTGGATCTCGGGATCGGGGCTTTTCTTCATGTCGTCGACATTCTTCGACGTGACGCCTTTCTCTTCGGCGTCGATCATGGCGAAGACCGTCCAGCGCACGATGTTGAACCATTCGTCGTCGCCCTGGCGCACCGCCGGCGCCAGCGGCTCCTTCGAAATCACCTCGGGCAGGATGACGTAGTCGTCGGGGTTCGAGGCCTTGTCGGCGCGCGTGCTCGCAAGACCGGAGCGGTCGGTGGTGTAGGCGTCGCAGCGGCCGGAGAAGAACGCGTTCTCGGCCTGGTCGAGCTGCTCGATCACCAGCGGCTTGAAGTTCATGTGATTGGCACGGAAATAATCGGCCAAGTTCAATTCGGTGGTGGTGCCGGATTGAACGCAGATGGTCGCGCCGTCGAGCTGCTTGGCGCTGGCGATGCCGGCTTTCTTGGCCACCATGAAGCCCTGGCCGTCATAGTAATTGGGCGGCCCGAACAGGAAGCCGAGATCGCCCTCGCGGGTCAGCGTCCAGGTGGTGTTGCGCGTCAGGACGTCGACCTCGCCCGATTGCAGCAAGGTGAAGCGCTGTTGCGAGGTCGCCGGTACGAAACGCGCCTTCTGCGCGTCGCCGAGCACGGCAGCCGCGATCGCGCGGCAGGTATCGACGTCGAGGCCGGTAAAGTGCCCCTGCCGATCGGCGATCGAGAAACCGGCGAGGCCGGTGGTGACGCCGCAGGTGACGACGCCGTTCTTCTTCACCTTGTCGAGCGTCGGCCCCGCCTGGGCCGGTACCGCCAGTGCCGGCAGCGCCAGCGCCATCATCAACACCGCGACCGCCAGCGTCTTCGCCATGCCCATCGCTTGCCCTCCGCGCGCATCCCAAGCCGAATTTGGGGCGCGGATGATAGCGCGTTCAGTGCGGCTGCGTCACGGGTCCCGCCAGCGCATTCGCTTCATGCGCCTTGGCGTGGTCGGTGCCGATCATCAGGTAGACCGCGGGCACGACGAACAGCGTGAACAAGGTGCCGATGGCGAGACCGGTCGCGATCACCAGCCCCATGTCGAAGCGCGAGATCGCGCCGGCGCCGCTTGCGGTGATCAGAGGCGCGACGCCCAGCACCATCGCCGCGGTGGTCATGAGGATCGGCCGGAAGCGGATCGCGGCCGCTTCCTCGATCGCCTCGCGCTTCGACTTGCCTTGCTCTTGCAGCGCATTGGCGAATTCGACGATCAGGATGCCGTGCTTGCTGATCAGGCCCATCAAGGTGACGAGCCCGACCTCGGTATAGATGTTGAGCGTCGCGCCGCCGATGCCGAGGCTGATGAAGATCAGCGCGCCGGCGATCGACATCGGCACCGACACCAGGATCACCACCGGATCGCGGAAACTCTCGAACAGCGCGGCCAGCGCCAGGAAGATGATGATGATCGCAAAGCCGAATGTCGCCGCAAAGCCGCTCGATTCCTGAACGTATTGCCGCAGCGCGCCACCGTAATCGACCGTGTAGCCTTGCGGCAGCGTATGCGCCGCAACGCTTTGCAGGTAGGCGAGCGCATCGCCGGTCGGCAGCACGCTGACGCCCTCGATGGTGGCGGAATTGAGCTGCTGGAAGTGGTTGAGGGATTCCGGCACGGTGGCGGTCTTGATGGTCGCGATCGTCGAAAGCGGGATCATGCTGCCGTCCGACGCCTTGACGTAATAGCCGAGAAGCTGGCTGGCATTGAGCCGCGCGCTTTGCGCGACCTGCGGGATCACCTTGTACGAGCGGCCCCCGAGGCTGAAGTAATTGACGTAGCCGCCGCCGAGCGACGAGGCGAGCGCGCCGCCGACATCGCTCATCTTGAGGCCGAGCTGCGCCGCCTTGTCGCGATCGATCGACACCGTGGTTTGCGGCTGGTCGATTTTCAGATCGCTGTCGACGAAGAAGAAATTGCCGCTCGCCTGTGCTTCCTTGAGAAAGGCTTGCGCCACGGTGTTGAGCTGATCGAAAGACTGGGTGGTGGTAATGACGAATTGGATCGGCAGGCCGAAAGCGCCGGGCAAGGACGGCGGCAGCGCCGTCGCGACGCGCTCGCCCGCTACCTGGTTGTTGATCTGCTGCTGCAGCAGCGGCTGGATCTGATTGGCGGTGCGCGTGCGCTGGTCCCAGGGCTTCATTGCCAATCCGGCGAGCGAGATACCCGGCGCGTCGATCTGGAAGACGTGCTGCAGCTCGGGGTAGGTCGAGAAGATGCCGTAGAGCTGCTTGGTGTAGAGCAGCTTCTGCTGCAGAGTCGCGTCGGGCGCGGTGGACGCGAAGCCGATGACGAAGCCCTGGTCCTCGTCCGGCGCCAGCTCGGTCTTCGAGAATCCCCAAAGGAAATAGATGCTGACCAGGATGATGGCCGCGAACACCGCCGTCACCGGCAGGGTATTGAGGCTGCCATGCAGCATGCGGCGGTAGCGATTGCGCACGCGGTCGAAATTGCGGTCGATGAAATCGGTGAAATGCGATTGCCAGCCGGCGTCGCCGACGTGATGCGGCTTCAAGAGGCGCGAGCACATCATCGGCGACAAGGTCAGCGCGACGATCGCCGACACCGTCACCGCGCCGACCAGGGTGAAGGCGAATTCGGTAAACAGCGCGCCGGTCAGGCCGCCCTGGAAGCCGATCGGCACATAAACCGCGATCAGCACGACGGTCATCGCGATGATCGGGCCGCCGAGCTCGCGCGCGGCCTGGATCGAGGCGGCGACCGGCGCCATGCCGTCGTCGAGATGGCGGTTGACGTTCTCGACGACGATGATCGCGTCGTCGACCACCAGGCCGATCGCCAGCACCAGCGCCAGAAGGGTGAGCAGATTGATCGAGAAGCCGAAGGCCAGCATCATCATGAAGGTGCCGATCAGCGACACCGGAATCGCGATCGCCGGAATCAGCACCGAGCGCAGCGAGCCGAGGAAGATGAACACCACGAGAATCACGATCACGATCGATTCGAGCAGGCTGCGCACGACCTCCTGGATCGAGCTGTTCACGAAATCGGTCGAATCGTAAATGACCGAGGCTTGCAGCCCCTGCGGTAGCTGCGATTCGATATCGGGCAAAACCGCATGGACGCCTTTGATGACGCTGAGCAGATTGGCCGCGGGCGCCGCCTGAATGCCGATATAGACCGCGTCCTGGCCATCGAAAGCGACGCGCGTATCGTAGGTATCGGCGCCCAGCGTCACGGTCGCCACGTCTTGCAGGCGGACATTGGCGCCGTTCGCCTGCTTGACGACGAGGTTGCGGAATTGATCGAGCGAGTGGAGACCGGTCGAGGCGGTGAGGTTCACCTGCACCATCTGGCCCTTGGTCGCGCCGATGCCGGAAATGTAGTTGTTCGCCAGCATTGCCTGGCTGACATCGGCGGCGGTCAAGCCGTACGCCGCCATCTTGTCGGGATCGAGCCAGGCGCGCAGCGCGAAGTTCTGGCCGCCGACGATCTCGGCGGTCTGCACGCCATTGACCGCCTGGAGCTTGGGCTGAACGACGCGCACGAGATAGTCGGTGATCTGGTTCTGCTTCAAGACGTCGCTCTTGAAGCCGATATACATGGCGTCGAAGGTCTGGCCGACCTTGATGGTCAGCACCGGCTGCTGCGAGCCCGGCGGAAGTTGGTTCAGCACCGAGCTCACCTTCGAGGTGATCTCGGTCATCGCCTTGTCGGGATCGTAATTGAGGCGAAGATTGACCGTGATGGTGCTGACGCTCGACTGGCTGGTCGAACTCATATAATCGATGCCGTCGGCCTGCGCGATCGCATTCTCCAAGGGCGTCGTGATGAAACCCGCGACCACATCGGGATCGGCGCCGTAATAGGTGGTGGTGACCGTCACCACCGCGTTCTCGGTGCGCGGGAATTGCAGGATCGGCAGGGTCGCCAATGCGCGCAGGCCGAGCACGAGGATCATCAGGCTGATGACCGTCGCGAGCACCGGCCGCCGGACGAAGATGTCGGTGAATTTCATCGCGCCGCCCTTACTGCTCGTTGGACGGCTTGGGATTGGCGTCGTCGCTCGGCTGCACCGCATTGTCGACCTTCAGCGGCGAGCCGTTGCGCAGCTTGATCTGCCCGGCGGTGACGATTGTGTCGCCCGCCTTGATGCCTTTCGTGACCTCGACCTGATCGCCGCGGGTATCGCCGGTGGTGACGAACACCTGACGCGCGACCAGCAGCTCCTGCCCGTTCGCGCCTTTGCCCTTGTCGTCGACCAGATAGACCGTGCTGCCGAACGGATTGTAGGTCACCGCGGTCTGCGGCAGGGTGATGTAGCGCTGCGGGTTGCCGATAGCGATCGCCACGGTGGCGAACATGCCGGGCAGCAGCCGGTGATCGGGATTGGCGAGGGTCGCGCGCACTTGCACGTTGCGGGTCGCGGTATCGACCTTGGAATTGATCGCGGCGATGGTGCCCGCAAATTGCTGGCCCGGAAAAGTATCGACCGCGACAGTCACCTTCTGCCCCACGGCGACCTGCGCCAGCGCCTGTTGCGGCAGCGTGAAATCGACATAGATCGGATCGAGCGCCTGGAGCGTGACGATCGCGGTGCCGGGCGCGAGATATTGCCCGACATCGACCTGGCGGATGCCGATGCGGCCGGCGAAGGGCGCGCGGATCGTCTTGTAATTGAGCGTCGCCTGCTGTTGCGCGACTTGAGCAAGATCGGATTTGAGGGTTTGCGCGTCGGTTTCGACGAGCTGCTTGCTCACCGCCTGGGCCTGAAGCTGGCGCTGGTCGCGCTCGAAGGTGGTGCGCGCAAGCTCGGCTTGCGCCTTCAGGGAATCGAGCTTGGCCTGGTCGTCGGCGGCCGAAAGCTCGACCAGCACCGCGCCCGCCGGCACGTCGGCGCCGCTGTCGAAATGGATCGCCGAGACGATGCCGCCGATTTGCGCCGAGAGATCGGAGCCGCGCACCGCGCGCAGGCTGCCGATCGCGGTCAACTGCTTTTGCCATTTCTGCTCGCCCGCGACCATGGTCGAGACCGTCTGCGGCGGGTTCGCCAGGGTGGCGATGAATTTCCTGATGAACATCGGGCGCAGGATGCCCTCGAAGGCGAAAATCAGCCCCAGGACGATGCCGACGATTGCCAGCATGATGATCATTCGCTTGGTCATCGTATTTCCCTATGGCTGCTTTGCCGCCGCCGCGGGGGCGTCGGTCGAGGCGACATCGCGGCGGTTCCACCAGCCGCCGCCCAGCGCCTGGAACAGCGCTGCGGTATCGGCGTAGCGCGTGGCCTGGGCGGTGACGCGGTTGACATGGGCCTGCTGATAGCTGGTCTCGGCGTTGAGCAGGGTCGTGTAGTTGATCGCACCGAGTCGGTATTGATCGCGGGTGATCGCGAGGCTGTCGGCGGACGAGCGCTCGGCCGCGACCTCGGCCGCCAGCGCATCGGCGTCGGATTGCAGCGCGCGCAGCGTGTCGGCGACGTTCTGGAACGCGGCGATCAGCGTGTTGCGGTACTGCGCCGCCGACACATCGAGCGCCGCCTCGGCGGCGCGCTTCTGATGCAGGAGCTGGCCGCCGCGGAACAGCGGCGCGGTCATGCCGGCGCCGAGGCTCCAGATGCCCGGTCCGCTCAGCAGCGAACCGATATCGAGCACGGTGTTGCCGTAGCTGGCGTTGATCGTGAATTGCGGCAGCATGTTGCCGATCGCGACGCCGACCAGCGCGCTGGCCGAATGGAGCTGCGCCTGCGCCGCCTGAATGTCGGGACGCTGCTCGACCAGCTTCGAGGGCAGACTCAGCGGCAGATCCTGCGGCAATTGCAGGGCGGCGAGATCGAAGGTCTCGCTCACCTCCTGGCTCGGATAGCGGCCCGCCAGCGCGGTCAACAGGATGCGCTGCTGCGCCAATTGCTTTTGCAGATTGGGCAAGGTCGCCTGAGTGGCATTGAGGGTCGCTTGCTGCGCCAGCACCGCCGCGCGCGCGACCGCGCCGAGCGCGAATTGCTTTTGCAGCAAGTCGAGTTGCTGGCGCTCATCGGCGATGATCCCCTGGGTCGCCGCGATCTGGGCGCGCAGCGACGCCTCCTGAATCGCCGCCGCCGCCACATTCGAGCTGATGGTCAGATAGGCGGCTTCGAGCTCGTAGCGCTGATATTCCGCCAGCGCCTCGGTCGATTCGAGCTGCCGCCGCTCGCCGCCGAAGAAATCGAAGCCATAGGCGACGCTGACCGAGCCGGTGGTCAGGGTGAAGAGCTGACTCTGTTTCGGATTGCCGAACGCGGCGCCGGAAGTCTTCTCGCGCGTCGTCGAGAAATTGCCGGTGACCGCCGGAAAGAATACGCCCTTTTCGGCGGCGACGTTCTCCTGCGCCTCGCGCAGCGTCGCCTGGGCGGCCTCGAGCGTCGGATTGGCCTTCAGCGCCTCGGCGATCAGCCGGTTCAACGGCTCGGAATGGAACAGCGTCCACCACTGGCCCGGAATGTCCTTGCCATCGACGAAGCGCTGCGCCGCGCCGCCGGGCACATTGGTCGCGGCCGTGGCCGCCGGCTTCTCGGGCGTGTAGCCGGCATCGGCGGGCACCGCTGGCGGATGGAAATTCGGTCCGACCTTGCAGGAGGCCAGCAGCAGCGCCGCGGCCGCGAGCACGGGAAAGCGCGCGCTCATGACGCCTTCCCGATCGCGGCGTGGAGAATCGCCTCGGTCTGCTCGCGCAGAATGGTGGCGATGCGCGCGATGCGCGCGTCGTCCAGCTCGCTCCAGCCCAGCGCGGGACAAGCGCCCATCTTGGTCGCGCGCTTCTTGAACACCACCGCTTGGCCGAAAATCGTGAAAGTGCGGATCTTTACCTCCTCATCGGTCTCGGCCAGGCCGAGCAGCCGCGCGACGACCGACATCGCCGGCCCGAAGGCCAGCCGCATCACCGCTTGCTGCAATGCATCGAGCGCCGTCGCATCCTCGATTTCGGCGCGCGCGATCAGCAGTCCGGCAGCTTCGGGAATACCGTGGCAGGTGACGAGATCGACGAAGCCGTCCAACAAATCGAGCAGCAGGGCCGTCAGCTCTGGCGGCGACCGGCGCTCGGCGAGCGCAGCCGATATCCGCTGGGCGACCGGAGCCAATCGCCCTTCGACCAGATTGGCGATATGGCCGATTGCGGCGCGGTAGAGACCTTCCTTGCTGCCAAAATAATATTGAATGGCTGGCGCATTGACCCCGGCGTGGCTGGCGAGCGAGCGGGTGCTGGCACCCTCATAGCCCTCTTCGGCGAAGACCTCGATCGCGGCCAGCAAGATGCGGCGCGACGTGTCCTCGCCTCGTCCATGCGCGGCGGGTCGATAATGCGTGGCGGGCGGCTCGACGGTCATTCAAGCTTGGCTGTTTTGCGGACGCAATCTATACCAAACGATAATATCAATTGCTATGATCAAATGGTAGGTCTGCTACGCAGCTTTCGCCGTCCCGTCCGGCTAGGCAAGATGGCCGGTCGGTCACAATCCGAGGCACAATCCGCGATGCGCAGCAAATCGAAGAAGCCTGATACGCTCCTCGCTCATGCCGGCCGGGCGCCGGAGAAGAATTTCGGCGCCGTCAACCCGCCGGTCTATCACGCCTCGACCATCCTTCATCCGACGGTCGCCGATTACGAGGCGGCGGGCCGCAACCGCTACAATCAGGTGACCTATGGCCGGCATGGCACGCCTACCAGCTTCGCGTTCGAGGAAGCGGTCGCGGCGCTCGAGGGCGGGCATCGCGCCGTCGCCTTCTGCTCGGGCGCGGCCGCTTGCTTTGCCTCGATCCTTGCTTACGTGAAGTCGGGCGATCACATCCTGATGGTCGATTCGGTTTATGGCCCGGTGAGGGCCTTCTGCACCGGCTTCCTCGCGCGTTTCGGGATCGAGACCAGCTTCTACGATCCACTGATCGGCGCCGGCATCGCCGCGCTGATCCGGGCCAACACCGTGCTGATCTATCTCGAAAGCCCCGGCTCGCTCACCTTCGAGGTGCAGGACGTGCCGGCGATCGTCGCGGCGGCCAAGGCGCGCGGCCTCAAGACCCTGCTCGACAACACCTGGTCGGCGCCGCTGTTCCTGAAGCCGCTGGCCTTGGGGGTCGATGTCGACATCATCGCGGCAACGAAGTATATCGTCGGACATAGCGATGCGATGATGGGCATCGCGGTCTGCACCGAGGAGAGTTTCCTGCCCGTCCGCAACGCTGCGACCGAAATGGGCAATCATGCCGCGCCCGACGATTGCTACCTCGCGCTGCGCGGCCTGCGCAGCGCCGGCGTACGCTTGCGCCAACATCACAAGCAGGGCCTCGCGCTCGCCGACTATCTCAAGCGCCGGCCGGAGGTCGAGCGCGTCATGCACCCGGCGCTGCCCGACGATCCCGGCCACGCGCTGTGGCAACGCGATTTCACCGGCGCTTGCGGATTGTTCGGCGTCGCCTTGAAACCCGGCACATCCAAGAAGGCGATCGATGCGATGCTCGACGGGCTCGAGCTGTTCGGCATGGGCGCAAGCTGGGGCGGGTTCGAGAGCTTGGTGCTGCCGACCCATCCCGAGCGCTTGCGGATCGCCACGCATTGGGACAGCGGCCCGTGCCTGCGCTTTCACGCCGGACTCGAGGATCTCGACGATCTGATCGCCGATCTCGAGCGCGGTTTCGAGCGCTTGAGCGCGGCGCGGTGATATGATCGATTTTCGCGAAATAGTTTCATCGTCAACCCCGCGTAAGAGGGGGTCCAGGGCAACATCACGCCGCATTTCCTGGATTCCCGCTTTCGCGGGAATGACGGTCTGAAGAAGAAGCGCAATACGTGCTCACGCCACTCGAGATCGAAGCGCTGCAGCTCAGCCTGCTGGTCGGCGTCGTCAGCATCGTCTTCGCCCTGCCCGTCGCTCTGGCCTGCGCCTGGCTGCTGGCGCGTCGCGATTTCTGGGGCAAGAGCCTGTTCGACGGCATCGTCCATCTGCCGCTGGTCCTGCCGCCGGTCGCGGTCGGCTTCGCGCTCCTGGTGCTGTTCGGCCGCAACGGCATCGTCGGCGCGTTTCTCTATAAGACCTTCGGCTTCACCTTCGCCTTCAACTGGAAGGGCGCCGCGCTCGCCTCGGCGGTGATGGCGTTTCCCTTGATGGTGCGCGCGATGCGGCTCTCGCTCGAAGCGATCGACCAGCGACTCGAAGCCGCCGCGCGCAGCCTCGGCGCCGGACGCTGGCGCGTGTTCGCGACCATCAGCCTGCCGCTGGCCGCGCCCGGCATTCTGACCGGCGCGATCCTTGGCTTTGCGCGCAGCGTCGGCGAGTTCGGCGCCACCATCACCTTCGTCTCGAACATTCCGGGCCAGACGCGCACCTTGCCGGTCGCGCTCTATACGCTGACGCAAATACCGGGCAGCGACGGTCCCGCCTGGCGCCTCGCCGGCCTGTCGCTGGCATTGGCGCTCGCCGCGCTGATCGCCTCGGAGATGCTGGCGCGGCGGCTCGGGCGGCGGCTACGGGGGCTCGATTGATCGAGATCGCGATCGAGAAGCGGCTTGCGAGCTTCACCCTCGACGCGCGGCTCGAGGCGCCCGACAGCGGCATCACCGCGCTGTTCGGCCGCTCGGGCGCCGGCAAGACCACGGTCATCAATGCGCTCGCCGGATTGCTGCGGCCCGACCGCGGCCGGATCGCGATCGGCGGCGAGACCGTGTTCGACAGCGCGCGCGGCATCGACCTGCCGCCCGAGCGCCGCCGCCTCGGCTATGTCTTTCAGGAAGGCAGGCTGTTTCCGCATTATTCGGTGCGCGGCAATCTGCTCTACGGTGCCAAGCGCGGCGAGACCGGACCGAGCTTCGACGCGGTGGTCGATCTGCTCGGCATCAAGCCGCTGCTCGCGCGCCGTCCCGCCGATCTTTCCGGCGGCGAGAAGCAGCGCGTCGCCATCGGCCGCGCGCTGCTCGCAAGCCCGCGCCTCCTTTTGATGGACGAGCCGCTCGCCTCGCTCGACGCGCCGCGCAAGGGCGAGATCCTGCCCTTCATCGAGCGGCTGCGCGACGAGCTGCGCCTGCCGGTCTTCTACGTCTCGCACGAGATGGACGAGATCATCCGCCTCGCCGATCTTCTCGTCATTCTCGATGACGGTAAGGTCGCGGCCTCGGGCAGCGTCGAGGAACTGACCAGCCGGCTCGATCTCTGGCCCTTGACCGGCCGCCACGAGGCCGGCTCGGTGGTCCGTACCACGCTGCGCGGGCACGATACGACCTTCGGGCTGAGCGAGCTGGCTTTTCCCGGAGGCCGCTTGCGCGTGACGCGGCTGGCGCTGCCTTTGGGGACGCCGATCCGGGTGCGCATCCGCGCGCGCGACGTGGTGCTCGCGACCGAGCGCCCGGCGCATCTTTCGATCCGCAACGCCTTTGCCGGCAAGGTGGTCGAGGTCGCGGTGCCACGCGGGCCGCTGATCGATTTGAAGCTCGACATCGGCACGCCGGAGCAGCCCGTGATGCTGTGGGCCCGCGTCACCCAGCGCGCGTTGCAGGAATTGCAGCTTGCGCCGGGCAAGCCGGTGTTCGCGCTGGTGAAGACGGTCGCGCTCGATCGCCACTCCTATGGCCGCTTCGCGAGCGGCGAAGCGGAAGCGCTATAGCGCTATGCCGCCATCCGGCCGACGCGCTTGCCGATTAGCGGCGTAGCGAATCCGCGGGAGCCGGTTGCGGCTCGGTTCGGAGGAGCGGCAACACGAGCCGAATTTGGCAGCCCGGACCCGGCAGGAAGGCAACGGAACCTCCGTGCCCGTGCGCGACTTCGCGCACGATCGCAAGACCGAGGCCATGCCCCGACGATTGTCCCTGACCTTTCCTAAATCGCTCGAACATCGCCTCATGCAGCTCGCTCGGCACCCCCATCCCCTGATCGGTGACGGTGAGCCAGCATTGATCGCCGTTCTCGCCACGCTCGATCTGACCGGCCAGACGGATCGTTCCCTGCCCATGCAGCAGAGCGTTATCGAGGAGGTTTCGGATCATGTCGCGCAGATCGTCCGGCCGGCCGCGCACGGTCATGGCCGCCGGCAATGCGACGTTGAGGTCGCGGCCCGACTGCTCGACGATCGTCACCACCGTCGCCGCGGCCTCGCGCGCGATGCGCGACAGGTTGACGATCGACATGCCCGCGGCGGCGCGTTGCTTGGAGTGTTCTTTGTGAGCGAGGTCGAGGAGTTGGCCGACCAGCCGGCTGAGTTGCGCCACATCGCCGTCGATCGCCGCCCAATCCAATGCGCCGTCGAGCTTGGCCCGTTGCAGGCGCAGACTGAGCACCGCAAGCGGGGTTCGCAATTCATGCGCCGCGCGGGCGACGAAGCGTTGCTCGGCCTCATAAGCTTGCGTCAAGCGATCGAGCGCGCCATTGACCGCATCCACCAGGGGACGAACCTCGTCGGGCAGCCGCTCGGTCGAGATGCGGGCATTGAGGTTGGACGGGCCGACCGCCGCGGCTTCGCGCGATGCCGCGCCGAGCTGGCGTAGGTTCCAACCGCTCACCAGCCAGATCAGCGCACCCGCGCCCAGGCTGAAAGCGATCAACACCAGGATATCCTGATAGGGCTCGCGGAGCAGATTCAGATCCAGCCTGCCCAGCGCCGCCATATGCTGATCGAGGATGCGCGCGCCGCCGATGCCGATCATGAACACGAAAAGCATGGAAGCGACGAGCTGCCCGCGCAGGCTGTCGAGTCGAGGCATCATGATGCGGCTCCATCCTTCACGCGATAGCCGATGCCGCGGCTGGCGCTGATCCGTACCGCCGATCCGGCATCGGTCAGCTTGCGTCGCAGCCGCGAGACCGCGGCCTCGAGCGCGTTGCCGCTCACCTCGTCGTCGAAGCCGTAGAGCCGGTCCTCGAGCGCGTCCTTGACCACGATGCGACCGCCCGCCCGCATCAGTTCCGCCAGAACCGCCGCCTCGCGCCGCGTCAGGTCGAGCTCGGCCGTTCCTACCGCGGCGGTTCGCGATGCCGGATCGAAACGGAGGTCGCCGAAGACATAGGTCACGCCGCGACGCGTTCCCGGCCGGCGCAGAACCGCCCGCAGCCGGGCTTCGAATTCGGCGAGATCGAACGGCTTGAGAATGTAATCGTCCGCGCCGGCATTAAGCCCATCGACCCGGTCTTCGACGCGGTCGCGCGCGGTGAGGATGAGGGCCGGCAGGTCGGCGCCTCGCGCATTCCGCAGCCGGCGCAACACTTCCATACCGTCCATGTCGGGAAGACCGAGATCGAGGATCACGGCGTCGTAGCCGACCGCGGCGGTGGCCGCGAGCGCTTCGTCGCCGCACTGAACCGCGTCCACGGCAAAGCCGCGATCCCGCAGATGTCCGCTGATCATATCGCGCATGGCGCGGTGGTCCTCGACGACCAGCACTCTCATTCGAGCCTCCGCTTCGCCGAGAAGCGACCAAACCGGTTGTTCCTGACGCGAGGCTGACGGCAGGACAATCCGATGTCCAGCCCGGCCGTCGCGCCGCGGCGTCAGCTTCGCGTCAGGTCAGAGGTCGAATAATCGGCATTCGCCTCGCGAAAGGTCGCCAGCGATGCCTTTTTTTGGACACGCCATGACGGCGGCACTGATCGTCCCGCTGGCGTTCGCGGCGCAACCCGCGAGTGCCGCGAGCGGATTCTGGGTCGCCAAGGCGGATTCCGTCGCCATGCAAGCGACCGCTTATGGCAATGTCCAGCCGCGCGCCGTGGCGGTCCTGCGCGCCGGCGCGACCGGCGTGCTTCAAGACTTCGCCGCGCGGCCTGGCGATGCGGTCGCGGCGGCTGCCGTGCTGGGCAAGCTTACCGGTCCTTCCTTCGATGCAATTCTTGCTGCACGTCAATCGGCCCTCACGAGTGCCACGGCCGCGCTTGCCTCGGCGCAGCAAGCGTTCGCGAGCGCACGCGAGAAGATCGCGGCAAAGCTCGCCACGCGCGGCACGGTCGCCAGTGCCGCGGCCGCGGCGAGCGAGGCCGAAGCGCGGCTTGCCACCGCGCGCGCGCAACTGAGCGAGACCGAAGACCTGGCAACGCTGCGCGCACCGCAGGCGGGCCGTGTCTTGACGGTTGACGCCGCAGACGGCGAGCGCATCGCCGCGGGCCAGCCGATCCTGACCTTGCAGCCGGCCGGCGATTTGTGGTTGCGCGCCGTCTTCTATGGGACCGATGCCGCGACGGTTCGAGCCGGCATGGCGGGACAGTTCGTGCCCGCAGATGGCGGCGCGGCGATCGCGGTAACCGTGCGCGCCATCGTCGGAGCGTTGCAACCGGATGGTGGCCGCACGGTCACGCTTGACGGCGCGAACGGCACCGCTTGGCTCGACGGCGAGGCCGGCACAGTAACGGTCGAGACCGGAACGCTCTCCGGCGTCGCGGTACCGACCCGAGCGCTGATCCTCGACCGGGCGCACTGGTGGGTGCTGGTTCATACCGCCAACGGCAACCAGCCGCAGAGCGTTACGCCCGGCCCCAGCCACGGTGCGATGACGCTGGTTACGAAGGGGCTCGCGCCCGGGGCCGAGGTCGTGGTCGCCGACCCATATCTCGAGTTCCATCGCGGCATCGGCGCACAGTTTCAGCCGCCCGACTGACGCGACATGGCGCTGTTCGACGAGATCAAGCGGATTGCCCTGCGGCCGCTGCTTTGGATCCTGATCTATGGCGGGCTTGCCGCCTATGGCGTTTATGCGTTCCGGCAAATTCCGGTGGAAGTGCTGCCGCGCTTCGATTTTCCCCAGATCAGCGTCGTCACCCACGAGCCGGGCGCCACCGCGCGCCAGCTCGAGACCCTGATCGTCCGGCCGCTCGAAAGCCAGCTCCTATCCCTTCCCGATGTGACCAGCCTGCGCTCGACGATGGGAAATGGCGTCGTCGAGGACGACGTGCGCTTCCGCGCCGGAACCACGCCGTCGCAGGATCTGCAAGCGGTGAACGGCGCGATCGATCGCGCCCGCGGCCGATTGCCGGCCGCCGTCGAGCCCTATGCCGAGATCATGGGCAACGCGATCAACGAGGTCGCCGACTACGCCGCCGCGCTGCCCGACAACGTGGCGCCGGTCGACGTGCAGCGCGCGATCCTGACGCGCGTGGTGCCGCAATTGCGGGCGCTTCCCGGGGTCCAGCAGGTCGAGGTCTATGGCAGCGGCGACGAGGCTTTATGGATTGCGCCGAATCTTCAGGCGATGAACCATTACGGCGTCGCCCCCAGCGCCATCGTCGCGGCGCTGCGCCAGCAAGTGGTGCTGGGCGCCGCCGGCTATCTTTCGCTGGGGCATCAAGACGTGCTGGTCGAGGCACGCAGCACGCCGGCGCAATCGGCCGCGCTCCGGCGGATCGCGGTCGCCGGCGCTCACGGGCCGATCCCGCTCGAAGCGCTCGCGCGGATCTCGCGCGGGCCGGTACCGACGCACAGTGCCGCCCTGCTCGACGGCCTGCCCAGCATCGCGCTCACGGTTCTGAAACAGCCGGGTGCGTCGAGTGCGCAAGTCACGCGCGCGGTGCGAACCACGCTTGCCGCGACGCTGCCGGAGATGCCGCCCGGCGTCCGCTGGATCAATATCTACGATCAAGGATATCTGGTCGGCGTCATCGGCACCGATCTCGGGCGCAATCTGCTGCTCGGCGCGGCGCTTGCGGTCCTGGTGCTGCTCTGGATTCTGGGCACCGGGCGCGCCATCTGGGCACTCGCGATCAGCATCCCGTTGTCGCTGCTGCTCGGCATCGCCTGGCTTTATGCCTTGGGCCAGAGCCTCGATTTGATGACCCTCGGCGCGCTCAGCGTCGCGATCGGCATTCTGGCGGACGACGCGATCATCGTGCTCGAGAGCATCTATCACCGCTGGGAGCAAGGCGACGGGCGCTGGGCCGGCATCCGGAGCGGCCTTGCCGGGATCGCCGGCCCCGACATCACCGGGACCGTCACCGTCGTCGCCGTCTTCCTGCCGCTGATGTTCGTTGGCGGTCTTGCGGGCCTGTTCTTCGTTCCCTTCGCGCTTGCCATGTCGGGCGCTCTTTTGACCTCGCTCTTCGTATCGCTGACCTTCATCCCTTTCGCACTCGGCTTCTTGAAGGCGCAGCCGGCCAGCCACGAAACCAGCGGCGGACGGGCCGTCGGCGCCTTGCGGCGGCTCAACGAGCGTCTGCTCGGCCAGGCCATGCGCTTCCCGCGGCTCGGTCTGGTTGCGGCGGCGGCGGTGCTGCTCGTGGCGCTCGCCGGCCTCGTGTTTGTTCCCGTCAACTTTCTGCCGCTCCCGAATGAAGGGGTCTTGCTCGAAAGCTTCACCTTGCCGCCGGGCAGCAGCCTTGCCGAGACCGAGACCGCGGTCTTGGGCATCACGCGGCGCCTCAGGGCCGATCCGGCGGTGGCGCATGTCTTCGCGCGAATCGGATCGCCCGCCAATAGCGCCTACACCGAGCCCGCCTATGCGGGCGAAATTCAACTGCGTCTCAAACCCAACGTCAACGCGAACAGCCTCGATAGTATCGGCGCGCGCATTCAGCGAGAGAGCAGCACGAGCGGCGTACAATTGGCGCTCGACACGCCGACGGTCGAACGCGTCGGCGAGAGTCTTTCGGGCCTGCCGCAGCCGTTCGTCATTCATCTTTTCGGCGACCATATCCAAGAGATGCGCAAAATCTCGAACGACATCGTCGCGCGCTTGCGGCGGGTGCCCGCGCTCACCGACGTCTTCAACAACGACGCCTATCCCGTGACCGAGCTGGCGATCGAGCCCAACCCGGCGACGCTGGCCGCCTATGGGCTGACGCCGGCCGGGCTCTATGCCCAATTGAAGCCGCTGCTCGCGGGCGAAATCGTCGCGACCGTGCCCGAGGGAAATTATCCGCTCGATCTCTATGTGCGTCTGGCCGACGCGCCCGAGAAATCGCTCGCTGCGCTGCGCCTTCTGCCGATCCGCACGAAGGGCTGGACGCCGCTCGGCCAGCTCGCGACGCTCGATCTCGTCGTCACGCCCGACCAGCTTCGTCACATCGACGGCGCGCGCGCCCTCGACATTCTGGCGACGCCGAACGCCGCGCCCGGCTCCGCCATTGCCGCCGCGCAGCGCGCGATCGCCAGCCTCAAAGTCCCGGCCGGCTATCGCATTGCGTTCGGGGGCCTCTATCCGCAGCTCGAAAGCGCGGCGGTGCGGCTGGCGATCGCGGGCATCGCGGCGATCATCCTCATGGCCGGCATTCTCGCGCTGCAATTCGACGGCTGGCTCGTTCCCGGCCTCTTATTGCTGCAAGTTCCGCTCGCCTTCGCCGGCGGCGCGCTCGCGCTCGCGGTTAGCGGCGTCGGCCTCAACGCAGCCGGGCTGATCGCCTTCGTCACGCTGATCGGCCTCAGCCTCAGGCAGGGCATCGTCCTCTTGCACTATGCGCGCCGCCGCGAGGCTCAAGGCATGGCATTGGAAGCGGCGGTGCGCGAGGCGGTGCATGTGCGCTTCCGCCCGATCCTGTTGACGACGCTGACGGCCATTCTCGGCATGCTGCCGACGGCGCTGGGCTGGGGCCAGGGCGCCGCTCCCGAGCAAGGGCTGGCGATTGTCATTCTCGGCGGCATTCTGTGGAGCGCGCTGCTCAGCACGAACCTGCTTCCCGCGCTTTACCTGCATTGGCGCGGTCGGCAGGGAACCACCGCGGCCGGCCCCGCTCCGCGCTGATCGCTGCCGCCTCGATCCCGTGACGGCGAGACCGGCGCGCTATTCCACCGCCAGGTGGCCGGCGAGGCGCTTGATCTTGGTTTCGCTCAGCACCGGCTCGAGGTTGAAGAAGCGCTTGGCGTTGCCGCCAAGGATGTTGCGCTTCGCGGTCTCGCCGAGAAACGGCAGATCGTAGATCGTCGATGGCAAATCCATATCCCAATGCGGGTAGTCCGAGGCGTAGAGCAATTGCCTCTCGGCGTTGATCATCTTGAAGGTCAGCTCGAGCGCCTCGCGGTTATGCACCATCTCCATCGGCTGCGTCGAATAGAACATCTCGCGCATGTAGTCGCTGGGCCGGCGCTTCAACAGCGGCACCTCCGAGCTGCGCATCATCCATTCATTGTCGAGCCGCTGCATCAGGAACGGTATCCAGGCAAGGCCGCTCTCGACCCAGGCGACTTTGAGCTTCGGGAAGCGCTCGGGCATGCCGTTGCACAGCCAGTTGGTGCAGTGGAGGATGTTGAACCAGGAAAAGCCCAGCGCGTGCACGGCGAGGAAGCGATTGCACAGCGAGATGCTTTGATCGCCGCCCCAGGCGAAGGCGCCGTGGAAGACGAGCGGCATGCCCATTTCCTCGATCAGCGCATAGGTCTTCGCATAGGCGTTGTCGTAGACCGCCTTGTAATGCGGCGAGCAGATGGTGAAGCCGATCACGCCCTTCTTGTCGCCGAAATCCTTGACCATCCGATAGCTGGCTTCGGGATCGTTGAGCGGCAAATAGAGCGACGAGCGAATCCGCGGCTCCTGCTGCAGCACCTCCTCGCACAGCCAGCGATTATAGGCGCGCGACAGCGCGACCTCGACCTCGGCGCGCGGCGTCAGGCCGAGATTGAGCATCGGCGTCGGGAACATGCACACGACGTCGATGCCGATCGCATCCATCCAGCGCTTCGTCAACGTGATGTCGCGATGCGGCACCGGCGGCGTCTTTTCCTTGGCCCGGCCGGGATAGCGCGTGACGCGCCCCATCACCGATTGGTAGCCGCCCTGGGCGCCGGCGATGCCGCCGCCGCCGCCGAAGCCCTGATATTTGGCCTGGTCGCGCATCACCGGGTCTTCAATATAATTGACCACGGTCTTGAAGGATTCGGTCTCGTAGTGATGGCCGTCGACATCGGCGATGAAGAAATCCTCGTAGCGCCGCTGGATCGCCTGCTGGGCGGCGTGCTGCAACAAGGTGGTGGTGTCGAATTCCTCGACCGAGAGATCGCGGAAATTGGCGGTGTCCATAATTGGCGTCCTCTTTAACCAGTACCGTTTGCCCAAATCATAGGCGATCCCGCGGAACCGCAAAATCCCTTCGCCGCCACGTTGCGGGCGGCTATTTCGCCGCCGTGGCCGGCAGGAATTTCTCGGTGTAGAGCTTGGTCATGTCGGGCTCGGTCGGCAGCAGCTTCAGCTCGACGAACGAGCGCGCGAGGATCGCCGTGGCCTTCGGATCGAAGCGGCCGGTGCTGGAAAACATCGGCATCACGGCATCATAGACCCGGCTCTCGATCGCCGGAGAGACGTGGGTGACCTGCGCGCCGATCCGCACGACGTCGGCTTTGTGCGCGCGCATATAGGCAATGGTGTCGAACCAACCGGCAAGGAATCTGCGCAGATCGTCGGGCCGCTTCTGGATGACGTCGTCGCCGGCGAAGATCACATGCATGATGAAGGTCGGCACGATGTCGCCGAAACGGACGAGGATGCGCGCGATGCCCTCGTCCTCGAGCTTCTCCGCGACGCCGATATCGTTGGGCATGCCGACGACCTGATTGGTGCGCATCGCCGCGACCTGCGCCGAATCCGAGCCGAGCCCGATCATCTTGATGCCATCGGGTCCCCAACCCTGCCGGCGCGACAGCTCGCGCACCATCCATTCGGGCACGCCGCCCGGCGAGGAGATCGAGACCGTCTTGCCTTTGAGATCGGCGACCGTCTTGATCGGCCCGTCCTTGGCGACGATCAGCGTCATCACCAGGGGCGGCCCCGCCATCGCGGCGATGCCGAGCTGCGGCGCGCCCTTGGCGATGAAGGCGAGCGCCGGGCCCGAGCCGAGGCCGATATCGATCGCCTGGGCGGCGAGCGCCTGCTGCAGCTTGGCGGCGCCGCCGAGATCGATCTCCGCGACGTCGACTCCGTGTTTTTTGAAGATGCCTTCCTCGATCCCGACATCGAGCGGCACGAACGAGAACACCTCGCCTTGCGGCTTGCCGACACGCAGCGGCGTCGCTTGCGACGCTCCGCCCAGCAGGCCGAGCGCCAGCGCCGCGCCGGCACCGGCCGCAAGCCATCTTCCAGATCGCATCTTCATCGCATTCCTCCCCGGTGGCATTTTTCCCGCTGCCGGAGATTTGCCGATCGGCCGGCAATTGCCAAGCGGCTCGCGAGCGCCGCGCGCTCAGCGGTCAGGCGACAGGGGGCTGCCGCCGCATATGCGGTATCGGCGAGCGCAGCACCACGACCACCTGCACCAGAAAGCCGATGGCCGCGACCACGAGACAGATCTTGGCGCCATAAGCGCCGCCGAGCAGCGCGCCGATCGCCGCGCCAATCGGCCGGGCGCCCTGGGTCGCCATCAAATTCACCGCCGCGACCCGGCCGAGCAAAGCCGGCGGCGTCACAATCTGGCGCAAGGTCGCGGTGCCGATGATCCACAGCATCGGCCCGAGACCCATGACGAAATAGCTGATCCCCGCGAGCCATCCGGTCGGCCACAGGATCGTCAGCGCCATCAGCGCCGACGCCACGAAGCCGGAAACTGGACCGATGGTGATGAAAACCCCCGGCGGGATCAACCGCGACAGCCGCGGCGCCAGCAACGCGCCGCCGACGAGGCCGACGCCATTCGCGGCAAAGCTGAAGCCGATCGCCGAGGCGGACATGCCGAGGCTGTGCACCGCGTAGGGCACATAGACCGCCTGCATGACGAAGAACGAGGTATTGAACAGCACCGCCGCGTAAAGGATCGGCCGCAACAG
>DATLUE010000411.1:0-21404 GCA_035533255.1 Allostellaceae bacterium | reverse complement strand
TGAATTGCCTGATGTATCAGGGCAAGAAATCGGTCGCCGAAACCATCGTCTACGGCGCGCTCGACCGGATCGCCAAGCGCTCGGGTCAGGATGCGCTGCGCATGTTCCACGATGCGCTCAACAACGTGCGCCCGACGGTCGAGGTGCGGTCGCGGCGGGTCGGCGGCGCGACCTATCAGGTGCCGGTCGAAGTCCGTCCCGATCGCAGCCAGGCGCTCGCGATCCGTTGGCTGATCGGCGGCGCGCGCGGTCGCTCGGAGCACACGATGGAAGAGCGGTTGTCGGGCGAGCTCATGGATGCCGCCAACAACCGCGGCTCGGCGGTGAAGAAGCGTGAGGACACGCATCGCATGGCCGACGCCAACAAAGCCTTTTCGCATTATCGCTGGTAGCGCGCGCCGCGCTGCCTCGGAGTATTCGATGCCTCGTACCACGCCTCTCGATCGTTATCGCAATATCGGCATCATGGCGCATATTGATGCCGGCAAGACGACGACGACCGAGCGCATCCTTTACTACACCGGCCGGTCGTACAAGATCGGCGAAGTCCATGAGGGCACGGCCACCATGGACTGGATGGAGCAGGAGCAAGAGCGCGGCATCACCATCACCTCGGCCGCGACCACCTGCTTTTGGAACGATCACCGGATCAACATCATCGACACGCCCGGCCATGTCGACTTCACCATCGAGGTCGAGCGCAGCTTGCGCGTGCTCGACGGGGCGGTGACCGTGTTCGACAGCGTCGCCGGCGTCGAGCCGCAATCCGAGACCGTGTGGCGCCAGGCCGACAAATACGGCGTGCCGCGCATCTGCTTCGTCAACAAGATGGACCGGATCGGCGCCAATTACGATCGTACCATCGATATGATCAAGGATCGGCTCGGCGCGATACCGCTGGTGACGCAGCTCCCGATCGGCGTCGAGAGCGAGTTCAAGGGCATCGTCGATCTGATCCTGATGAAAGCGATCGTCTGGCAGGACGAGACGCTGGGCGCGAAGTTCGACGTGGTCGAGATTCCGGCGGAGCTGGCCGATGCCGCCGCCGTGGCGCGCCACACGATGCTCGAGCTCGCGGTCGAGCAGGACGACGCCGCGCTCGAAGCCTATCTCGCCGGCACCGAGCCCGAGGTCGAGGTGCTGAAGCACTGCATCCGCAAGGGCACGATCTCTTATGCCTTCGTGCCGGTACTGTGCGGCTCGGCGTTCAAGAACAAGGGCGTGCAGCCGCTGCTCGATGCGGTGGTCGATTACCTTCCGGCGCCGACCGACGTCACCGCGGTCAAGGGCCTCAAGATGGGCTCGGACGAGGTGGTGACGCGCAAATGCTCGGATGACGAGCCGTTCTCCGGTCTCGCCTTCAAGATCATGACCGATCCGTTCGTCGGCTCGCTCACCTTCGTGCGCATCTATTCGGGCACGCTGCAAACCGCCAGCGGTGTGCTCAATTCGGTGAAGGATCAGCGCGAGCGCATCGGCCGCATGCTGCAGATGCACGCGAACCACCGCGAAGACATTAAAGAGGCGTTTGCCGGCGACATTGTCGCGCTCGCGGGGCTCAAGAACACGACCACCGGCGACACGTTGTGCGATATCGCCAATCCGGTCGTGCTCGAGCGGATGGAATTTCCCGACCCGGTCATCGAGATCGCGGTCGAGCCCAAGACCAAGGGCGACCAGGAAAAGATGGGCGCGGCGCTGGCTCGCCTTGCGACCGAAGATCCCTCGTTCCGCGTCGCGGTCGATCACGAAAGCGGCCAGACGGTGATCAAGGGGATGGGCGAGCTCCATCTCGAAATCATCGTCGATCGCATGAAGCGCGAGTTCAAGGTCGACGCCAATGTCGGCGCGCCGCAGGTTGCCTATCGCGAGACCATCACGCGCTCGGCCGATGTCGATTATACGCACAAGAAGCAGACCGGCGGCTCGGGCCAGTTCGCGCGCGTGAAGATGCATTTCGAGCCGTTGCCGCCCGGCAGCGGCTTCAGCTTTGCGAGCAAGGTGGTCGGCGGCACGGTGCCGCGCGAATATATCCCCGGCGTCGAGAAAGGCGTCAAAGGCTCGATCGACAATGGCGTTCTCGCCGGCTTTCCGGTGATCGACTTCAAGGTCGAGCTGACCGACGGCGCCTACCACGAAGTCGATTCGAGCGCGCTTGCCTTCGAAATCGCCGCGCGCGCGGCGATGAAGGAAGGCCTGGCGAAAGCCTCGCCCAAGCTGCTCGAGCCGATCATGAAGGTCGAGGTGGTGACGCCGCGCGATTACATGGGCGACGTCATCGGCGATCTCAACAGCCGGCGCGGGCGCATCACCGGCCAGGATCAGCGCGGCAACGCCGAAGTGATCAATGCGATGGTGCCGCTCGCCAACATGTTCGGCTATGTCAACACGTTGCGCTCGATGAGCCAGGGGCGCGCGCAATACACCATGCATTTCGACCACTACGAGCAAGTACCGCAGGCGGTTGCGGACGAAGTCCGCGCCAAGATGGCATAACGCGGAAATTACGGAGAACGACACATGGCGAAGGCGAAATTCGAGCGGACGAAGCCGCATTGCAACATCGGAACGATCGGGCATGTGGATCACGGGAAGACCTCGCTGACGGCGGCGATCACGAAGGTGCTGGCGGAGACCGGCGGGGCGACCTACACGGCCTATGACCAGATCGACAAGGCACCGGAGGAGCGCGCGCGCGGGATCACGATCTCGACGGCGCATGTCGAGTACGAGACCAAGAACCGCCATTACGCGCATGTCGACTGCCCCGGCCACGCGGATTACGTGAAGAACATGATCACGGGCGCGGCGCAGATGGACGGTGCGATCCTGGTGGTATCGGCGGCGGACGGCCCGATGCCGCAGACCCGCGAGCATATCCTTCTGGCGCGCCAGGTTGGCGTGCCGGCGATCGTCGTATTCCTGAACAAGGTCGACATGGTGGACGATCCGGAGCTCTTGGATCTGGTGGAGCTCGAGGTTCGCGAGCTGCTGTCGAGCTATCAGTTCCCGGGCGACAAGATTCCCATCGTCCGGGGCTCGGCGCTGATGGCGCTCGAAGACAAGGATAAGGCGATGGGTCACGACGCGATCCTGCAGTTGATGGCGGCGGTGGATGCTTCGATCCCGCAGCCGGAGCGGGCGAAGGATCGTCCATTCCTGATGCCGATCGAGGACGTGTTCTCGATTTCGGGCCGCGGCACAGTGGTGACGGGGCGGGTCGAGCGCGGAGTGGTGAAGGTCGGCGAGGAGGTGGAGATCGTCGGTCTGAAGGCGACGATCAAGACGGTGGTGACCGGGGTCGAGATGTTCCGGAAGCTGCTCGACCAGGGCGAAGCAGGCGATAACATCGGAGCCCTGCTCCGAGGGACAAAACGCGAGGAAGTGGAGCGCGGCCAGGTTCTGGCGGCGCCGGGGTCGATCACGCCGCACACCAATTTCCAGGCGGAGGCGTACATCCTGACAAAGGAAGAGGGTGGCCGTCACACGCCGTTCTTCACCAATTACCGGCCGCAATTCTACTTCCGGACGACCGACGTGACCGGGACGGTGAAGCTGAAGGAAGGCGTCGAGATGGTGATGCCCGGCGACAACGTGTCGATGGAGATCGAGCTGATCCAGCCGATCGCTATGGACGAGGGCCTGCGCTTCGCCATTCGCGAGGGCGGCCGCACCGTTGGCGCCGGCGTCGTCGCGAAGATCATAAAGTAGGCATTCCACGGGCGGAAAGGATCGGCGTGGCGGCGTTTCGCCCGTGCAGCAAGGAACAGAATCATGGCACTCGACAATCAGAACATTCGCATTCGCCTCCGCGCCTACGATCACCGCGTGCTCGACCAGTCGACCAGCGAGATCGTCAGCACCGCGAAACGGACCGGCGCACGGGTGCGGGGTCCGATTCCCTTGCCGACGCGGATCGAGCGCTTCACCGTGCTGCGCTCGCCGCATATCGACAAGAAGTCGCGCGAGCAGTTCGAAATTCGCACGCATAAGCGCGTGCTCGATATTGTCGACCCGACGCCGCAGACGGTGGACGCGCTGATGAAGCTCGACCTCGCCGCCGGCGTCGATGTCGAGATCAAGCTCTGAGGGTGGATGTAGTCATGCGTACCGGACTCATCGCCCAGAAGCTGGGCATGACCCGACAATTCACCGAAACCGGCGATCATGTGCCGGTCACGGTATTGAAGGTCGACAATTGCCAGGTCGTCGCCGTGCGGACGGCTGAGAAGGACGGCTACACCGCCGTTCAGCTTGGCATCGGCAAGGCGAAGGTCAAGAACGTCAGCCAGGGCATGCGCGGCCATTATGCCAAGGCGAAGGTCGAGCCGAAGGCAAAGCTCGTCGAGTTTCGCGTGACCCCCGATGCGGTGCTGGAAGTCGGCGCTGAGTTGTCGGCGACGCATTTCGTCGCCGGCCAGTTCGTCGACGTGGTCGGCACGACCAAGGGGCGCGGCTTCACAGGTGTCATGCGGCGGTGGAATTTCGGCGGCTTGCGCGCGACCCACGGCGTTTCGGTCTCGCATCGCAGCCACGGCTCGACCGGCCAGCGCCAGGATCCCGGCAAGGTCTTCAAGAACAAGAAGATGGCCGGCCATTACGGCGTCGAGCGCGTGACCACCCAGAACCTCAAGATTCTTTCGGCCGATGCCGAGCGCGGGCTGATCTTCGTCGTCGGCGCGGTTCCCGGCTTCGACGGCTCTTACGTGCTGGTGAAGGACGCCGCCAAGCGCGCCGCGCCCAAGGACCTGCCGTTCCCGGCTGCACTGCGTCAGGCCCAACAAGCGCCGGCGGGAGGCTGAGATGCAGCTCAAAGTCACCAGCCTCGACAACACCGAAGCGGGCAGCATCGATCTCGCCGACGAGGTTTTCGGCCTGCCCGAGGTGCGGCGCGACATCCTCGCGCGCGCCATCAACTGGCAGCTCGCCAAGCGCCGAGCCGGCACGCACAAGACCAAGGGCGTCAGCGATATCTCGGGCACGACCAAGAAGCCGTGGGCGCAAAAAGGCACCGGCCGGGCGCGCGCGGGCTCGCTGCGTTCGCCGCAGTTCCGCGGCGGCGCCACGATCTTCGGTCCGGTCGTGCGCAGCCACGAATTTGGCCTCCAAAAAAAGGTGCGCCGGCTCGCGCTCAAGACCGCGCTGACCGCCAAGCAGAAGGACGGCAAGCTGATCGTGCTCGACAAAGCGGCGCTCACGGCGCCCAAGACCGGCGCGCTCGCCAAGCAATTCGCTGCCCTCGGCTGGACCTCGGTGCTGATCATCGACGGGCCCGAGCTCGATCAGAATTTCGCCCGCGCGGCGCGCAACCTGCCCGGCATCGACGTGCTGCCGCAGCAGGGCGCCAACGTCTACGACATCGTGCGGCGCGATACCCTCGTGCTGACGCGCGAAGCGGTTCAGCATCTGGAGGCGCGCCTCAAATGAGCCGGTTCCGTTTCATTCCGCGCCATGCGCCCAAGATGTCGCGCGAGGCCATGTACGACATCGTTCAGTCGCCGGTGATCACTGAAAAGGCGACGATGGCGTCCGAGCACAATCAGGTGACGTTCCGCGTCCCGCTCGAGGCCGACAAACGCGCGGTCAAGGTCGCGGTCGAAAGCCTTTTCAAGGTGACGGTCACCGCGGTCAACACCATTGTGGTCAAGGGCAAGAGCAAGCGCTTTCGCGGCCGTCCCGGCCGGCGCTCCGATTATAAGAAGGCGATCGTGACCTTGGCCGAAGGCTCCAAGATCGACGTGACCACGGGAATCTAGCGCAATGGCATTGAAGACATACAAGCCGACGAGCCCCGGCCGGCGCCAATTGGTGCTGGTGGATCGCAGCGACCTCTGGTCGGGCGGCCCGGTCAAGGCATTGACCGAAGGCAAGCGCGAGAGCGGCGGCCGCAACAATCACGGCCGCATCACGCTCTATCATCGCGGCGGCGGGCACAAGCGCCGGCTGCGCCTGGTCGATTTCAAGCGCCGCAAGGAAGGCGTCGCCGAGGTTGTGCGGCTCGAATACGATCCCAATCGCTCGGCCTTTCTCGCGCTGATCAAATATGCGGATGGCGAGCTGTCCTACATCGTCGCGCCGCAACGCCTCGCTCCGGGCGACAAGGTGGTTGCGGGCGACAAGGTCGACGTGAAGCCCGGCAATGCGATGCCGATGCGCAACATCCCGGTCGGCACCATCATCCACAATGTCGAGATGAAGCCGGGCAAGGGCGGTCAGCTCGCGCGCTCGGCCGGCACCTTCGCGCAACTCGTCGGTCGCGATGCCGGCTATGCGTTGCTGCGGCTCGCCTCGGGCGAAGTGCGCATGGTGCGCGCCGAGTGCATGGCGAGCATCGGCGCGGTGTCGAATCCGGACCGGCAGAACGTCTCGATCGGCAAGGCCGGGCGCAATCGCTGGCTCGGTCATCGCCCGGTGGTGCGCGGCGTCGCGATGAACCCGATCGATCATCCGCATGGCGGCGGCGAAGGCCGTACCTCGGGCGGTCGTCATCCCGTCACGCCTTGGGGCAAGGGCACGAAGGGTACCAAGACCCGGCACAACAAGGCGACGGACCGCTACATCGTCCGTCGTCGTCAGAAGTAAGGGAGAGCGAGAGTGGCGCGCTCGACATGGAAAGGGCCGTTCGTCGACGGCTATCTGCTGAAGAAGGCGGAAAAAGCTCGGGGTGGCGGACGCAACGAGATCATCAAGACCTGGTCGCGTCGTTCGACCATCTTCCCGCAATTCGTCGGCCTGACGTTCGGCGTTTACAACGGCCACAAATTCATTCCGGTTCTCGTGACCGAGCACATGATCGGCCACAAGCTCGGCGAATTCGCGCCGACGCGCACGTTTCACGGCCATTCGGCCGACCGCAAAGTGAAGCGCGAAGCATGAGCAAGAAGCAGCAGCCGCGCCGCCTGGCCGAGACCGAGGCCGCGGCCACCGCGACCGCGCTCCGCACCAGCGCGCAAAAGCTCAACATCGTCGCGCAGTCGATCCGCGGCATGCCGGCGAATGCCGCGCTGCACGAGCTTACCTTCTCGCCGCGGCGCATCGCGATCGAGGTTCGCAAAGTGCTGCAGGCCGCGATCGCCAATGCCGAGAACAATCACCAGCTCGATGTCGACAAGCTCTATGTGCGCGAGGCCTCGGTCGGGCGCGCGTTCGTCCTAAAGCGCTTCCACGCGCGCGGCCGCGGCCGCTCGGCCAGCGTGCAGAAATATTTCGCCAATCTTCGGGTGGTCGTGCGCGAGCGCGACGAAGCCGAAGACAGCAGCGCCGAGGAGAAGGCCTGATGGGTCAGAAAGTCAATCCGATCGGGCTTCGGCTCGGCATCAACCGCACCTGGGATTCGCGCTGGTTCGCGCGCAAGGATTACAGCACGCTGCTCCACGAGGATCTGAAGCTGCGGAAATTTCTCAATGAGCGGCTGCTCCAGGCCGGGGTGAGCAAAATCATCATCGAGCGCGCGGCCAAGAAGACCCGCATCACCATTCATTCGGCGCGGCCGGGCGTCGTCATCGGCAAGAAGGGCGCGGATATCGAGAAGCTCCGCGTCGACATCGCCAAGATGACCAACTCCGACGTGAGCTTGAACATCCTCGAGATCCGCAAGCCCGAGATCGACGCCAAGCTGATCGCCGACGGCATCGCCCAGCAGCTCGAGCGCCGCGTGGCGTTCCGCCGCGCGATGAAGCGCGCGGTGCAATCGGCGATGCGTCTGGGCGCGCTCGGCATCCGCATCAACTGCTCTGGCCGGCTCGGCGGCGCCGAGATCGCGCGCATGGAGTGGTATCGCGAAGGCCGCGTGCCGCTGCACACGCTGCGCGCCGATGTTGATTTCGGTACCGGCACGGCGAAGACGACCTATGGCACCTGCGGCGTCAAGGTGTGGGTGTTCCGCGGCGAAGTGCTGGCGCACGATCCGATGGCGCAAGACAAGCGCGCCGCCGACGCACAGCCGGCGCGCGCTTAAGAGGCAATCATGTTCCAGCCCGCACGCACCAAATACCGCAAGGCCCATAAGGGCCGCATCCACGGCAAGGCCAAGGGCGGCACCGTGCTCAATTTCGGCAATTTCGGCCTGAAGGCGACCGAGCCCGGCCGGGTGACCGCGCGCGAGATCGAAGCCGCACGCCGCGCCATCACGCGCCACATCAAGCGTATCGGCCGTGTGTGGATCCGGATTTTCCCGGATGTCCCGGTATCCCGCAAACCGGCCGAAGTCCGCATGGGCAGTGGCAAGGGGACACCGGAATTCTGGGTCTGCCGGGTGAAGCCGGGCCGCGTCATGTTCGAGCTCGACGGCGTGCCGGGCCCGATCGCGCTCGAGGCTTTCACGCTGGCGTCGGCCAAGCTCTCGGTCGCGACCCGCGTGATCACCCGCGTCGGCGAGGGAGGCGAGGCATGAAGGCCGCGGACGTTCGGGCCAAGACCGACGACGAGCTGAAAGCCGAACTCGGCCAGCTCGCCAAGGAAGTGTTCAACCTGCGCTTCCAGAGGGCGAGCGGTCAGATGGAGAATACTGCGCGCATGCGTCAGGCGCGCCGCGACGTCGCGCGCATCAAGACCGTGCTCGGCCAGCGTTTGCGCCCGCACAGTCAGAGCCGGGCGAGCTGAGGGAAAGAGAAGAATTATGCCGAAGCGTGTCCTGACGGGCGTCGTCGTATCCGACAAAGCCGATAAGACCGTGATCGTGCGGGTCGAGCGGCGCGTGATGCACCCCGTCTACAAGAAATTCATCTCGCGCTCGAAGAAATACGCGGCGCATGACGCGACCAACGCCCGCAAGACCGGCGATTCGGTACGCATCGAGGAGTGCCGTCCGATCTCGAAGAGCAAGCGCTGGATCGTGCTCGGTGACGAGACGCCGGTCACGCGCAAGGAAGCCGCCGCGGCGACCAAAGACGACGCCGCAACGCCGGCGCCGGGCGCGCGTAGCCCTCGCCGCTCGGCCAAAACCGCCGCAACGCCGGAGTAATTCGCCATGATCCAGATGCAGACCAATCTCGACGTGGCCGACAATTCCGGCGCGAAGCGCGTCCAGTGCATCAAAGTGCTGGGCGGCAGCAAGCGGCGCACCGCCACCGTCGGCGACATCATCGTGGTCTCGGTCAAGGACGCCATTCCGCGCGGCCGCGTCAAAAAGGGCGACGTGCACAAGGCGGTGATCGTGCGCACCGCGAATGCGATCCGCCGGGCCGACGGCACCTCGATCCGCTTCGACCGCAATGCGGCCGTGCTGATCACCGCGCAGGAAGAGCCGATCGGCACGCGCATCTTTGGGCCGGTGACCCGCGAGCTGCGCGCGCGCAAATTCATGAAGATCGTCTCGCTGGCGCCGGAGGTGCTGTGACGATGAAGTTCAAGATCAAAAAGGGCGACAAGGTGGTCGTGCTGACCGGCCGCGACAAGGGCAAGAGCGGCGAGGTGCTGAGCGTGCGGCGCGCCGACAACCGCCTCGTCGTCCAGGGCATCAATATGATGAAGCGTCATACCCAGCCCAAGCCGGGCGAGCCCGGCGGCATCGTCGAGCGCGAGAGCACGATCCACATCTCGAACGTCGCCCATATCGATCCGAAATCGCAACAGCCGACGCGGGTCGGCTATCGCTTCCTCGAGGATGGCCGCAAGGTGCGCTTCGCCAAGCGCTCCGGCGAGATCCTGGACGCGTGAGGGTATCATGGCAACGCGACTGAAAGAGCATTACGACACCGTGCTGCGGCCGGCCCTGATGAAGGAGTTCGGCTATCCCAACGCGCTGGCGGCACCGCGCCTCGACAAGATCGTCATCAATATGGGCGTCGGCGAGGCGGTGCAGGACACCAAGAAGGTCGACGCCGCGGCCAAGGAGCTTACCGCGATCGCGGGCCAGCGGCCGGTGATCACGCGGGCGAAGAAGTCGATCGCCACCTACAAGGTGCGCGAGAACATGCCGCTCGGCTGCAAGGTTACCTTGCGCAAGGACCGCATGTACGAATTCCTCGACCGTCTGGTGAACATCGCGCTGCCGCGGGTGCGCGATTTCCGCGGCCTTTCGGGCAAGAGCTTCGACGGGCGCGGCAATTACGCGCTCGGCCTCAAGGAGCAGCTCGTGTTCCCCGAGGTGGATTACGACCAGGTCAGCGACGTTCGCGGCATGGACATCATCATCGTCACGACGGCGCGCACCGATGCCGAAGCCAAGGCGCTTCTCAAGGGCTTCGACATGCCGTTCAGCAACTGAGCCGGGAAGGCTGAAGCAATGGCAAAAACCAGTTCCATCGACAAGAACCGCAAGCGCACCAAGCTCGTGAAGCGGATGTCGGCCAAGCGCGCGCGCCTCAAGGCGCTCGCCGCGGACAAATCGCTGGCGCCGGAAGACCGGTTCAACGCGCGGCTGAAACTCGCCGAGATGCCGCGCAATTCCTCGGCCACGCGCATCAGGAATCGCTGCGAGCTCTCGGGCCGGCCGCGTGGGTATTACCGTAAATTCAAGCTGTCGCGCTTGGCGTTTCGGGAGCTCGCTTCGGCGGGACAGATCCCGGGCGTGGTCAAGTCGAGCTGGTAAGGAGATAGCCGCATGTCGATGAGCGATCCCCTCGGGGATATGCTGACGCGGATCCGGAACGGCCAGGCCGCGCACAAGCCTGTCGTGGGATCGCCGGCGTCGAAGATCCGTGCCAATGTGCTCGAAGTCTTGCAGCGCGAAGGCTATATCCGCGGCTACAAGCGCGAAGCGGGCGACGCCGGCTTCACCGAGCTCAAGATCGAGCTGAAATACGTCGATGGCGAGCCGGTGATCCGCGAAATCACGCGAATCTCGAAGCCGGGGCGGCGGGTCTATTCCCGCATCTCCGACCTGCCGCGCGTCTATAACGGCCTCGGCATCTCGATCCTGTCGACGCCGCGCGGCGTCATGTCGGATAACGAAGCGCGCGCTGCCAATGTCGGCGGCGAGATTCTCTGTCGCGTGTTCTGAGGACGATCATGTCGCGCATCGGAAAAATCCCCGTCACCATCCCGCAAGACGTCACCGTCGATCTGGCGGGCGGCTTCCTGACGACCAAGGGCAAGCTCGGAACCTTGAGGCTCGCCGTCAACAACGACGTCGACACCGTCGTCAAGGACGGCAAGGTCGTCATCACGCCGAAGAGCGAGACCAAGCGCGCCCGCATGGCCTGGGGCACGATGCGCGCGTTGGTCAACAACATGGTCAACGGCGTCAGCAAGGGCTACACGGTCAATCTCGACATCAACGGCGTCGGCTATCGCGCGGCGGTGCAAGGCAAGGATCTTGTGCTGCAACTGGGCTATAGCCACGACGTCAAGTTTCCGATCCCCGCGGACATCAAGATCGCCTGCGAAAAGCCGACGGCGATCGCGATCTCGGGCGCGGACCGTCAGCGCGTCGGCCAGGTCGCCGCGGTGATCCGCTCGTTCCGCGGTCCTGAGCCCTACAAGGGCAAGGGGATCAAATACAGCACCGAGAAGATCCGCCGTAAAGAAGGCAAGAAGAAGTAGGAGCGTGCGATGAGTGGCAAACCAGACACGCTCTTCGACCGTCGCCGCCGCCGCGTGCGCACGCGGCTGGCGCGCAACAACAAGGGCCGGCCGCGGCTCTCCGTGTTCCGGTCGTCGAAGCATATCTATGCGCAGATCATCGACGACGAGGCCGGCCGCACCCTCGCGGCCGCCTCGACGCTCGACGAGACGCTACGCGATGCGCATAAGACCGGCGCCAACAAGGATGCAGCCGTTGCCGTCGGCAAGCTGCTGGCCGAGCGCGCCAAGGCGGCGGGCGTGACGGCGGTGGTCTTCGATCGCGGCGGCTACCTGTTTCATGGCCGGGTGAAAGCCCTGGCCGACGCCGCCCGCGCGGGCGGCCTGGACTTCTAGGAAAGCATCATGGCAACACCACCATCGTCGAACGAGAGACCGTCGCGCGGGCGCGGCGGCGGCGATCGCCCGCAGCGCGGACGCGGCGACGGCGGCCGCGATCGCTCCGACCGCGACGACGGCGAGTTCATCGAAAAACTGGTCGGCATCAACCGCGTCGCCAAGGTGGTGAAGGGCGGCCGCCGCTTCGGCTTTGCCGCGATCGTCATCGTCGGCGACGGCAAGGGCAGGGTCGGCTACGGCTCGGGCAAGGCGCGCGAGGTGCCGGAAGCGATTCGGAAAGCCACCGAGCAGGCGCGTCGCTCCATGATCCGCGTGCCGTTGCGCGAGGGCCGCACGTTTCATCACGACATCGTCGGCCATTACGGCGCCGGCGAAGTGGTGGTGCGCGCGGCGCCCCAAGGCACCGGGGTCATCGCCGGCGGTCCGATGCGCGCGATCTTCGAGGCGCTGGGCGTGCAGGACGTGGTGGCGAAATCGGTCGGCACGTCCAATCCCCACAACATGATCAAGGCGACGTTCCAGGCGCTCGATCGCTCGGTGAGCCCGCGCTCGGTCGCGACCCGGCGCGGCAAGAAGGTCTCCGACATCCTGCCCCGTCGCGAGGGACAGGAGGCGCGGGAGTAGACGATGGCCGACCAGAAGGAAGCGAAAAAGCCGGCCGCGAAACGGGACAAGCCTGCCGCGGGTGCGGCGCCTGCCAAGAAAGCAGCGACAGCGCCGAAGAAAGAATCCGCGCCCAAGGCGAAAGCCGCGCCGGCCGAAGCAGCGGCACCCAAAGCGCCTAAGGTCAAGCGGCCGAAGGCGAAGCGGCCAAAGCTCGCGCCGGCGCATGAACGATTTGCCGCGATGGCAAAGATCATCGCCAAGCCGCAAGCTTCGGCGCCCAAACCTGAGGGACGGGTGAAGATCACGCAGCTCGGCAGCCCGATCGGCCGCGAAGAGTATCAGCTCGCGACCCTCAAAGGGCTGGGCCTCAATCGGCGGCATCGCTCGCGGGTGATCGAGAATACCCCGGCGGTGCGCGGCATGATCGAGCGGGTAAAGCATTTGGTGCGGGTGGAACCGGCCTCGTGAGGGGCCTACACTCGGCGGTGGATGGAACATGAAGCTCAACGAAATCAGAGACAATAAAGGCGCGCATTACGTCGCCAAGCGCCGTGGCCGGGGCATCGGCTCGGGCAAGGGCAAGACCAGCGCGCGCGGCGGCAAGGGCCAGACCGCGCGCAGCGGCGTTGCCATCAACGGCTTCGAAGGCGGCCAGACGCCGCTGCATCGCCGGCTGCCGAAGCGCGGCTTCAACAACACCGACTTCCAGCAGCGCTTTGTCGTGGTCAATCTCGGCCGGCTGCAAACTGCGCTCGATTCCGGCCAACTCAAAGGCGACGCGACCGTCAACGGCGCGGCGCTGGTCGCGGCCGGCGTGCTGCGCCGCGTGCGCGACGGCGTGCGGCTGCTGGCCAAGGGCGTTTTGACGTCGCCGTTGACCATCGAGGTCGCGGGCGCGTCGAAGGCCGCCGTCGAGGCGGTCGAAAAGCTGGGGGGAAAGGTGATCGTGGCTGCAGCGAAGGCCGCTGCCGCGCAACCATGAGGAGCCGCTAGATGGCATCCGCCGCCGAGCAACTGGCATCCAGCATCAATTTCTCCGCCTTCTCGAAGGCGACCGATCTCAAGAATCGGATCTGGTTCACGCTCGGCGCGCTGATGATCTATCGGCTCGGCACCTATATTCCGTTGCCCGGCATCGATCCGCAAGTGCTGCAGGAAATCTTCGCCCAGAACTCGGGCGGCATTCTCGGCATGGTCGATATGTTTTCGGGCGGCGCGCTCGGGCGCATGACGATCTTCGCCCTCGCCATCATGCCCTATATCTCGTCCTCGATCATCGTCCAGCTCATGACGGCGGTATCGCCGCAGCTCGAGGCATTGAAGAAGGAAGGCGAGGCGGGGCGCAAGAAGCTCAACCAATACACGCGCTATGGCACGGTCCTGCTCGCCGCCGTCCAGGCCTATGGCATCGCCGTCGGCATCGAGGGCCTGCACGGGCCGTCGGGCATGGCGGTCACCGATCCCGGGTTGTTCTTCCGCATCACCTCGGTGATCACGCTCACCGGCGGCACGGTCTTCCTGATGTGGCTGGGCGAGCAGATCACCGCCCGCGGCGTCGGCAACGGCATCTCGCTGATCATCTTCTCGGGCATCGTCGCGCGCATGCCGCCGGCGCTGGCAGGGTTCCTCGAGCTCGGACGCACCGGCGCGATCTCGACCTTCTTCATCATCGCCTTCCTGATCGGCGCGGTCGCGGTCATCACCTTCATCGTGTTCATGGAGCGGGCGCAGCGCCGGCTCCTGGTGCAATATCCGAAGCGCCAGGTCGGCAACCGTATGTATGGCGGCGAGGCGTCGCATCTGCCCTTGAAGCTCAACACCTCGGGCGTGATCCCGCCGATCTTCGCATCCTCGCTGCTGCTGCTGCCGGCCACGGTCGCGAGCTTCAGCCAGAACCAGACCGGCATCCTCGCCGAGATCGGCGCCTGGTTGGCGCACGGCCAGCCGCTCTATATCGGGCTGTACGTCGCGCTGATCGTGTTCTTCTGCTTCTTCTATACGGCGATCGTCTTCAACCCGGTCGAGACCGCCGACAATCTGCGCAAATACGGCGGCTTCATCCCCGGCATCCGGCCCGGCAAGAACACCGCGGATCATCTCGACTACGTGCTGACGCGGCTGACGATGGTCGGCGCGCTCTATCTTGCGGCGGTTTGCGTGTTGCCCGAAATCCTGATCTCGCAATATTCGCTGCCGTTCTATTTCGGCGGCACCAGCCTCCTCATCGTGGTGAGCGTCACGATGGACACGGTGGCGCAAATCCACTCGCATCTGCTCGCGCATCAATATGAAGGCTTGATCAAGAAGTCCAAGCTCAGGGGGAGACGCGGTTGAACATCCTTCTGCTCGGCCCTCCGGGGGCGGGGAAGGGAACTCAGGCCAAGCGACTCGAAGAGCGCTACGGCATGGTTCAGCTTTCCACCGGCGACATGCTGCGCGCCGAGCGCGAAGCCGGCAGCGCTTTGGGCAAGCAGGTCCAGGCGATCATGGATGCCGGCAAGCTGGTCTCGGACGACATCATGATCGCTTTGATCGAGCAGCGGATCGGTCAGATCGGCGGCAAGGGCTTCATCCTCGACGGTTTCCCGCGCACCGTGCCGCAGGCGACGGCGCTCGACCGCATGCTGGCCGAGAACCGCATCGCGCTCGATCAGGTGGTCGAGATCGCGGTCGACGAGGCGGCGCTGGTCGACCGCGTCAGCGGCCGCTTCAGTTGCAAGACCTGCGGCGCCTCCTATCACGACCGCCACCACCGCCCGAAGCAAGACGGCACTTGCGACGTTTGCGGCGGACACGCGTTCATCCGTCGGCCGGACGACAATGCCGAGACTGTGAAGGCGCGGCTCAAGGCCTATCGCGAGCAGACCGCGCCGATCCTGCCTTACTACCGGGCCAAGGGTATCTTGCGCTCGGTCGATGGCATGGCCGCGATCGACGCGGTCGCGCAAGAGATTGAAACGATTCTAAACAAGGCGAAAGGTTGACTTTATTGGAAAGATTCCGATATAAGGCGCGTTCGGCCAACCGGGGCGTCTGGTCACCGTCCGAAACCAACAATTCGATCTAAGGAGAAGCGCAGGTGGCGCGCATTGCCGGCGTTAACATACCCAATCAAAAGCGGGTTCCGATCGGTCTCACCTACATTCATGGGATCGGTCGCACCTCGGCCGAGAAGATCTGCGCGAAGCTGGGCATTCCGGATTCGCGCCGCGTGCATGAGTTGACCGACGACGAGGTGCTCCGCATCCGCGAGGCGATCGACCACGACTATCAGGTCGAGGGCGATCTGCGCCGCACCGTCGCGATGAACATCAAGCGGCTCATGGATCTCGGCTGCTATCGCGGGCTTCGCCATCGCAAGGGCCTGCCGGTCCGGGGCCAGCGCACCCACACCAACGCGCGGACCCGCAAAGGTCCGGCGCGGCCGATCGCCGGCAAGAAGACGGCGACGAAGTAAGGAATTCGGAAGATATGGCGACGACATCGAAGCCTGCTGCCGCCGCGCGCGTTCGCCGCCGCGAGCGCAAGAATATCACCGCGGGCACCGCGCATGTGAACGCGACTTTCAACAACACGATGATCACCATTACCGACGCGCAGGGCAACACCATCGCCTGGTCGTCCTCGGGCACGATGGGGTTCAAGGGCTCGCGCAAATCGACACCCTATGCCGCGCAGATGGCGGCCGAGGATGCCGGCAAGAAGGCGATGGAGCACGGCATGCGCACCCTCGAGATCGAGGTGAAGGGGCCGGGCTCGGGCCGCGAGTCGGCACTGCGTGCCTTGCAGACCGTGGGTTTTCAGGTGACGTCGATCCGCGACGTGACCTCTGTTCCGCATAACGGTTGCCGTCCGCCCAAGCGGCGGCGCGTCTAGTCGCGGTATTTTTAATTTGGCGCGTGCCGCGGCCAGTCAGGTCGCGCACGCCGATGACTTAAACGCATGAGGGTCCGCTCGTGACGCAAATCCAGAAAAATTGGCAGGAATTGACGAAGCCGAACCAGCTCGAGGTGCAGCCGGGCGACGACCCGGCGCGGTTCGCGACCGTGATCGCGGGCCCGTTGGAGCGCGGCTTCGGCTTGACGCTCGGCAACGCGCTGCGTCGCGTGCTGCTCTCCTCGCTCCAGGGCGCGGCGATCACCTCGGTGCAGATCGAGGGCGTGTTGCACGAATTCTCGTCGCTGCCCGGCGTGCTCGAGGACATCACCGACATCGTCCTGAACGTCAAAGGCATCGCGCTGCGCCTTCACGGCGACGGCCCGAAGCGCATGCGGCTTCGCGCCAATGGCCCGGGCGAGGTGCGCGCCGGCATGATCGAGCTGCCGCACGATATCGAGGTGCTCAATCCCGATCATCTCATCTGTACCCTCGACAAAGGCGCCAAGGTGTCGATGGAATTCACCGTCGAGACCGGCAAGGGCTATCGCCCGGCGACCGACAACCGGCCCGAGGACGCGCCGATCGGCCTCATCCCGGTCGATGCGCTGTTCAGCCCGGTGCGCCAATGCAGCTACAAGATCGACAACACCCGCCAGGGCCAGCGCACCGACTTCGACAAGCTGTCGATGAGCATCGAGACCAATGGCGCCGTGACACCCGAGGACGCGGTCGCGCTGGCCGCGCGCATCCTGCAGGACCAGCTCCAGCTCTTCATCAACTTCGAGGAGCCGCGCGCGGCGACCGAGGAAGAGCGTCCGTCCGAGCTGCCGTTCAACAAGAACCTCTTGCGCAAGGTCGACGAGCTCGAGCTCTCGGTGCGCTCGGCCAATTGCTTGAAGAACGACAACATCGTCTATATCGGCGACCTGGTGCAGAAGACCGAATCCGAGATGCTGCGGACGCCGAATTTCGGCCGCAAATCGCTGAACGAGATCAAGGAAGTACTGGCGCAGATGGGGCTCTATCTCGGCATGGAGATCCCGAACTGGCCGCCCGAGAATATCGAGGAGCTGGTGAAGCGCCTCGAGGAACCCTATTGAGCCGATTGAGCAGAGATCATGCGTCACCGTCTCCGAGGCCGCAGCTTCAGCCGTAAATCGGCGCATCGCAAAGCGATGTTCGACAATCTCTGCCATGCGCTCTTGAAGCATGAGCAGATCACCACGACCCTGCCCAAGGCCAAGGATCTACGCCCGGTGGTCGAGCGTCTCATCACCATGGGCAAGCAGGGCGGCCTTTCCTCGCGCCGGCGCCTCATCGCGACGCTCCAGGACGAGAAGATCGCCGACAAGGTGCTGACGACCCTCGCCGAGCGCTACGGCAAGCGCGGCGGCGGCTATTGCCGCATCTTCAAGGCCGGCTTTCGCCACGGCGATGCCGCGGCAATGGCGGTGATCGAGCTGGTCGATCGCGATCCCGCGGCCAAGGGGCTGGATTCCGGCCCAGTCCAGACCGCCGAGGACGAGACCGAGGAAGCCGCCGCGTCCTGACGCGGTGCTCTCTACCGGGGCTTGGCGCGCAAGCGCCAGCTCCCGGCGGCGACCGCCAGATTGGCGATTGCGACCGTCAGGAAAATATCGGTGACGCCGGCGCCCAGCTTCAACATGACGGCGCTGCCCAAACCCGCCGCCACCATGAAGAGCGCGTTCCAGACATTGTTGGCGGCGACCACGCGCGAGCGATGCTCGGTTGCGCTCTTTGCCTGCATCAGGGCGTAAAGCGGCACCACGAAGACGCCGGCTGCGACCGCAATGGCGACGAGATCGAACGCCACGCGTGCGTTCTGCGCGACGCCGAGGAACGCCGCGGCGTTCATCAGCCCGGTACCGATATGCCGGCCGTCGGAGAGCCAGAGATCGCCGCTGAACACCGCCATCGCCAATGCCGCGAATGGCACCAGCCTCGCCGAGATGCGGCCGTGCAGCAGCCGCCCCGCCAGCAGCGAGCCTGCGCCGATGCCCAGCGAGTTGAGCGTCAGGAACAAAGTCACGACCTGGTTGTCGGCACCGATCACGTCCTTGGCGTAATTGGGGAATTGCGAGACCAGCGCGACGCCGACGAACCAGAACCAGGAATTGCCGAGGATGGTCCAGCGCATCGCGCGGCTCGCATTGGCGTAGCGCAGGACCTTCCAGGTCTCCGCCACGATGTTGGGGTTGAGGCGCAAACCGGCGGCGCGGCCTTCGGTGTGCGGAATGAACAGGCTGGCGATCCAGCCGCCGACCGCGCCGATCAGCAGCGTCGCCGAGACGATCGCCGGCCCGTCGGCCAGGAGGATCAGCAAGCCCCCGGCAATCGTGCCGATGAGAATCGCGAGGAACGTCCCGGCCTCGATCACGGCATTGCCGCTCAGCAATTCGTCCGGCCCCAGCAGCTCGGGCAGGATGCCGTATTTCACCGGGCCGAAGAACGCGGCCTGAATACCGAGCAGGAACAGGATCGTCAGCCCGATGCCGATGCCGCCGCCAAAGAGAAAACTCGCCGCAGCGAGGGTCATCACCCCGATCTCCCAGAGCTTCAGCGCTTTAATGAGCCGCATCTTCGCAAATTTGTCGGCGAGCTCGCCCGCAGTCGCCGAGAACAGGAAATAGGGCAGGATGAACAGCGCCGTCGCGACCGTGACGATCACCTCGATGTCGCTCGCGCTGCCCGAACGCCCGTAAGCCACCTGGATGACCAGCGCGTTCTTCAAGAGGTTGTCGTTGAGCGCGCCGAGGAACTGCGCGATGAAGAGGGCCGAAAGGCGCCGGCTGGCCAAAAGACGAAGCTGCGATCCCATCGCGTCAGACCGTCGCGCGCTCGGTGAAATCGGGTGTGCCGTCATCCTGCGCCGGCAGGCTTTCGAGGCGATCGACCCGCGCTTGCGACGGGCCGCGCCGGCATTGCTCGGTCACGGCTGCGACCGCATCTTCCTCGCCGATCAACAACGCCTCGACGCTGCCGTCGCTGCGGTTGCGCACCCAGCCGCGCAAGCCCCGGGCCCGCGCGCAATGCCTGACGAAGGCGCGAAATCCGACGCCTTGAACCCGGCCGAAGATCTCGAGCTGCACGGCCGCGATCATGCGAATTCCAGGATAATTTGGTCGACGGCGAGGCTGTCGCCAGGCCGCGCGGACAAGGTCTTGATCGTGCCGTCGCGTTCGGCGCGCAGTACATTTTCCATCTTCATCGCCTCGATCACCGCCAATTCCTCGCCCGCCTTCACCTCCTGGCCCTCCGCCACGGCCAGCGAGATCAGCAACCCGGGCATCGGCGAAAGCAGGTGTCGCGACAGGTCGGGCACCTTCTTCGCCGGCATGCGCGCCAGCGCCTCGGCCGCTTGCGGCGAGAGAACTTTCAGGTCGAGCACCGCGCCGCCGCGCTGCAGGCGCCAGCCGATGCCGTCGCGCTCGATCTGGAAGATCGCCGGCCGGCCATCGACCATGCCGCGGAACAGCGCGTCGCCCGGCTGCCACGATGTCGTTACCTCCTGGCTCGCGGTATAGCCGGCTACGGCGATGGTTTCGTTGCGCCGGGTCAATCGCGCGGGATAGCGCGAATCGTCTTGCACGATCACCCAGCGCTCGGGAATCGCGGCGCCGGCGCTCGCGGCATCGCGCTCGGCGGCGATGCGCTGGGCGGCACCCGCGACCGCGACCGCCTGAGCCGCCAACTCGGGCGGCAGCGCTTCGCTCTTGAAGCCGTCGGGAAATTCGTTGGCGAGGAAATCGGTCGAAAGATCGCCGGCGCGGAATCGCGGCCGGGCGATCGCCGCCGCCAGCAAGCCGATGTTGTGCGAGAGGCCGCGAATGACGAAGCTGTCGAGCGCTTCCGCAAGCCGCGCGATTGCCTCGTCGCGGGTTGCGCCGCTGGCGATCAGCTTGGCGATCATCGGGTCGTAGAAGATCGAGATTTCGGCGCCTTCCTCGACGCCGCTGTCGATGCGGATGCCGTCGCCTGTCGGCGGCAGATAGCGCGTGATGCGCCCGACCGAGGGCAGGAAATTTCGCCGTGGGTCTTCGGCATAGATACGCGCCTCGATCGCCGAGCCCGAGAGCTTCACATCTTTTTGCGCGATGCCCAGATTCTCGCCGGCCGCGATGCGGATCATCAACTCGACGATATCGAAGCCGGTGACGATCTCGGTCACCGGATGCTCGACCTGCAGCCGCGTGTTCATCTCGAGGAAATAGAATTTGTGCTTGCGATCGACGATGAACTCGACGGTCCCCGCCGAGCGGTAGCCGGCTGCCTTGGCGAGGGCGACGGCCTGGGCGCCCATCGCGGCGCGGGTCTTGTCGTCGAGGAAGGGGCTCGGCGCTTCCTCGATCACCTTCTGATGGCGGCGCTGGACCGAGCATTCGCGCTCGCCGAGCTGGATCGCGTTGCCGTGCGCATCGGCGACGATCTGGATTTCGATGTGTCGCGGCGAGGCGATATATTTCTCGACGAATACCCGCGCATCGCCAAAGGCCGAGCGTGCCTCGCCGGTGGCAAGGCGGAAGCCCGCGCGCAGTTCGGCATCGCTTGCCGCGATCCGCATGCCCTTGCCGCCGCCGCCGGCCGCCGCCTTGATCATCACCGGATAGCCGATGCCGCGCGCGACCGAAATCGCGGCCTCGGCATCGGCGACCGTATCGAGATCGCCCGGAACGGTCGCGACGCCCGCTTCTTGCGCGATCTTTTTTGCCGCGATCTTGTCGCCCATCGCCGCGATCGCGGCCGGCGGCGGGCCGATGAAGACGATGCCAGCGGCTTCGAGCGCGGTCGCGAAACTGGCATTCTCCGACAGGAACCCATAGCCCGGATGCACGGCTTCGACGCCGCTCTCCTGGCAGGCCGCGAGGATGCGCGCGATGTCGAGATAGCTCTCGGACGCCTTCGGCGGACCGATCCGCACCGCTTCGTCGGCCCGGCGCACATGCAGCGCCTCGGCATCGGCGTCGCTATAGACCGCGACGGTCTTGATCCCCATGCGTTTTGCCGTTGCGATGACGCGACAGGCGATCTCGCCGCGG
>DATLUE010000410.1:0-34970 GCA_035533255.1 Allostellaceae bacterium | reverse complement strand
CATGCCGGCCAACGCCGCGCGCGATTTGAGCCGGCGATGCAATGCATCCGGGACATTGCGAATTTGGACCATCGTTCCCATGCGCAGAACATAGAAACATGTGGCACACATGTCAACAGCGCGACGCCATCGGAGGTTATGTCGTAGGCGTCGTGCTCAGCATCGTCGGACGCGGCCCCGCCGCCTCGAAACAGACCACATCAAGCCCAGATTTTAGGTAGATCGCCGAGACGATCGGCGAGATCGTCGGACGCGCTTATCCGCAGCGCGACCGCGGCGGCAATATCCTGCATGGATGCCGGCCAAACCCGCACGGTCGTCTCAATCCACCGCGCGGCTAAGCGCCGCG
Organism: Allostellaceae bacterium; assembly: GCA_035533255.1. Taxonomy (GTDB): domain Bacteria; phylum Pseudomonadota; class Alphaproteobacteria; order ATCC43930; family CGMCC-115725; genus CAIKMD01. Next base: position 34,621 of record DATLUE010000410.1, on the reverse strand, counting down.
CACGCGCTCGATCACGGCCTGTGGGTTCGCGGGCGGCGCGTCGCCGCGCCAGGCAACGTGGCCGTCCGGGCGCACCAGCACCAGCTTCATCGCATAGCGTTCGGTTGCCGCGGCGTCGTCGAGATCGACGATCTCAAAGGGGACATGCGCTCGTTGCGCCGCGGTCGCGAGGCCGCTCGCATCTTCTTTAGGTTTGCCAAAGCGCAGCAAGGTAAAGCTGCGGCCATAGAGATCGAGCGTCGTTCGTCCGGGCCCGATCCAGGCATGAGGCGCGCGATGGCCGGGTCGCGTGGTCGGCGTATAGCTCGCGGTTTCCAACGGCGGCGCGGCGGTTCCGTCCGAGACGATGATCGGCGAGCTCTCGTAGCAATAGCCGAGATGGACCCCGATCGGCGCGAAATGCTTGATCTTGGGCGGGAGCAGAGCGGCGACCGAAGCACGCGCCGCATCGCCGGCGGCGCCATCCGCCTCGAGCGCGGCCGGCACGGCAAAGATCGCGCCGCTTCGGTCGTAATTATCAGCGGCTTCGCGCGTGTTGTAGAGGCCAACCGGCCGCCGTTCCGCCGCGTAGCTGGCAAGGAGATTGGCGCCGCCCCAGCCCGCGAGCCGCGCCGCGATCTTCCAGGCGAGATCGACCGCGTCGCCGATGCCGGTGTTCATGCCGAACCCGCCGGTCGGGACAAACAAGTGACAGGCATCGCCCGCGAGAAAGCAACGGCGCGTGCCGTAGCGATCGGCAACGAGCTGACGCGGCAGCCAGCTTTGGACGGATAGCAATTCGATGTCGATCGGTGCCCCGATCGCGCGTTGAACCAGGGCGACGGGGTCGTCCGCTGTGCCGGCCTCGCCCGGCGCGAGGTAGCGATTGAAGACCCAGGCGTCGCCGCCATCGATGGTGTAGATCACGCCGCCGCAGCCCGGCGCCAGGATCCAATACATCACGCCCGGCTGCGGCCCGAGCCGCTCGGCGAGGCTCGGCGCGCGGAAATAGATACCGACCGCATCGCCGAGGGTGCCGCGCCCCGACATCGCGATGCCGAGGTGGCTGCGCACGATGCTGCCGGCGCCGTCGCAGCCGACGAGATATTGCGCCTCTATCGCCTCGCGCCGGCCGGTGACGGTGTCGACGAGTTGCGCGGTGACGAAGTCCTCGCCTTCATCGAAGGAATCGAGCCGCCAGCCATAGCGCGTCGCGATGGGCGGCCGAGTGGCGGCCTCGCGACGCAGCAACCGTTCGAGCGGCGCCTGTGCCGTCCAGGTTTTGTAATAGGGCGAGGCTGCGAGCTCGGGCGTTTCCGCCGCCAGCGCTTCGGCATTGCGCGCGAGCGCGTCGATCGACGGGATCGGAAAGCGGAAGATCTCGCGGCCGCACATCCGCGTCGCATAAATCACGTCGAGCGCGCGCGCGCGCGGCACGCCGGCATCGATGACTTTCTGGTCGAGGCCGAGCCGACGGAAATGCTCCATCGTCCGCACGCCGATCGAGATCGCGCGCGGATGCGGGTGAACCTCGAGCAGCGGATCGACCAGGCAGCTCTCGATCCCGCGCCCGGCGAGATCGATCGCGAGCGTCAGCCCGACCGGCCCGGCGCCGGCGATGAGAACGCGCATCGCGCTCATGCGATCGACCTTACCAACCGCGGTCGCTCAGCGAGAAATGCGACGACGCGGAAGCTTGCCGCCGCGATCAGGGGAGATAGCCGCGCTCCCGCCAGCAGCGCTCCGCGCCCGGATGCAGCGGCAGATAAAGCGCCCCGTCCTTGCCGTCCTTGCAGAGGCGGCGAAGCGGCAACGGGCCATCGCCGTTCTCCCAGGGAATCCGGTCCGCGCGCGCGTCGAGCCCGGCGCAGAATTTGTAGATCATCTCTTCCGGCGCGCTTTCGAGGCAGAAGACCGGCCAGCCGCTGAAATCGACGCTCCAGACGTCGGGGCCGAGGCCGGGATAATCCTGGTCGGTGATCGCCGCGCGCATCAGCCCGTCGGCCTCCAGCGACTGCAGTTGCGGCTCGTCGACCGGCAGGAAGCGCATGCCGAACTTGATCGCTTGGGCGGCGAAGCGAGGCAGCGCCTCGTCCCAGACCGCATCGAGCTCGCCGCGCGCGACGGCGCCCAGGCGATCCGGGCCGTTCGGCATCCCCTCGGTATAAACCACCTTGCCGCCCCAGCTCACGATGTCGTCGAGCGACATGCCGTAGGCGCGAAGAACATGATTGCAAATCATATGGACGGAATGATCGGGCTGGCCGCGGAGCGAGACCCGCAACGGATAGCGAAGGCGCTTCAGATCGCCCAGGGTCTCGAGACCGGTCTGCGGCGTCACGGCGAAGCCCAACTGATCGAGCTGCGGAATGACCATCAGCGCGCGCAGCGGAATCGGCGTCTTGTACGGACCGCGCCCGCGCAGCGCCATGCCGAGCACGCCGCCCGGGTTGCAGATCGCGATATCCGCCTGTCCGCTCGCCACCATATCGACCGAGTCGGGACCGTCGCTCGCGTAGAAGCGGGTGCGCCATTGGCTGTCGCCCTGCGGCCGCGCGTAGATCATCACCTGCTTGTCGCGCCACGCGTTCGCGGCGACCAGCTCGGAGAGGGTCTCGAGCATAAGCCGCGAGCGCATGATCGCCGGAATCATGATCGGATTTTGAATCGTCAACATCGCGCGTGGTCCTCCGAGGGCAAGGGAGACGGATTAATGCCCCGCGCCGGGAGCAGGGCCTTTGGGCAGATAGGCTTCGGTATAAAGCTTCGACATGTCGGGCTCGGTCTCAAGCAGCTTTAGCTGGACGAAGGAGCGCCTGAGGGTTGCGAGCGATTGCGGATCGAAGCGGCAGCTCGGATTGTACATGCCTTTGACGATGTCGTATTCCTGCGACATCACGGTTTCCGGAAAGCCGGTCACCTTGCTCCAGCTCGTCACCGTCTCCGCCTTGTGCGCCAGGATGAAATCGGTGGTATCGATCCAGGCGGCGAGAAAGGCGCGCAACGCGTCGGGATTGGTCTTGACCAGGTGAGTCGAGGCGAACAGCGTGCCCGAGGCCATGTTGCCGACGAAGTCGGAAACCGGGGTGAGAACGCGACCGATGTGCTTTTGCGCCTCGACAAGGAACGAAGCCGTGCCACCGACATAGGCGTCGATCTCGTGGGCGCGGAAGGCAGCCGAGGAGGCGGCCATGCCGCCGCCGACCGTCACGCGTAAGACCCCGTCGGGCCCCCATCCCATCTTCCGGTCGAGCTCCTGCGCGACCCAATCGGTCAGCGAGCCGGGATTCGAGACGCCGATCCGCTTTCCCTTGAGATCGGCGAGTGCATGGACGGGCGAATCCCACGGGACGCCGATGCTGAAATAGGGCAGCGTCGTCGTGCTCTCGCACACCGCGATCATCGGCGCGCCCTTGGCGGCGAACGCCATCTGGGTTCCCGCGCCGATCGCGATATCGATGCTGTTCGCGATCAGCGCCTGAACGATCCTGCTGCCGCCCTGGAAATTCTCGATTTGGAGGTCGAGCCCGTGTTTCTTGAAGATGCCGGCGTCATCGCCGACATTGACCGTGATGATCGAATCGGCTCCGGCATTGGCCTTGCCGACGATGAGGCGCGTATCCGCCGTCGCCGGCCGCGCTGCGGTCGCCGATCCGATCGCCATCGCGATAGCGGCACACATCGCGCCGCGCAATATAGACCTGCTCATCGCGTCCTCCCGGTCTTGGTTTCCTTGCGGCGACGTCCTCGGGGAACTTTTCTAATCGACCGCTCCTGAAATTCCTAGCCGAGGCTCGCGCGGAGCGCAACGTCGCCGTCGGCTCGATCGCGCCGTCGCGGCCGACAAAGCCGATTTACGCATAGAGAAAACCGGCTTTCTTTCGGAAAAACCGGGGCAAGATATTTTGCGGTGCAAAACAAGTCGTTCCACAGTGCATAACGAATGGTCTTGGGACTTGCGGCCGGACATTGCTCCGAACTACGTTTCATGAATTAGAGCGAGCAACGAATGAGCGAGAGCAATCTGTGGGCGCGCCCGTCGGTGGGCCGGCGCTTCCGATCGAGATCGGCGCAGATCGACGGCGGTGAATCATTGGAGAAGCTTCCATGTTCGTGACCGGCCCCCGATTCTTTTCGAATTATCGCGGCATGACGATTCCGTACGAGGAAGCGATCGAGCGCGCGCGGACCATCGTGCCGATTGCCCAGCGCAACGTGCGCGTCACCGAAGAGCTGCGACGCATGCCCGAGGAGAATTTTCGCGCGATCATGGAATCGGGCCTGATCCCGCTCATGCGGCCCAGGATGTTCGGCGGTTACGAAGGCGATTGGATGACGCAGATCGATTGCGTCAGTGAGGTCGCGCGCGCCTGCGGCTCGACCGGGTGGTGCATGACGTTCCTCCTCCAGCACCAATATTTCTTGAGCCTTTTCCCCGCGGAAGCGCAGCGCTTCGTCTACGAGCGGCAGCCCGATCCGACCATCCTGACCTCGTTCAATCAGACCGGCCAGGTCAAAGAAGTGACGGGCGGCTATGAGATCGGCGGCCGCTGGCATTTCGCATCGGCCGGCGATTATTGCCAATGGGCGATCGTCGGCGGCGTCACCCGGAACGAGGACGGCTCGGTCGCGAAGCGGCTGAATTTCCTGCTGCGCGCCGACCAGTTCCGCATCGATCGCGTCTGGGATGCGATCGGGCTCAAGGGATCGGGCAGCAACGACGTGATCGTCGAACCGACCTTCGTTGCGGCGAACTTTATCTATGATCATGACGACGCGCTGATCGGTCGCGCGCCCGGCCATACGGTGCATGAGGGCGTGCTTTATCGCTCGCCGCTGATCCTCAACTCGGGCTTTGCGGTGATGACGCCGATGCACGGCATCGCGCGCGGCGCCTATGAGGCGTTCGTCGATCTTACCGCGGGACGCGGCGCGCGTCCGATGGGCGCGAAGCCGAGCGACCGCGCCGACGTGCAGACGGCGATCGGCGAATCGAAGCTCGAGATCGATCTCGCCTATCTCATCACCGAAAAGCTGACCGCGACCATCTTCGAAGGGAAGAAGGTTACCCGCGTCGATGCCGTGCGCCAGCGGCGGGACATGATGATGGTCCGAAAGCTGCTCCAGGGCGGGGTCGACCGGCTGTTCGACATCAGCGGCGCTCACGGGCTTCTCGGCAATCACGCGATCCAGCGCCACTGGCGCGACCTCCACGCGATCGGTCATCATGCGCAATGGGCCGCTCCGGCGCTGCAGATCGCCGGCCGCGACGCGCTGGGATTGCCGCCGCTGCCGAGCGACACCTATCCTTTGGATTAGGCCGGGTCGCTCGATGGGCCCAGATCGAGGCGCCGCAAGATCAAGGATAAAGCCCGCTTCGTCTGCCCCGGCAACAGGTCGCGGCAGGAATGGCGCCGGCATCGGCAGGGAGGAGAGGGTTCGCGATGAGAAATGTATTTGCCGTGCTCGGCCTCGTTCTCGGCATGACCGCGGGCGCGATCGGCGCGGCCCGCTGGCTCGCCCAGCCCGGCGGCACACCGCGGTCCTAGCGCCACGATCGGTCCACTGTCGACAACGCGCGGAGATGCGAAATGGACAAGATGCCTTCCCGATACAATTCCGGGATCCAGCGCTCGAAAGGTCTGCTCGAGATCGCGGCGGCGCTTTACGACACCTCGCTCTCGCGCCAATCGACGCGCAGCGGCACGCGCACGCCGCAGATCGATTCCCGTCTTGGCACGCAGCTCTCGCTGCACATCGCGGCGCGCAAAGACGCGCCCGCGGATCGCGATGTGAGCGTATCGTTCGGGGTCGGCGGCTCGCGGCGGAATCTCGTGCGAGTGGCGGAGAAAGAGCTGTCGCTGCTGTGGATCAACCCGAACGCGCCGCTCGCCCTTGCCTATAAGGGCTGTCCGCCTTTCAGCGCGCCCTTGCCGCTGCGGACGATCGCGGTGTTTCCTTCCTGGGACGCCGGCGTCATCGCGGTTCACGAATCGACCGGCATCACCTCGATCGAGCAAATCCGCGAGCGCCGGTATCCTCTGCGCGTCTCGACCGGGAATGTGATCGTGCCGCCTTTCGATGACGACCCGACCATGTTTGCGATCGCGACGGTGATGGCCGCCGCCGGGTTTTCCTTTGCCGACCTCCTCGCCTGGGGCGGCGCGGTGCATACGGTCTCGCGGCCAAGCCATCCCGAGCGCGCGGCGATGATCGACCAAGGCGCGATCGACGCCGTGTTCGACGAAGGCATCATGAGCTGGGGGCAATACGCGCTCGAGCGCGGCTTCCGGATCCTCCCGCTCGAAGGCGGGTTGCGCGATCGCGTCGCGGCGGCCGGCTATGATGTGATGACCGTGACGCAGGACCGTCTGCCCGCCCTCCGGCAGCCGGTTCCATCGGTCGATTTTTGCGGTTGGCCGATGATCGTCCATCGGGACATGTCAGACGAGCTGGCCTATGCGCTGTGCGAAGCGATCGAGGCGCGCAAGCTCGTCATCCCGACCGACAATTATCGGCCCGTGAGCATGATGCAGCTAAGCTCGCCCGATGAGGAAACACCGCGCGGCGCACCGTTGCATCCGGGTGCCGAGCGCTTCTACCGGGAACGCGGCTATCTCCGCCCGTGATCGCTCTCGCCGGCGGAGGGCGTCTTCTCGATCAGCTTGGCGACGATCTCGGCGACGATCTCGGGTTGATCGGTCTGGACCTGATGCCCCGCGGCCTTCACCCAGTGGAATTTAATGTCGGGGAGGAGCGCTTCTCGGCGAAGCGGCGCGCGGCGAGGCGCAGGTCGCATTGCCGGCCTGACCGTCGCATGCGAGTATCCGTCTCAAGCGTGATCCGATCAGATCGAGTCGGATCACGCTCCAGATTTTTTGATTTTGTCGCATTGTTTGCGGCGAACCGCTGCACACTTCGTCGGACAATGCTCTCGCATTGGGAGGAACGATGCCCGAGATCACGCTGATCGCGCCGGGCGGCATCCGCGCCGCGCTCCAGCAACTGCTGCCGATTTTCGAGCAGGCGACCGGCCACAAGGTCGCGCCGACCTTCGCCTCGGGCGGCGCGACGAAAGCCAAGACCGTCGCGGGCGAGCGCTTCGACGTGCCGGTCCTCCAGCCGCCGCTCGTCAGCGTGATCGCATCGGGGAATGTCGACGCACGGAGCGAGACCCCGCTTGCGACGGTCAGCGTCGTCCTCGCTATGCGCGCGGGCGCGGCGCAGCCCGATATTTCGAATGCCGAGGGCGTCAAGCGCCTGCTGCTCACGGTTCCGTCGATCGCATGCCCGAACGCGGCGGCAGGCGCGGCCTGCGGCGTGAGCTTCGAGGCGACGCTAACGAAGCTCGGCATCACGGAGACCGTGGCGCCCAAGATCAAGCCCGCGCCCAGCGGCTGGGAAGCGATCAAGATGCTGGCGCGCGGCGAGGTCGAGCTGGGCATCACCTTCGAGAGCGAGAACGATCCCGATCCGGACGTTGCCATGCTGGGAGCGTTGCCGCGCGAGATCTCGACGCCGACCGGCTTCGTCGCGTTCGTTCATGCGCGCTCGCCGGAGCCGAAAGCCGCAACGGCGCTGGTCCAATTCCTCGGCTCGGCCGCGGCCGCTAAAATTTTCCGCGCCTGCGGCATGACCCCCGGCACGTAAGCTCCGCTGCGCTGACCCGGTGGCCTCGCGGCTCACGCGAATTTCGCAATGCGAGGGTATCGGGTCGGAGGTCGGTAGCGTCGGGCGCGGCCAAACCGCGTGGTCGTGCCCGAATTCTTGGCAAGAGGGGCGGGGAGCGGGGTAGTATGCCCGGTAATGACGTACCGACAGTCAATTTGGGGGGAACGATGGCCGGTCGAAACGCGCTGCTCCGCTGCCTGATTGTTTTTGGCATTCTTTCGGCTGCGTCTGTCGCTCTGGCGCAGGCGCCGGCCGGCGATCAGGTCGCGCGCGGCAAGTATCTTGCCGAGGCGGGCGACTGCATCGCCTGCCACACCGTTCCGGGCCGCACGCCCTACACCGGCGGCCGTGCGTTCAAGCTGCCCTTCGGCACGATCTATTCGCGCAACATCACGCCCGATCCCAAGACCGGCATCGGCACTTGGAGCGACGACGATTTCGTGCAGGCGATGCAGCACGGCGTCGCCAAGGGCGGCGAGCATCTTTATCCCGCGTTTCCCTACACGTCTTATACGAAGCTCTCGCGCGCCGACGATCTGGCGATCAAGGCTTATCTCTTTAGCCTGCCGGCGGTCAAAAATTCGACACCCGCGGACAGCCTCTCTTTTCCCTATAACCAGCGCTGGGCGCTGGGCCTGTGGAATCTGCTGTTCAATCCCAACAAGCGGCTCGTGTCCAATTCCGCCGAATCGGCGCAATGGAATCGCGGTGCCTATCTGGTCGAGGCGCTGGGCCATTGCGGCGAGTGCCATACGCCCCGCCGCTTCACCCAAAGCCTGAACAATTCGCAGAAATTCTCCGGCGCCATCGCGCAGGGTTGGCAGGCCTACAACATTACCGGGGCGAAGCGCTCCGGCATCGGCGGCTGGACCGACGACGCTCTGGTCTCCTATCTCTCGACCGGCCACGCCTCCGGCCATAGCTCGGCCAGCGGACCGATGGCGGAGGTCATTTCCGACAGCCTGCACAATCTGACGCAAGACGACATCCGGTCGATCGTCGTCTATCTGCGCTCGATCCCCGCGATCGATAGCGGCCCGCAAGTCGCGCCCAATCCGCCGGCGAAAACCGCCGCCCCGCCGCCACCGGGGCTGGGCGAGCAAGTCTTCGCCGGCAATTGCGCCAATTGCCACAATTGGGACGGCAGCGGCGTGCAATCGCCCTATGCCGATCTCGCCGGCAGCCGCACCGTCAACGATCCGGCGGCGACCAATCTGATGGCGGTGGTACTGAGCGGCTCGACCACCCAATTGGGCGATCAGCACATCTTCATGCCGCCATTTGGCAACGGACCGTCGGATGACGAGCTCGCCGCGGTGGTGAATTTCGTCAACGGCTATTTCGGCAACCGCACCGCCAATGTCACGACCGGCGATATCGCGGCGATGCGAGAATCGCTGCCCTGAAAAGCGAAGCCGGTTGCGATCTGGCGCGGAGGCGGCCGGCTTTCCCGGTCGGATAGCGTCGATCAGGTGATCGTCAGCCCGGCCTTCACGCGCGCGGGCGACATCGGCAGGGCGCGCATCCGCTTGCCGGTGAGCTTGTAGAGCGCATTGCCGACCACCGGCGAGATCAGCGGGAGCGTCGCTTCGCCCATGCCCTTGGGCGGGTTGTCGGTCGCGATGATCTGGATGTCGATCTCGGGCATTTCGGCCATGCGCAGCACGGGATAATCGTAGTAATTGTTCTGCTGCACCTTGCCGTCGACAATCGACACGCGCTCTTTCAGCGTCTGGCTGAGCCCGAAGATCACGTTGCCTTCGGTCTGCGCCAGCACGCTGTCGGGATTGATCACGATGCCGGGGTCGAGCGCGACCCAAAATTTATGGGCGCGGATGATACCGGTCTTCTCGTCGACCGAAATCTCGCCGATGGCGGCGACATAGGTCTCGACCACCTTGGCATAGGCAAAGCCAAGCGCGTGCCCGTCCGCGACCGGCTTGCCCCAGCCGGCTTTGTCGGCCACCGCCTTGATCACCGCTTGAGCGCGCGGCTCGTTCTGGAGCAGGCCGAGCCGGAACTGGACCGGGTCCACCTTCTGCGCGGTGGCGATCTCGTCGATGAAGCTCTCGATCACGAATTTGTTGTAGCCCGCGCCGATGCCGCGCCAGGAAGACAGGCCGACGCCGCGGTTCTCGCGCAGATAGGCGATCGACTGGTTGGGGATGCCGTATTCGTGCTTCGAGCCTTCGAGCACGATGTTGTCGAGGCCCTTGGTGAACTGCATCACCTTCTCGCCCGCGCCATAGACGATGATGGATTCGGCGACCACGCGATGGCGCCAGCCGACGACCTTGCCGTTTGCGTCGAGCGCGGCCTCGATCTGGTGCCCGGTCATCGGGCGCATCTTGGCGGTTTTGACGTCCTGGTCGCGCGTCCAGATCATTTTCACCGGCCGCTGCATCGCCTTGGCCAGCGGCAAGACCTCGAACATCAGATCGGGCGGGCTGCGCCGGCCATAGCCGCCGCCGAGATAGAATTGATGATGCTTGATCTTGTTCGGCGTGGTCTTGAGCATCTTCGCCGCGGCGAGGACGTTGGGGCCGGGGCCCTGCGTTCCCAACCAGATCTCGGCGCCGTTGCCGGCCGGGTCGATCGCCGCGGTGGCATTCATCGGCTCCATGCCCGCGTGATAGACGTAGTCGGTGGTGTATTGCGCGGTCATGGTCTTGGCCGCCTTGGCGAAGATGCCGTCGACATCGCCCGTGGCGAGGAAGCTTGCACCCTTGTCGCCGAGATTGGCCGCGCGCGCGAGAAATTCCTTCTGGCCCGCAACGCTGCCATAGGCGTCCGCCGGCATGCTCGACCAGGTCACCTTGAGCGCACCGAGTCCGGCAAAGGCGGCCTCGACGGTCTCGGCGACGACCGCGATCGCATGATCCAGCGGGATCACTTTGAGCACGCCCGGCACGGCGAGAGCGGCGCTGTCGTCGACATGATCGGGCGTCGCGCGGTCGACCGGCGCGTGCAGCAAGGTCGCATAGACCATATTCGGCACCTGCGCATCGATGCCGTATTTGGCGGCGCCGGTGGTCTTGTCGGGAATGTCGAAGCGCGGCGTCGCCTTGCCGATGATGCGATAATCCGCGGTCTTTTTGAGCTCCGACTTGTCGATCGTCGGCATGGTCGCCGGCACGGTGGCAAAGCCGGCGATCTCGCCATAACTCAAGCGGCGGTTGCTCGCGGCATGAACGACGGCGCTCGGCTCGGTATGAATGTCGGCCAGCGGCACCGCCCATTTGTCGGCCGCGGCTTGCATCAGGACCCGCCGCGCGGCCGCCGCCTGCAGCCTGATCTTGTCCCAATAGCCGCGGATCGCGCCGCTGCCATAGGTGACCATCTGGCCGCCGAACATCGGATTGCCGTAGATGCCCGGGACGACCGGCGGATAGATCGTCGATACCCGCGACCAATCGGCGTCGAGCTCCTCGGCGACGATCATCGGCAGAGCGGTGAGCGAGCCCTGGCCCATTTCGGCGGTCGGGATCGCGAGCACGATCGCGCCGTCCGGCGCGATGCTGACCCAGGCGCCGATCGGCTTGGGACCGGCGGCGCCTTGGGCCAGCGCCGCGCCGCCTTCGGCGACCAGGAAACCCGGCAGGCTCAGCGCGAAGGTCAGGCCGGCAGCGCCGCCGAGGAAACCGCGACGCGAGACTTTCGTGGCCGCCGCTTGATCGATCATGGTCATGTCAGGCTCCCTGCTTGGCGGCGCTTTGGATGGCGCGGATGATGCGGGGATAGGTGCCGCAACGGCAGATATTGCCGTCCATGTGTTGGACGATCTCGTCGCGGCTTGGGTTCTTGTTGCTGGCCAGCAAAGCCGCCGCCTGCATCAACTGGCCCGATTGGCAATAGCCGCATTGCGGCACCTGGAGATCGACCCAGGCCTTCTGCAGCGGGTGATCGCCATGCTCCGAGAGGCCCTCGATGGTCGTGACCTGCTTGTCCGCGATCGTCGACAGCGGGGTCTGGCACGAGCGGATCGGCTGGCCGTCGAGATGCACGGTGCAGGCGCCGCACATGCCGGCGCCGCAACCGTATTTCGTGCCGGTGAGCTTGAGATGCTCGCGCACCACCCACAGCAAGGGCGTGTCCGGCGCGGCGTCGACATCGACCGCCTTCCCGTTGATCGTGAAGCTGATAGCCACCATGCGATCCTCCAAGCTCGATTATGAGCTATTTTAGCGCTTTCTCGCGGTCCGGTCACGGCGGTTGATATGCCAAGGTACAACGCAGGCGCCCGATTGTTGCAGTGCGGCATCAGCCCGAGGACGCGATCCCGGCGCGACGCGCGATCGTCGCGTAGATCAACAGAATCGGCAGCATCAGCAGCAACATCATCACGGCGACGGCCGAGCCTTGGCCCAACGAGTCCGAAAGGACCAGGCTCCACACGATGACCGACAGCGGCTGATTGTTGTTGGTCGAGAGCACCACCGGGATCGTCAGCTCGCGATAGGACAAGAGCGCGATCCAGAGCCAGGAATAGAGCATTGCCGGCGTCAGCAGCGGCAGCAGCACCGAGCGCATCGTGCCGGCCAATCCTGCGCCGCTGACCATCGCCGATTCCTCGAGCTCGCGATGAATTTGGATAAGCGCGCCGTTGATCATGCGCGTGCCGTAGCTCAGCGTTGCGACGACATAGACCGGCACCAGAATCCAGATCGTGCCGTAGATCGGCAGCGCCTTGCCCAAGACGAACAAGGCCAGCAGCCAGGCCGCGACGCTGAACACGATCTTCGGCACGGCATGCGGCAGGAACGCGAAGAAATCGAACAGTGCCCGCCACCGCAGGCGCGATCGCAGCACGACCCAGGATATCGCGACGCTGAGCACCAGCGTGATGCTCGGCACCAGCAGCATCAGCGCCGCGGTATTGCGGAGGCCGCTCGCCACCAGCCCTTGCGGCAGGTCGCGGAAATTGTTCAAGGACAGGCTGGCGAAGGCGGCGGCATCGACCGGCTGCAGATAGGGCAGGCCCGCCGACCACAGCAAGGTCAGGGTCGGCAGGAGCTGGCTGATCGCGAGGTAAAGGGCGACAAAGGCGACGGCGAGCCAGCGCCAGCGGCCGAGACGGATGAGCGCGGGGCGGTAGGCTTTGCCGGTAACGACCGCGTAACGCGGCGCTTGCCGCTGCACCCGGTTGTACCAGCCGCTGAACATGACGGCCAACGCCAGCATGAAGACGCTCAGCGCCGCGACCCCGCCATATTCCGGCAAGCCATCGGTCGGACTGATCTGCAGATAGACATAGGTCGAGAAGGTGAAGATGCGGGCCTGCAGCCCGAGGATCGCCGGCACGTCGAACGTGCCGAAGCCGATGGTGAAGATGTAGATGCCGGCGGCCAGTACGCCCGGCCAGGCCAGCGGCACGGTGACGCGGCGGAGCGATTGCCAGATCCCCGCGCCGGCGACGCGCGCGGCCTCGTCGAGCGACGCATCCATCGCTCGGAACACGATCGCCGTCATGACAAAAGCCACCGGCGCGAGGCTCAGCCCCTCGACAATGCCCATGCCGGGCAGGGTCGAGATATCGAACGGCGCCGACCGCAAGCCAAGCAAGGATTCGAGTGCGAGATTGATCAGCCCGATGCGCGGATTGAGCAGGAACAGCCAGCCGAGCGCGACCGAGAAGCCCGGTATCAGCAAGGCCACCGCCAGCAGCGTAAAAACCACGCGCTTGGCCGGAAAATCGGTACGCTCGATCAGCCACGCCATCGGCAGGCCGAAAACGAAGGCGACGGCGAGCGCGATACCCGAAAAGACGAAGGTGTTGGCGATCACGCGATAGGTGAAGGCGCTGAGCAGAATTTCGCCGTAATGGGCGAAAGTGTAGCCAAGGTGGAAATCGCCCGGCGTGCCTTCGGCAAAGCTGAGCCAGAGCGCCGTGCCGAGCAGCACGGCAATGACGAGGCTGGCGAAGACGGCCAGCGCCAGCATCACCGCCGCCGGCCATGCGCGTGCCCAGCGCCGCACCGGGCCGAGGAGCGGCGGTTCGGCGACCCCGGCCACCTATCGGTCTCTCACTGCCGGGTGATGATCTTGATCAGCTTTTTGAGATCGTTGTCGATCTCCGCATGCGAGCCCCACCAACTCAGGGTCACGTCCTGGAATTTGACGCCTTGCTGCTCCAGCGCTGCGGTCGTCGCATGCGATCTCGCGTCGGGGTAAGTGTCGAGATCGGTGCCGTAGAGCGAATACTGGATTTGTCGCTGGCCTTCGGGCGAGGAAACGTAGAGCGCGAACAGAATGCCGGCATCGGGATGCTCGGCATTGGTCGGGATGCAGAGGTAGTTGAACCGGCGCATGGCGGCATCGCGAAAGATCGTGTGGCCGAGCACGCCGCCATATTTCGGCAAATTCTGCTGGCCGCCGCCGCAATCCATCGCGAGCGAGGGAATCTCGCCCGACGCGACCTGCTCGGTCGCGCCGCAACGCACGAGGCCCGCCACTTGCGGCGACAGCGCATGCACGAAGGCGGCGGTCTTGGCGTAGCCCCAGACGCCGCTGGCGACCAGCACGTCGAAGCCGGCAAGATAGGGCTCGGTATCGAGCCGGCCCTTGTAGGCGGGCTTCAGCAGGTCGCTCATCACGGCGACCTGCGCGAAATCGGCGCCGACGCGCTTGTTATAGAGGATACCGGGCGTCGCGGTGACGACGCGCAGCGCCCTGCCGCCGGCTTCGGAAATCGTCGGCGTGATCCGCCCGGGATAGAGCGAGGTCCAGGGAATGCTGCGGAACAGCCCGCGTTCCAGATAGGGATAGATCTCGACGGCGGTTGCGTTATAGACGTCGGTCGATGCCTTCTGGCCGGCCTCCATCTCGGTGTAGAGCCTGCTCGCCATCGGCGCGAAAGACGGGCCGGGATGAAAGCTGACCCGCAAATCGACCCCGAACATCGCTTTGATGCCGGCGGCGGCGACCTGCGCGCCCCGCGATCCGCCGAGGATCGCGTCGCCATAGGACAGCGTCAGCGCGCCTTCCTGCTTCGCGCCGGCGACGATCTGCTGCAGGGCGGGCGATGGCGCGATGGTCGCTGCCATAGACGGAGCGGCGATAATGCCGAGCAGCATCGCGACGAGACATCCGCGGTCGGCGTGAAATCTCACGGCATCCTCCCTGCACGCGCGTAACCGCGCTGTTGTGCGAAAAGCGTAACCAGCCTCTTCCGGCTATGCAAGCGATGACGGGGCTGTCGCCTTAGCCCGGAAAGACTTACCCTTCGCGCCACGGTCGCGGCGCGCGGCAATCCGTATAGCGAGGAAGCCCATGTTCGCAAAAATCAATCATATGGCGATTGTGTCGTCCAACCATCTGGGGGTCGGCAAATTCTACGAAGCGATCTTCGGCATGAAATTCGCCTCGGACCGGCGCGGCGGGCTCGGCGCGGTGACGGTCCGCGACGGCTATGTCGGGCTCAACATCAATTCGCGCAAGCCCGGCCGCCCGGGCGGGCTCGATCATTTCGGCGTCGAGGTGGAAGATGTCGAGACCGTGTTCGCGCGGATGCGCTCGAACTACCCGCAGGTGAGATGGCTGAAGCGGCCCTCGAGCCGGCCTTATGCCGGCATCTCGACCCACGATCCGGACGGCAACGTGTTCGATCTCTCGCAGAAAGACATGGCCAATCGCGGCGGCCTCTATGCCGAAGAAGAGGACACGCAGCAAAAGCGCTACATCAACCACTACGCGATCCGGACCATGCACCCCGAGCTCTGCGCCAAATTCTATCGCGACGTGCTCGACCTGACGCCGACCAATCGCCAGGCGGGCGATCCGAATTACTACCTGAGCGACGGCCGCGTGACGCTCGAGGTCATGCCGTGGGAGGTGCAAACCTTCGACAAGACCGGGATCGCGCGGCCCGGTCCCGATCACATCGGCTTCAAGGTCGAGGATGCCGAGCTGGTCAAAAAGCAGATCGAGGAATTGGCGCTGCGCGCCGGGCATTATGGGCCTTGGCCGCTCGACCGCGACGAGGATGCCGTCCGCGGCGAGATTCTGAAGCGCAGTTGTCCGCTCGGGATCTATCAGTTCTGCGACAATGACGGCGTGATGTTCGACATCGCGAGCTGAGACGCGCCGCTTATTCCGCAGCGAGCGCGATCGGCCGCAGTCTTTCCGCGAGAAACGCTTTCGAGCGCACCATCGCGCGGCGCGCGGCGTCGGGAAACGCCGTGCCCCGCAGGGTGAAGCCGTGGTCGGCTTCGTAGACGTAATAGGTAAGCTCCTTGCCGGCGGCGGTCATCGCCGCGGCGAAAGCCGGAATCTTGCCGGTGATCGGGGCGTCGGTCGAGGCATAATGGCCTTCGAGCGGCGCAACGATCTTTGCCACCAGATCGAGCTTGGGCGGGCCGCCGTAATGGATGACGCCGGCCGCCAGCTCGGCGCCCGTCGCGGCCAGCTCGCCGACCAGGCGCCCACCCATGCAGAAGCCGATCGCGCCAATCGCACGGATGTCGCTGTACCGACGCAGGTGCGTGTAGGCGGCCAGAACCGTGTCGATATAGGTGTGGCCGGGGCGGGCGTTGAGCCATGCACGCGCTTTGACGATCGCCGCCTGCTGTTCGGCGGAATATTGCGCGAGCTGGGCCGTCTGCTTGGCCGCATCCGCCCCCATATGCGCGGCGATTTCGATATCCTGGTGGCGATGCTGCCGGAAGCTGGGGTCGCTGGCGTAGATATCGGGCGAGGCCGCGTAATAGCCTTCCGCGGCAAAGGCGTTGCAGAGCCTCTCGATATGCTCGTCGATACCCATGATCGCGTGGATGACAAGGAGCGCCGGCCAGGGCGGCGCACCGGCCGGCTTTGCGACAAAACCGCGAATGTTGCCGCCGATCGTGGTCCATTCGCCGTGAATCGTCATATCGCCCTCTCCTCCGAATCGGCACCGCCCCCAAACGGCGGGGCCGCGATTGTCGCCGTGTCGTGCACGAGATAGTATCGGCACGTCATGGAAGAGGCGAGGGAGCGATGAGCGCGAGCGTGCGGGCAGCGGTGGCGATCGAGCCACGTCGAACGGAAGTACGGGAATTCACGCTGCCGGAGATCGCGTCCGATGCTGGTCTCATGCGCGTCGAAGCGACCGGCATCTGCGGCAGCGATTGGGGCATGTATCTCTCGGCCAAGCCCGGCCCGCGCATTCTCGGCCACGAGATGGTCGGCATCGTCGAAAAGCTCGGCGACGTTGCGCGCGCGCGCTGGGGCGTCAAGGAAGGCGACGTGGTCGCGCTCGAGGAGTATCTCCCCTGCGGCCATTGCGAATATTGCCGCACCGGCGAGTATCGCTCCTGCCTCGAGACCGATTCGCGCATCGCCGGCAGCATCCGCTACGGCTCGACGCCGCTGACGGTCGCTCCCTCGCTGTGGGGCGGCTACGCGCAATACCTTTACATGCATCCGCGCAGCGTGCTGCATCGCGTGCCGCCGGGCATTCCCGCGCATATCGCGGCGATGGCTTTGCCGATCGGCAACGGCTTCCAGTGGGCGTTCCTCGACGGCAATGCCGGGCCGGGCAAGACCGTGGTGATCCAAGGCCCCGGCCAGCAAGGCCTCGGCTGCGTGATCGCCGCGAAATCCGCGGGTGCCGCGCTCATCATCGTCTCCGGCCTGGCGCGCGACGAGCGCCGGCTTGCCGTGGCGCGCGAGCTTGGCGCGCATCACACGGTCGCGGTCGATCAGGAAGATCTCGGCGCGGCGGTGACGCGGATCACCGGCGGGCGCATGGCCGACATCGTGATCGATTCGAGCGGCGGCGGCCCCGCGATCGTCAATCCGGCGCTGGCGATGCTGCGCAAGCGCGGCACGCTGATCATGGCGACGCGGAAGGGCGCGATCGACGGCTTCGATCTCAATCAGATGGTCGACAAGCAGATCGTGTTGCGCGGCACGCGTGGCCACAGCTATGGCGCGGTCGAGCTGGCGCTGAAGACGATGGCGGCCAAAACCTTCCCGCTCGAGAAAATGTCGAGTCATGTCGTCGGTCTGTCGCAGATCGACCACGCTTTGAAGATGGTGGGCGGGGAAAGCGACGAGCGCTCGATCCACATCACCGTCGATCCCTGGAAAAATTGACACCGGCGAAGAACCGAGGCGATCATGCTGAAGCGCGAGGACAATGAGCGCCTGTGCTGGGTGAGCGCCGGCACGCCGATGGGGAACCTCATGCGGCGTGGCGGCGCCGGGCGCCGATCCGGCGAGTCATCGCGGCGTTCGGCCGCACGACACGCTGATCCCGGCCAACGCGAATTGGCGCGAGGCCTTCGGCGACGAGCTGGTCGCGAAATGGTAGGTAGGCCGTCGCTCGCCTAGCCCGCGTGCCTCTTCCCGGGCGCACGCGGTTTGATTTGCCGGTCTTGCAGCCTCATATTCCCTCCAGACATAAGGATGCGAGGACGACATGGCACCTGACGAGGTGATTCGTGGCAGAATGGAAGCGCCGGCGGCGGGCCGGCCGATGCTCAGCGAGGCGGAGCTCGAGCGTCGCCGCGGTCGGCCTTGGACCCTCGAGGTGGTCAAGGCCTTCGATATCGGGCCGCGCATGCGGCGCCTTCAACTCATCCTCACGGGCGATGCGGCCGGCGAATTTCAGCCCAAGCCCGGTCAGGAAATCGTGCTGCAGATTCCGCACGCCGCCGGCGACGTCGCACGGCGCCATTACACCATTCGCCGCTACGACGCGGCGACCAGGCTGATGGACGTCGATTTCGTGCTGCACGGCCATCGCACGCCCGGCGTCGGCTGGTCGCTCGATGCCAAGCCCGGCGATGCGATCGACATTCGCGGTCCGCGCGGCCGCATCGGCCTCGATCCGGCCGCCGATTGGCATCTCTTCCTCGGCGACGAGACCGCCATCCCGGCGATCTTGGCCTTGATCGAGGCGATGCCGAAAAACGCGCGCGCGTTCGCGTTCCTGGAGATCGGCACGGACGAGGATAAGCAGGAGCTTTCGAGCGCCGCCGATCTGACGCTGCAATGGCGGCTGCGCAACGGCGCCGCGCCCGGGCCGAACAATTTGCTGCTCGATGCGCTCGCGGGTTTCGTTTTCCCGGCAGGCAAGGGTCACGCGATCGTCGTCGGCGAGACCAGCAATGTCCGCAACCAGCGCCATGCCTTGTTAGCGCGCGGTTTCGACCGCAGCCAGATCTATGCCGAAGGCTATTGGCGGCCCGACCGGATCGGCGGCCACGATCACGTCAACGACTAAAGCGCGATCCGATCCGATAGAATCGGATCACGCTTTAGATTCCTTGATTTTGTCGCATTGTCTGCGGCGAACCGCTACACACTTCGCCCGACAATGCTCTAGCGGGCCTTGTCCTTCGGCCGCTGGTGGTGCGGTGCCTGCTCGTAATGCAGGCGCAGAAGATCGCGCCCGTAATCATTGCCGTTCGGCGTCCGCACGATGGTGTGGACGTGGAACTTCGCCGGTTCGGCATTGGTCAGGAAAACGCCGATATGGTGGTCGAACTCGATCAGCACCACCGGGCTCTGCACGCGATAGTAAAACGTGCTGTCTTCTTTATGTCCGCCGATCCAGCAAAAGCGCGTGGCCGCAAGATGGCGCTCGATTTCCGCCATGCGCTGCTTTTCCGGCTCCGGCGGCAGCGGCGCGACGTAGCGCGCGATGAGATCGAGCAGATAGCGGCGCTGCACCGGCGACATCGCGGCAGCGGCGATGCCTTCATAGGGGATGACGCGATTGTCCTGATGCGCGCCTGCCACATGGAGATTGTCGGCGAAGTGGCGCCGGCCCGGCGGCAGATCGCCACCGACCATCGAATGCGCGACGATCGCGCGGCGTTGCTGCTCGGCCGAGAGCGAGCGCATGAGGTCGAGCCCGGCGCGCTCCTCATCCTCGAACAGGCTGGTGCCTGCGAACGGCCCGACATCGGCATGCGACGGCTCCGCCCCCATGAAGGTCGGCGTCAGCACCATCTGCTCGCCGATCGCCATGCAGTTGAGGCTCAGATGATGACCGAACAATTGCCAGCCCCAGGGCTCGCCGAGCGAAGGCGTGCCGAACAGGCAGAAATTGTAGCTCCATTCGCCGAGCACCGCCGGGCAGCCGACCAGATCGCCGAGGAAGCGGTTGAGTCGCATCACGTCGCGCGTCATCGCAAAGCCCGTGGCGCTGAGGCTCGCGCGCAACACCGCCATCACCGCGTCGCGCAGCGCTTCCGGCACGTCGTCGAGCCGCAGCCCATAATCTTCCAGGTAAAGCTCGGTGTTCTGCCAGCGGCGCCAGTGATTGGAATCGACGGCAAAGCATGCCGCCACGCGTTGGCTGGCGCTGAGCTGCCCGAGCAGCGCCTTGGCAGCGTCGGCCATCGCAGCCGCCGGCGCACCGTTGGGCGCGAGCGTGTAGAGGTCCGGCACGACCTGGCCGTCGGCGGTAATGCCCGTGAACGGCTCTGCCAGCAGCTTTTCCCATTGGGCAAAGAATTCGCGCCCGCGCGGGCTTTGGCGCCGCACCTCGGCATGGGCGCGCGCCGTCGGACCGGCAATCTTCGATTGCGCTGGCGAGGGCAGATAGGGATGGTAATCGGGTCGCGGCATCGAGGCCCTCCGGGCGGGTGAGGGACCGAAGTGTAAAGGCGATACGGCGCGCGCAACAAGCGCCGAGGGAATCGATTGGAACTTCGTGTCCTCGCCTGTCGTTCACACTATGGCGGGGATGCCGCAAAGGATCATTTGATGGACCGTATCGCGCTGGTGATATCGGATGTCGACGGGACGCTTGTCACCACGCAAAAGCGCCTGACCGAGCGGACGCGTCAGGCGGTCGCGGCGCTTCACGCGCGCGGCATCGGCTTCACCCTGGTGAGCAGCCGGCCGGTCTTTGGCCTGCGCATGCTGGTGGAGAGTTTGGGCCTCCGCCTGCCGCTCGCCGCTTTCAACGGCGGCGCGATCGCGACCCCCGAGCTTGCGGTGTTGAAGCACCGTGCGCTCGATCGCAATGTCGCGGGCGAGATCGTCGCGTTCTTGCGGGCGCGCGAGCTTGGCGTGTGGCTGTTCACCACCACTGCCTGGTTGACCAGCGATCCCGCCGGCGCGCATGTCGAGCACGAGACCATGACCGTCCAGCAGCCGCCAACCGTCGTCGCGAACTTCGATGCGGTTGCCGATCGCGCCATCAAGATCGTGGGTGTCAGCGACGATTTCGCGCGCCTTCAAGCGATCGAGGCCGACGCACAACCGTTTTTCGCGGCCAAGGCGACGGCGGCACGCTCCCAGTCCTATTATCTCGACTTCGTCGCCCCCGGGATCGACAAAGGCTTCGCCGTGCGCGAGCTGACCGACGCGATCGGCATCCCGCTCAGCGAGACGGTGACGCTCGGCGATATGGAGAACGACACGCCGATGTTCCGCCAAAGCGCTTTCAGTATCGCGATGGGCAACGCCAGCGATGCGGTCAAGGCCGAGGCGCATGAGACAACGCTTTCCAACGACGAGGATGGCTTCGCCGCCGCGATCGAGCGCTTTGTCTTGCCGCGCGCCGGCGCTGCCTGATTGGCGATGACGAGCACCAATCCGGCGCCGGGTTGGCCCGGCATCGCGGGGCGCTGGACCTCGAGCGCGAAAAGCGGCGTCGGCACGGCGCTTACCGCTCAAAGCCGCGTCTGGTACACCCTCAGCCACGGCATCCTCAACGAGATTTATTATCCGCGCGTCGACTATGCCTGTACGCGCGATTTCGGCTTCATCGTGACCAACGGCCGCGATTATTTCTCGGAAGAGAAACGTCATGCGCGCAGCACGGTGCATCCGGTCGAGGACGGCGTTCCCGCTTTCACCCTTGCCAACATCGCCGCCGATGGCCGCTATCGGATCGACAAGACGGTGCTGTCGGATCCCGGCCGCGACGTGGTCTTGCAGCGCGTGGCGTTTCGCACGCTCGACGGGGCGCGCGATTATCGCCTCTTCGCGCTCTTGTCGCCGCATCTGGTCAATCGCGGCGCGGATAACGACGCGTGGCTCGGCGACTATAAGGGCAAGGAGATGCTGTTCGCCGAGGGCCGCGGCAGCGCGATGGCCCTTGGCTGCTCGGCGCCGTGGCTTGCCCGCTCGGTCGGCTTCGTCGGCAGCTCCGACGGCTGGCAGGATTTGTCGCAGCATTTCGCGCTCGCCTGGCAATACGATTCGGCGCGCGGCGGGAACGTGGCGCTGACCGCCGAGATCGACCTCGCCGCCTGCCAGGGCGAATTCACGATCGCGCTGGGCTTCGGACGGCGGGCGGAAGAAGCCGCGCATCGCGTGATCGGCAGCCTCGCCGACGGGGTCGATGCCGCGCTGGCGGATTTCACCGCCGCTTGGCGCGACTGGCAGGCGGGATTGATGCCGCTCGATGCGCCGACCGATACTCGGCAGAGCAGCACCTACCGCATCAGCACGGCGGTGCTGCGCAGCCACGAGGCCAGCTCCTTTCCCGGCGGCATCATTGCCAGCCTCTCGATCCCCTGGGGCTTCGCGCGCGGCGACGAAGACCTCAGCGGCTATCATCTCGTCTGGCCGCGCGACCTGGTCGAAACCGCAGGCGCGCTGGTCGCCGCGGGCGCGCTCGACGATGCGTGCCGGGTCCTACGCTGGCTCGAGGCGACGCAAGAGGCCGACGGTCATTGGCCGCAAAATTGCTGGCTCGATGGCGAGCCCTATTGGACCGGCGTGCAGATGGACGAATGCGCGTTCCCGATCCTGCTGGTCGATCTCTTGTGGCGCGAGGGCGGGCTGACCGAAGCCGAATTGTGCCGCTATTGGCCGATGGTGCAAAAGGCGGCGCAATTCGTGATGCAGAACGGCCCGGTGACCGGTCAGGATCGCTGGGAGGAGGATGCCGGCTATTCGCCATTCACCCTCGCGGTCGAGATCGCGGCGCTGCTGGCCGCGGCCGATATCGCCGACCACGCCGATGCCGCCGCGGCCGCCGCCTGTCTGCGCGAGACGGCGGACGCGTGGAACGATCAGATCGAGCGCTGGATTTATGTTTCGGCGACCTCGCTGGCGCAGGAGTTGAAAGTCGACGGCTATTATGTCCGGATCGCGCCCCCCGATGTTGCCGATGCCGCATCGCCCGCCGACGGGTTCGTTCCGATCAAGAATCGCCCGCCCGATCACAGCCAGGAGCGCGCGTCCTTGCTGGTCAGCCCCGATGCGCTGGCGCTGGTGCGCTTCGGCTTGCGCGCGGCCGACGATCCGCGCATCCGCAACACCGTGCGCGTGATCGACGCGCTGCTGAGGGTGGAACTGCCCGGCGGGTCATGCTGGCGACGCTACAACGGCGACGGCTATGGCGAGCATGAGGATGGCGGCGCGTTCGACGGCACCGGCACCGGCCGGCCGTGGCCGCTGCTCACCGGGGAGCGCGCCCATTACGAGCTGGCGGTGGGGAACCGGGCCGGCGCCGAAGCCTTGCTGCGCGCGATGGAAGCCTTTGCCAGCGACGGCCATCTGATCCCCGAGCAAGTTTGGGATGGCGACGACCTTCCCGAGCGCGAGCTGTTCCGCGGCCGGCCTTCGGGCTCGGCCATGCCGCTGGTCTGGGCGCATGCCGAGCACATCAAGCTCTTGCGCTCGCTGCGCGAGGAGCGCGTGTTCGACATGCCGCCGCAACCCTATCGGCGCTATCAGGTGGAAGGCGTGCGCTCGACACTGTGCTTATGGCGCCTCAACCAAAAATGTCGCGCGCTCGATGCGGGCAAGCTGCTTCGTGTGGAGCTGCGGGAGCCGGCGCTCGTCCATTGGAGCGGCGATGAATGGCAGAGCGTCGCCGATCAGCCGACCCATGAAACCGCGTTCGGCCTGCATGTCGCCGATCTCGATACCCGGCATCTCGCGCCTGGCGCCGCGGTTGTGTTCACGTTCTTTTGGCAGCGCGAAGCGCGCTGGGAAGGCATCGATTACCGCCTCGACATCGTCCAAGGCGAAGGATGATTTAACGATGTGCGGGGAGCGCGCCGCCTCAGGCCGGCTGGTATTTCCCGCTCAGTTGCGGCGCCATGACGTTCTCGAAGCCTTTTTCCTGACGTTCCAGCCGCGTCTCGCGCGTCCAGCTGCGCTTCAGGTCATCACGCACCTTGATGTGCAGCCGGCCGAGGCCGTCGGATTCGATCTCAACCGCGTCGCCGTCCTGGAAGGCGTTGAGGCCGCGATGATTGGTGCCGGTGGCGAGGATGTCGCCCGGCTCCAAGGTATGGATCGCGCTGATGAACTCGACGCAGCGCGGAATCTTATGCGCCATGTCGCTGGTATTGAAATTCTGCTTCAGCACGCCATTGACCCAAAGACGGATCTGCAGCTTGTGCGGATCGGCGATTTCGTCGGCGGTCACGATATAGGGGCCCAGCGGCGCGAAGGTCTCGCGCGCCTTCATCTGATAGAAGGTGTTGCCGGCCGGCGGCAGGCCGCGCGCCGATCCGTCGATAAAATTGACGTAGCCGAAGACGTGGCTCATCGCGTCGGCGGCCTTGGCGTTCGCGGCGCGCTTGCCGATCACCAGCGCTACTTCGGCCTCGCCCTCGAACACGCTCGCCGCCACGTCGGGCAGCACCATCGTGTCGCCGTTGCCGATCACGCTATTGGGCGATTTCATGAAGGCGTTGATCGGCGCCGGCTCCTTGCGCGTGCCGTCTTCCATATAGTTGACGGCCATGCAGTCGATATTGTTGGGGCGGGGCAGCGGCGCGCGGAATTTGACGCTCGCGACCGGCACGCCCTTGCCGGTTGCGGCTGCGTCCTCGATCTTCTTGCGGTAATCGCCCCAGCGCTCGATCAGGCCGCTGATCAAATTATGCGGTCCGGTATGCGGAATGTCGCGCGCGGCATCCGAGACATCGACGATCATGTCGCCTTTGATCACGCCCAGACGATAATCGTCGAAATAGCCGATTTTCATGATTTATCCTCCCGATATTTCCTGCCCTTCTACTCCGCCGGGCCGGGCGCGGCAATCTCGCTTATGCCGCCTTCTCGATTACCTTGCCCCAATCCGCCAGCATCTCCATCTCCTGCCCATTGCGCAGGTGGATGGCGAGCTGGTTGAAGCCCGCTGCCCGATAGCCGCGCACGCCCTCCACCAGCTCGGCCTCGGGCCCGGTCAAGGTGACCGCGCGGATGAGTTCGGGCGACAGCAATTGCTGCTCTTCCGGCCGCAGGAACATCAGATGCCCGCGATGATTGGTCAGATAACGCGCATCCGCAGGCTCATAGCTCTTGTAGATTTCCATGTAGCGGTCGTAGAGCGGCTTCAGATGCGGGATCGGTTTGATGATCGAGCCCAGATCGTCGTGTTCGGCATAATCGTGGAACAGCATCGTCACCGAGGGGCCGGCCTGGGCGCGGGCGCGCGGGCTGTCGGCGGCTTCTCCCTCGGCCAGTACGCAGCCGCCGCAGAAGGTGGTGGTGTAGAGATCCTTGGCGTCGCGTCCCGCCTCCTGCCAGGATTTGCGCATGGCTTCGAGCGCCGTCGCCGCTTGCGGCGGCTTGCCCCCGCCCGACAGCCAGCCGGTGCCGAGCTTGGCGACCAGCGCGCGACCGCGCGGCCCGAAAGCGGAAATATGCGCCGGAATCGGATCGTCGATGTTGATGTAGCCCTTCTCGGGATTGAGGAAGCGCACTTTGTGGGTTCCGCCTTCCTCCGACCAGTCGGTGGTCTCGCCGCGCAGCAAAGCCTCGACCACGCGCAGATATTCCTCGAGCCGCGCCAAGGTGATCGCCGGCAGGCCCATCGTGCGCCGCCCGGTGAAGCCGGTGCCGAGGCCGAGCATGACGCGGCCCGGCGCCAGCGCGTTGATCGAGGCGAGCGCGCTCGCCGCCACCGGCGCGATCCGGTTCGAGGGGATCAGGACGCCAGTGCAGAGCTTGATCTTGGTCGTGTGCATCGCCGCCGCCGCCATCGCGACGAAGACATCGGCATTGAGCAGATGCGTGTCGTAGAACCAGGCATGGGTGAAGCCCATTTCCTCGGCGCGCTTCACCACTTTCCAATGATGCGCCGAGGTCGCGAGTTGAATGCCGTATTCCATGCGGGACTCCCCTACGATATCGTTGCTCGATCATAGCGCCGCGCCGGCGTCTCGATCGGCGGCGATAGCGGCGCCGCGCCAAAAGAGGAGCGCCGCCGCTCCAGCGGCGCAGCTTGGTAGAGCGTCGTGCGCTGCCAAGGCGTACGGCCGAGATCGCGAATGATCCGCTCCATCGCCTCGGGCGGCATTTCCTGGCCATGCGTCGCGCCCGCGGCGCGGGTGATGCTCTCGTTCATCAAGGTGCCGCCGAGATCGTTCGCACCGGCCCGAAGGCAGGCCGCCGCGCCCTCGGGCCCCATCTTCACCCAGGAGGTCTGGATGTTGGGGATGACCGGGTGCAGCGCCAGCCGCGCGACCGCATGGATCAGCACCGCCTCGCGAAAGGTCGGGCCGAGCCGACACGCGCCGCGCAGGTGGATCGGCGTCTCCATCGGGACGAACGGCAGCGGCACGAATTCGCTGAAGCCGCCGCTGCGAAGCTGCTGGCGGCGAAGCTGCAGCAGATGCCGTGCCCAATTGTGCGGGCGATCGACATGGCCGAACATGATGGTGGCGGTGGTCTTCAGCCCGATGCGATGCGCGGCCTCGACGACGCCAAGCCACTGCGCGGTCGTAACCTTATCGGGACAGATGATCGCGCGGACCTCGTCGTCGAGGATTTCGGCGGCGGTGCCCGGCAACGAGCCGAGCCCGGCCACTTGCAACTCGGCGAGAAATTCGCCAACCGAGATGCCGAGCGTCGCCGCGCCCTGCGTGATCTCGAGCGGCGAGAAGGCGTGAACATGCATGCCCGGCACCGCCGCTTTGATCGCGCGGCAGATCGCGAGATAGGTGGCGCCGGTGTAATCGGGATGGATGCCGCCCTGGAGGCAGACCTCGACCGCGCCGCGCTCCCACGCCTCGCGCGTGCGCCTTACGATCTCGTCGAGATCGAGATCGTAAGGCCGGCCGCGCAGATTCTCGCTCAGCTTGCCTTTGGAGAACGCGCAGAACTTGCAGCGGAAATAGCAGATGTTCGTGTAGTTGATGTTGCGGGTGACGATATAGCTGATGCGTGCGCCGCTGGTCTCGGCGCGCAGCGCATCGGCAGCTTGACAGACCGCGGCGAAATCGCTGCCGCGCGCGGCGAACAGCGCGGCGATCTGGTCCTTGCTGAGCTCCCGGCCCGAAGCGGCGCGGTCGAGGATCGGGTTGAGCGTCGTCGGCTGCACGGCCGGCATCGGCGGCGGCGCGAGTGCGGCTCCCGGCATCCAAGCATCGGCGCGGGCGAAGCCTTCGGCATCGGCGGCGCGCAGCACCGGCGTGCGCAGATCGGCAGCGAGCCAACGCGCCGGCGCGGCGACGTAGGATGGATAGATCGCGAGCCGCTCGACCAGCACCTTGCCGGCGGCCTCGGTTTCGCGTGCCAGCGCGTCGAGCGCCGGCCACGGCCGCTCGGGATTGACGTGGTCGGGCGTTACCGGCGAGACGCCGCCCCAATCATTGATGCCGGCGGCGATCAAGCGCGGCAGCGTGCCGGCGGCGAGGTTGGGCGGCGCTTGGATGTTCATTGCCGGCCCGAACACGAGCCGCGCGACGGCAATGGTCCAGAGATGCTCGGCGAGATCGGGCTCGGGCGCATCCGCCATCTTCGTGCCGGGCTTGGCCCGGAAATTCTGGATGATGATTTCTTGGAGATGGCCGTAACGCTCGTGCAGCGCGCGCAAGGCGAGCAACGCCTCGATGCGCTCGGCCCGGGTCTCGCCGATGCCGATCAGGATGCCCGAGGTAAATGGCACCGCGGCCTCGCCGGCCGCGGCGATCATCCGCAGCCGCAGTGCCGGCGCTTTGTCGGGCGAGCCGAAATGCGGCCCGCCGCGTTCGCACAACCTCTCGGACGCAGATTCGAGCATCAGCCCTTGCGACACCGACACCGCGCGCAGCCGCGCAATCTCGCCTTGCTCCATCATGCCCGCATTGAGATGCGGCAGCAGCCCGGTCTCGCGCAATACCAGCGTCGCCATCGCTGCGAGATAGTCGAGCGTCGTGGCGTAGCCGAGTTGCGTCAATTCCTCGCGCGCAACCCGGTAGCGGTCTTCGGGCTTGTCGCCGAGCGTGAACAGCGCCTCGCGGCAACCGGCTTGCTGCCCCGCACGCGCGATCGCCAACACCTCGTCCGGCGTCAGATAGGCATGCTCGCCGCGGCGCGGCGGATGAGCGAACGTGCAGTAGTGGCAGGAATCGCGGCAGAGCTGGGTCAAAGGAATGAATACCTTGCGCGAATAGGAGACGACGCTGCCGTGACCTTGATCGCGCAGGGCGGCGGCTTGCGCCATAAGACCGGCAAGGTTGTCGCAGGCAGCGAGCGCCACGGCGTTCTCATGCGCGAGTACGCTCGTCATGCGGCGCTCCCGGTCTCGCGGCGCAATCCGATGTCGGTGGCATCGAGCAAGGCGCGGGTTCTGGTGCGCGACGGGCGCGTCAGAAATGCGGCGAGGTCGTCAGGCGTGTCGATATCGAGACCGATGCCGGGAAGGCGCAAGATCTCGGGCTCGATGCCGTCGGCGCGCGCGGCCGCGAGATGCGGAAAGAAGCTGTCGTCGCCGAAGCGCAATGCGACGCGGTCGGCGGGCGCGCACAGGATCGCGTTCGAGCCGCGCTCGTCACGCGCCGGCACGATGGCGAAGCTTGCGCCGCGGCGATGCGCTTCGATCACGCGCTCGATTTCCGCGGCCGTCGCCAGCGGCACGTCGCCGGGCATGGTCAACATGGCCGCGCCCTCGGCGACAAGGCGGCGCGCCGCCCCGGCGACGGCCGCGCTGTGTCCGGCGCAAGCCGAGTCGTCCGAAGCCACCGCGCCATAGCGCGCGGCGAGGCGCAGCGCCGCCTCGTCGATTGTGACGATCAAGATGCCGGCAAGGCCGCGCGCGCCGGCCAAGGCAGCCAGCACATCTTCGAGCATCGCCAAGGCCAGGTCGCGGCGGAAACTCTGCGAGGCGATGGCGGCAAGACGTTGCTTGGCGCCCGACGTCTCTTTCACGGGCACCATCGCCCAGATCGGCAACATTGCACTCACGACGCCGGCTCCAAGACCCGATCGGCGGCTTGCAGCGCGATGCGCGCCAGCGCCTCGCGATCGGCCAGCGTTTCCATCAATGCTTTCGCCGGCACGACCGCGCAATCGAGCCCGGCGCAGCCTGAGGCATCGGCGTCGTCGACCACATAAGCGTCGATCAGATCGCCATAGCGGCGCGCGACCGCTGCGGCGCTGGTCGCGATGCCGAGCTCGCGCATCATCTTGGCGGTTGGCCCTTTGACTGCGTGGCCGCCGATGATCGGCGCCACCGCGACCACGGGCGCGGGACAAGCGCGCAAGGCGGCGCCGATACCGGGCAGCGCCAGGATCGGCTCGATGCTGATAAACGGATTCGAAGGGCAGATAATGACGGCGCGCAGCGCGGGATCGGCGAGCGCGGCAAGGAATTCCGGCTGCGGCCGGGCGTCGCCCGCGCCGCGGAACTCGATCGCTGAGATTTCGGGCCGGCATTGGCGGCGCACGAAATAATCCTGAAATTCGAGCCAGCCTTCCGCGGTGCGAACCTGGGTGCGCACGGGATCGTCGCTCATCGGCAGGATGCGCGCGGCGATGCCCAGCCGGCGGCGGAAATCATCGGCGATCCGCGATGGCGTTTCGCCGGCTCGCAATCGCCGCGTGCGCTCGACATGGGTGGCGAGGTCGCGATCGCCGAGCCGGAACCAGGCCGCCCCGCCCAGCGCCTCGAGCGCTGCGATGAATTGCCAGCTCTCGTCGCGCCGCCCCCAGCCGGTCTCCGGGTTGTCGATGCCTGCGAGCGTGTAGAGCAGCGTGTCGAGATCGGGCGAGATGGCGAGGCCGAGATGCTCGAAATCGTCGCCGGTATTGGCGATCACGGTGAGGTCGCCCGGCGACAGGATGCGGCTCAGGCCCAAAGCCAGCTTGGCCCCGCCGACGCCGCCCGACAGCGCGATGACTCGATGCTTGCTCATCAGCGAAACAAATCTTCTTCCGCGGTGCGGATCAAGGTGCCGGCCGGCGTATCGGGCGCGGACCAGGAAAGGCCGCGCAGCAGCACGGCGGGAACGGCTTCATCCGCCTGTCCCATCAGCAGCGAGGCGGCGGCGGCAATCTCGTCGGCAAAGCCGATCTCGGTGACGCGCAAGCGCCGGCCGTAGAGATCGGGCCGGCCGCGCAGATCGACCAGCGCCGGCAGCCCGGCGGCGCCGAGCGCAATGCCGGCGGTGCCGCGCCGCCACGCGCGGCCGAAACTGTCGCTGACGACGACCGCCGGTTGCCTGCCGAAATGCCGGCCCAGCCGCTCGCGCAGCGCGGCGGCTGATGCGTCGGGATCGCGCGGCAGCAGCAGCACAGGCTCGGCGCTCGCCTCCGGATCGATATTGGAGCGGTCGACGCCGGCATTGGCCATGACGAAGCCCAACCGGTGCTCGACGATCAGGACGCCCGGGCGATGCCGGACCACGCGCCGGCTTTCATCGAGGATGACTTGCACGAGGCGCGGGTCTTTCTCGGTCTCGCCGGCAAGGCGCCGTGCCTCGGGCCCGGGCTCGACGCGCGCGAGGTCGACATAGCGGCCTTCGGCTTTGGAGACGATCTTTTGCGCGACCACCAGAATATCGCCGGCCGCCAGTTCGCTGGCCTGCCGCTCGATCGCGGCCGCAAGCAACTTGGCCAAATCGTCGCCCGGCCGGATCCGCGGCATGGCCGGAAGCGCAATCAACGACACCGTGTCGGACATGGCCCGTTTCGTTATGAGGAACCTGCGGCCGGAAAGCCGCGCCAAGCCTCGCGACAATTCCCATTGCTGTCAATCGCCGCGCCGCCGATAGTTCCGCGGTTGCAAGGGGTTCGCGGGAGGGAAACATGCCTGGGCGATCGACGGTTGCGGTGATCGGCGGGACCGGGGCGGAAGGTGGCGGTATCGCCTTGCGGCTCGCCAAGGCCGGGCACCGCGTGGTGATCGGCTCGCGCGATCCCGGCAAAGCGAAGGCGATTGCAGCGGAGCTACGGGGTGTGATCGGCACAGCGGAACTTGCCGGCGACGGGAACCGGGCTGCCGCCGCCACCGCCGAGATCGTGATCCTCGCGGTTCCCTATGCGGTGCAGCGGGCGACGGTCGAAGAAATCCGCGATTGTCTTGCGGGCAAGATTCTCGTCGACGCGACCGCGCCGCTGGTGCCGCCGCGCGTCAACCGCGTGCAGCTTCCGGCCGGCGGCTCGGCGGTCGCAGCGATCCAAGCCCTGCTCGGCGAGCAGACCCGTGTGGTGTCGGCATTCCAGAATGTCGCGGCGGACAAGCTGCGCCAGCTCGATCGCGGGGTCGATTGCGACGTGCTGGTCTGCGCCGACGATGCCGCGGCGCGCCAGGCGGCGATCGAGCTCATCGCGTCGATGGGGATGCGCGGCGTCGATGCCGGGCCGCTGTGCAATTCGGCGGCGGCCGAAGCGTTGACCTCGCTGCTGATCTGGATCAACCGCAAATACCAGGTCCCCGGCGCCGGCATCCGCATCACCGGCATCGATCCCTGAAGACTTTTATCAGCCGAGACTGGGATCGAGGATGATCTTGCCGGTCGCAGGCGAGGATTCGACCAGCCGGTGCGCCGCGACCGCCTCGGCGAGCGGCATCACGCGCTCGACCAGGACGCGCATCTTTCCGGCAGCGGCATCGTTGAGCGCCGGCATTGCGTCCTCGCCGCGGCTGACGGGGCTGCCCATGATGGTGATGCGGTGGTCGTAGACATGAAAGAAATTCACCGGCACCACCGGCCCGCCATGCGCGCCCGCCGTCACCAGCCGGCCATCGAAGCCCAGCGCCTCGATCGCCTTGGCGGTGGGTTCCGGGTTGGCGATGTTGTCATAGACCAGGTCGACGCCTTTGCCGTGGGTGATGCGCATCACCTCGTCCTTGAGGTCGGCATTCTTGTAGTTGATCGCATGATCGGCGCCGAGCTCGCGGCCAAGCCGCGCGCGTTCGTCCGAGCCGGCACAGGCAATCACGCGGGCACCGAGATTCTTGGCGAGCTGGATGCCGATCGAGCCGAGATTGCCGGCGGCGCCCATCACCAGCACCCATTCGCCCGGTTGCAGCTTGCCCATGCGCACCAGCAGGTTCCAGGCAACCGGCGCGTGGCGGGCGAGCACGCAGGCATCGGCGAACGAGACGCCTTTCGGCACGACGCAAGTTGCAAAGACCGGCGCCTTGGTGAATTGCGCATTGCCGCCCCAGCAATGGATGCCGAACATGCGGCGCTCGCCGAGGCCTTGGAACACGGCGACTGTGTCGCCGATCTTGCGATCAGTCACGCCCGGTCCAAGCGCCGTCACGATGCCGACGGGATCGACGCCCCCGATATGGGGCAACTGCACATGGCGCTGCGGCTGCTTGCCGGCGCGCACCGCGACGTCGAGCACGCGGTTGACCGAGCAGGCATGGACTTCGAGGACGATCTCGCCCGGGCCCGGCACCGGGTCCGGCACCTCCTCGTAATGCAGCACGTCGGCCGGGCCGAAGTCGCGATAGATCATCGCTTTCATGGGGTCTTTTGCGCTCCGTGGACAATCGAAAGCACGATTACTTCGCGCTGCTCGTCGCGGACCTGGTAGACGATAATGTAGGGGTACTCAATGAGCTCCCGCGTTCCCGCGACCGTTCCCGGCCGTCCCATATGCGCGAGCGCGTCGGTTTCGAGGAAGGTTACACGGTCGCGAATCGCGACCACGACTCGGGCTGCCGCAATGGGATTTTCTTTTTCGATCCACGCAGCGATGTTATCGAGATCGGCTGTTGCCGACTCTCGAATGATGACCTTCATACTCCGTAGCGACGGCGGAGGCGCTCGTTGAATTCCGCGAGCGTGAGTGTCTTCGGGTTCTTTTCTGCGAGGCGCCGGCGAACTTCTGCCGCCTGCTCGTCCGTTAGCTGGACGCCGCTCTTATCCTGCTCTTCCATGATTTCGACGACACGCGCGACATCCGCTTGGCGCTCGGCAGGCCAAGCGAGCACGCGGTCGAGGATTTCCTTTACATCGCTTTTGGTCATATCACCATTATAGCCGAATTATGCCTCCCAAGATACCTCGGGCGGATTGAATCGCGCCGGCTAATGGGGCGCTGTTTTATAGTCGCTGACTCTTGAACCCTTCGTACCGCGGTTTCAACCGGCACTGAAGAAAGCTTTCTAGCAGCGAGAGGACAGGCACTCCGACCTGCTCATCCATCAGGAAATTCACCCGGTCGATATTCTGTCTGATCCAGCCGCCTACGGCGGCTTCGTCGACATCGGCAAGATTGAGCCGCTCTCGGTCGCCAAGAATCGACGCTGCTAGCGTACTCATCGCGCTGCCTGGATTGTAGTGCTGGCTGGTATAGCGTGCCTGACTCTTGGCGCCGACTTTGCCTACCTTGAGCACATCTGGTCCGTTCGAGAAGACATACACCGCTATCTTGCCCGTAGGCAGGCGCGTCGGCGGCACATGCGGTGCTGCAAGTTTTTCAATCGCGATGGCGCGCTCTGGCAGCGCGATGCCGGCTAGCCGAGCGACCGTTCGAAAGTCTGCAATCGCGGCTTCTGCGTCCCAGCTCATGACGGCGCTCTATTCGAGAAAATAGGATCAAAGTTGATTTTGCTTTCGTAATGCAGCACTTCGGCCGGGCCGAAGTCGCGATAGATCATTGCCTTCATGCGGTAGCCTGTCCTGTCCCTGTGTCTCGCACGGTCCTCAAAGCCGCGACTTGGCGTCGAGCTTGAAGAGCTTGCGCGCGTTATCTTCGAAGATGAGCTTCTTGTCGCCGGCGGCGAGCCAGTCGAAGCCTTTGATCATCGGCGCGATATCGTCCATGTAGCGGCCGGTATCGGGGTTCGTGGCCGAGCCGGTGCCGGGGCATTCGGTCGCGAAGAGGCAGCGATCGGCGCCCACGGTCTTGATCAACAGCTCCAGCGCCAGCGGCGTGTAGAGCGTGGTGTCGAACCACAGATTGCGCAGCTTTTCCGAAAAGCGCTTGCCGCCATGCGCCGCCGCGCGGATCGTCGGCGCGTC
The DNA here is from genome assembly GCA_035533255.1 of Allostellaceae bacterium. GTDB lineage: Bacteria > Pseudomonadota > Alphaproteobacteria > ATCC43930 > CGMCC-115725 > CAIKMD01. The sequence continues at coordinate 878 of DATLUE010000410.1, read as the reverse complement.
GAACCGGCCGAGCTGGTAGGGGATCGCGCCGCCGCCATGCGGGATGATGAATTTGAGCTTCGGGAAATCGTCGAACACCTTGGAGTTCAAGAGGTGGACCGTCGTCAGCGTCTCTTCGTTGATGAAATGCGTCGAGTAGCTGGTGCGCTCGGACTTTGAGCCGACGCCATGCAGCATCGCCGGCACGTCGAGCTCGCAGAGCTTTTCATAAAGCGGATACCAGTAGCGGTCGCCCATGCCCGGCGCCTCGGTGCCGGAATTCTCGTACGGGTCGGAATTCACAAGGCAGCCGACGAAGCCCAGCTCCTTGATGCAGCGCTCCAGCTCGGGCAAAGCGACGGCGATCGGTTGGCCGGCTTGTTGAGGCAGCATGCACACGCCGGCGAAGCGGTCGGGCCAGAGCTGCACCGCGCGGTGGATGATGTTGTGGCACTCTTCGTGGAACCACTGCACAATCTTGCCCGGCTTCTCGCTGTGCATCATCTGGAACGGGCGCGGCGAGATGAGCTGGAAGTCGGTGCCGTGCTTGTCGAGCAGATCGACATGCCCGGCGCCGAAGGTCTCCTTCGCGTGATAGGAAGCGCGAATCTGATCGTCGCTGACGGTGACCTTGCCGCGGCCATGCGCGCCGCGCCCCGCGAGCTGCACCGCCTTGTAAGCCCACAGCTCGGCCGGGGCGCTCATATGGCCGTGAACGTCGATGATCATCGTTTCCTCCTCGTTGTCTTCGGCCGCGCTTGATTCGGCGCGCGTCCCGTGCGCGGCGCTGCCTTAGAAATCGTATTCGATCGGGTGCATCGCGGGCAGCGGCAGATCGATCGCGAAGCTCTCTTTCGCGAACAAATCTTCGAGCCTCGGCCTCGGCCCGGTCAGCACCT
>DATLUE010000409.1:0-10629 GCA_035533255.1 Allostellaceae bacterium | reverse complement strand
GGCGGGCCGCCCGTGGGGCCCGGGGAACAACCCATTGACCGCCGTGCACGCGTTCCTGTCTGAAACCAGCCGCTTTGAGATCGACCGCGACACTGAGGACAAGCTAGTGCTGACTTGCTGTCCGGATGGGTTTCTGCATTGCACGCAGGATCCGTGAGGCCTTCACGATGACAATCGTCGTCACCGGAATCCAGAGCTTCATTGGTGCGGCCCTCGCGCGCGTCTGCCAGGCACGCGGAAAGGCGATAGTCGGGATTGATGCACGCGCTGACACAAGCGGCGCCTGGCATCAGGCCGACATACGCTCGCTGGACATCGCCGACCTCGTGCCCGAAGAGGCCGATGCGATCATCCACCTTGCCGCGTTGTCGCGCGATTCGGATTGCCGCGACCAAGCACAGGCGTGCTTCGACGCCAACGTCATGGGGACCCTCAACTTGATCGCGGCAGCCAAGGCTCGCCGGGTTCGGCATTTCGTCTTTGCGTCAAGCGAGTGGGTCTATGACAGCTTCGCGCCCGGTATCGAGCGGACCGAGGACACGCCGATCGATGCCGCGAGGCTCGAATCTGAATATGCACTGTCGAAATACGTCAGCGAAAACAATCTGCGTCAGCAGGTGGTACACGGGTTCTGTCCCGTCAGCGTGTTGCGGTTCGGGATCGTGTACGGGCCGCGGAAAACCAACTGGTCGGCGGTCGAGGCATTACTCAACGCGGTGGCGCGGCAAAACGAGGTAACAATTGGCGCGCGCGCGACTGCACGGCGCTTCATTCACGTGACCGATGTCGTGGAGGGCGTCGTCGCCGCGCTTGACCGGCCCGCGGCATACGAAGTGTACAACGTACAAGGACCCGCACTCGTAAGCCTGGGCGATGTGATCGGTCATGCCGCCGAAATCCTCGGCCGCCATCCGCGCATCGTCGAAACGGCGCCAGGCACGCCCAGCATCCGCGCCGTGTCAAGCCGCAAGGCGACGCAGCAGCTCGGTTGGAGCGCGTGCATCGGCATTCGCGATGGCATGGCGGACGTCGCGCGCTACCTTGGCTTGGCCGGTCTCGCAGCCTGAGGCAATCCGGAAAACCATGAATCTCCGCCCGCGTCGCCTGAACGGACTGTTCGACGTGATAGCGCCACGTCTCGCGGACACCCGCGGCTTTCTCCACAAGCCGTTCGAGGCGGTTGGCGGCACGGGCGAGCCGCGGTGGGATCAGGTGATCCATTCTCATACCGACCGCGGCAATACCGTGCGAGGCCTCTATGTGCAGCCGCCGCCGTTTACCGAGGGGAAGTTGGTTGCATGCCTGCGCGGCGAGATGTGGTGGGTCGTAGTCGATCTGCGTGCGGGCAGCGCGACGTCCACGCAATGGGAAGGGTCTCATCTCCGGCCGGGAGACGCTCTATTGATCGCGCGCGGCTTCGCGCACGGCTGCCTGTCGCTGACCGACGACGTCGACCTGCTGCTGCTGGCGGACAATGTTCACGCGCAAACGCAATATGCCGGCATCGCCTGGAACGATCCGGAGCTTGCAATCAAATGGCCCTTGCTAGATCCGAATCCAACGCTATCCGAGGCGCACGCCGCCTATCCGACCTTCGCAAGCTTCCGCCGGAGCATTGGCGCCATCGCCGGCCACGACTGATGATCGACAACCAGATTCATTTGGCGCGCGAAATCCTGCGGTTGCGGTTGTCGCAGCTCCTGATCAACGAGCGCTACAAGGCGCGCGATTTCCGCGTACCTATTCACCTCGCTCTTGGCCACGAGGCGCTGGCCGTCGCCCTCGCTGAAATCATGCGTGACGGCGACCAGATTCTGTTACCGCATAGGAACCTGCACTACAATCTCGCGCGCACGCATTCTCTGAAGGCAATCGTGGCCGAATTCTTGTTGCGCAAGACTGGCCTGGCGCGCGGCAAGTACGGGTCAATGAACCTGTTCAACGCCGAGCAAGGGGTGCTCTATGCCTCCGGCATTCTCGGCAACAATTTGAGCGTCTCGGCGGGCGTGGCGCTTGCCGAGAAGGTAACTGGGAGCGGCGCCGTGACATTTGTCGTCACGGGCGACGGGGCAATGGAAGAAGGTGCTTTTTACGAAACATTGATCTTCCTCGCCGGCCAGTCGCTGGCGTCCGTGGTCGTGGTAGAGAACAACGGCTGGTCACTCGCGTCACGTATCGACGAGCGCCGGGCGCCGATAGACGTCGAGCGACTAGCCCAAGGTTGCGGCGCCGGCTATCGCAAGCTCGCCGGCAACGACGTGTTCGTCTATGCTGACGCCTTGGAGCAGGTCCGAGGCGATGCCACAAACGGCAAACGTCCGGTCGTAGTTGAGGTCGCCTTGAAAACGCTCGGCGACTGGCGTCAGCCGACTGAAGAATTCCCTGACGGAAAATACATTAATTACCACGCCGGTCCAGCACCGACGACGAGCGTCGCGCCGTGGCCCCTTCTCGCTGCCGATGCCTCCGATCCGCTTCATGTACTTTGCGGGCATTTCGGCGAGGCGGCGCTCAAGGCCGAAGCCGAAACGATGCTCGCGGCCCTGCGAAAGGACGTCGCGTGAACTACGTCGACTTCGTCAATCAACGGATCAAGGCCGTGACCGCGAGCAAGCGCCTTGTCGTCTATGGACAGAACGTCTCGACCGGTTCGTGCCTCTCCGGCCTGTCGCGCGGCTTCGACAAGATTCCCGGCCACACCGTGATCAATACGACCAACAGCGAGGCAACGCTGGTCGGGATAGGCTTCGGCCTCATGCTGCGCGGCGTCTCGTCGATCTTCTTTATGAAGCAGCAGGATTTCCTGCTGCTCGGGATCGAGCAGCTCAGCGACACCTGGAACGCACTGCGCAACCGTCCGGTGGACGCTTCATTCACTATCGCCGCCATCATCGTCGATTCAGGCTGGGAAGGGCCGCAATCTTGCCTCAACAACCTGGCGGACATTACGTCGGTCAGCCGGGTGCCGGGCTTTACCGTCAGCAACCGGGCGGATGCCGAGGCGGTTATCGACCGCCATGTTCACGCGCCCGGCGTGCGCATCATCGGCGTAAGCCAGCGGTTGTTGCGCACCCCGCTGATCGAATACGGCGAGCCGGTGACCTTCGGACCGGACGCCGGCGTCGTGCGGTATGCCGAGGGTGGAGAAGCAACGATCGTCGCATACAATCTCGCGTTTCCGCAGGCGATGACGCTGCACCAAGAATTCGCCAAGCGCGGCCGCAAGGCCTCGCTGTTCTCGGTATCGGCCACCATGCCGGAATCGGTCGACGTCATTCTGGCCAACGTGGCGCGCACGCGGCGCCTGGCCGTGGTCGACGATAGCAAGAGCGTGAATTCGCCAGCGTGCGTGCTGATCGCGGCCGCTCATGCGCGGGCGCCCGGTCTTGCTGCGATCGAAATTGGCCGGCACTGGACGCCAGATTCCTCGGCACCCAATGCCGACACGCTCGAGATCGATGTCGAGCGGGTGATTGACGCTCTGGGAGTGACCGCATGACCGCCGTCGCCATCCTCGGCGCGCGCGGCCAGATCGCGCGCGGGCTGCTCGAACATTTGCCGAGCAGCTGGGATATACAGCCATTCAGCCGCGATCCTGGTGCGCTGCACCCGGAGGCGAGGGCACGCGGCGCCGCGCTGCTCCCATATGACTGCTTTGCGCGCGGCGACTACGAGCTGGTGGTGAACGCGGCCGGGCCGGGAGATCCGGGCGCGCATCGTGCGCTCGGCCCCAAAATTTTCCAGATCACGGAAACATTTGATAACCTGGCGCTAGACTATCTCGCGACCCGGCCGTCGGCCGCATACATCAACGTCTCGACCGGTGCAGTCGCAAATGCTGCTGCGGACACGGCCAAACCCTACGTCGTGGCGAAACGCGACGCTGAAGCGAAGCACCGCTTGCGGGCCGACAGCCGCATCGCCGACTTGCGCGTGTTCGGATATTTCAGCCGGCACATCGACCTCCAATCCGGCTTTTTCATGGCGCAGCTTATCCGCTGTCTAGTGCGTAACGAAACCTTTGTTACGCCGGCTGCAGATTTTGCCCGCGACTACGTCGCGCCTGAGGACCTGGCGGGCTACATGGTCGCGCTTGCGGAGCGGGGCGTGCCCAACGGCGCCTACGACGCGGTCAGCCGCGAACCGGCCACCAAGTTCACCATTCTCGAAGCCATGCGCAAGTATTTCGGTCTACGTTACGAGATAGACCGCGAGAATCCGACCAGTCCTGAACGGCCAAAGCACGTGACGCCGCAACGAAATTGGCCTAATTTTCCCTTTGCTGCCAAGCTGACCTCGCTCCAGGTCGTCATGCGCGAAAGCGAGGCGCTTGTCCGCAATCACGGCGCTAGGCTGCAGGTAACCCTCGATGGCCACGACTAACGTCGTCGACTTCCACTCCGCGCAGGGCGATGCGGTGCGCGCCTGCGACTTCCTCGCGCGGGTGTTTCCCAACGGGCCAATCAGCCGCGTCCTGCTCGTGACGCCGCCCGACGGCTCAGCTGAGCTCTTCCGCCCGGCGACGGCAGCGAGGCGGCGCTATCCGAATTATCCAGCGTACGGTATCGGCGTCATCGCGCAACATCTGCGCGCCGTGGGTGTCGAGTCGCAGATGATCAATCTCAATCACGCTGTGCTCAAGGCATGCAAGGAACGGAACGATGACGAGGCGCCGTTCGATTTCGACGGGGCGTGGCAAGGCGCGTTGAAGGAAGCGATCGAGGAATTTGCGCCCGACATGATCGGCGTCACCTGCATGTTTACGATGACGCACCAATCGCTGCGCCGCGTCTGTGAATATGCCTCGGGCTTCGGCGTGCCGATCGCGATCGGTGGCGTCCACGTCAGCAACGACGTCGAGCGCATCCTCGACGACATACCGTGCGTGCGCATTGCTTTTCTGCGCGAGGCCGACGTTGCGGTCAAGCGCTTCTGCGAGGTTATCGCCGGCAAACAAGAGGCCGCCGCGCTGGGCCAGGTCATTCTGTCGGAACCAGACAACCGGCTGCGGTTCACGCGCGATCTGCGTCCGACCGTGGCCGAAATGGACGTGATTCCGGCGTACGAACTGATGGATACGGCGGATCTGTCGCGTTACGGGGTTATGGGGAACTTCCACGGCTTCAAGCCGCGCGACACACGCTTCGCGACGGTCTTGTCAAATCGCGGATGCCGCGCGCAATGCACCTTTTGTTGCGTGCGCAATTTCAACGGTGTCTCGGTGCGCCAGCGCAACGTCGAGTCGGTGCTTGACGAGCTCGCAATCCTCAAAAACGAATACGGCATCGGCCACTTCGTATGGCTCGACGACGACCTGCTGAAGGACGAAGCCCGTGCCTTCGCGCTGTTCAATGGCATGGTCCGCCGCAACATCGGCATGACCTGGGACGCGACCAACGGCCTAATCGCTGTGTCGTGCAATAAGGAGATCGTGCGGGCGATGGCGGACAGCGGTTGCATCGCCGTCAGCATCGGCATGGAGAGCGGCAATCCGGCGATTCTTCGCCAAATCAAGAAGCCAGGGACGGTCAAGAACTTCATCGCGGCCGCCGAGTCCTTCCGCATCGCGCCCGAAATCCACGCGCGGGTGTTTCTGATGATAGGCTTTCCCGGCGAGACGCTGGCGATGATCGCGGACACGATCAACGTCGCACGCGAAATGGACATGGACTGGTCGGGCATCACTGTCTTGCAGCCGCTCCCGAACACGCCGATCTACGATTCGATGGTCGAACAGGGGTTGATCCAACAGGACCTTGGTAGCACGGAGGTCCGCTTCAACGCCGGAGGCTATGGTAAGCAGGATGAGATCGATCTCGGGCTTCGCTTGGCGTCCCAGGATTTCGCTGGGGCGTTCTCGTCGATCCCAATGAACGCGGTCCCGTCTCCGACGCAACTCAACGACATCTGGTTCTACATGAACTACCACCTCAACTTCCATCGCCTGTTCAGCGAGGAACGCCAGGTGAAGCTGCACCAGCAGCTGATGAACCTCACGGCACTGAGCGACGTCATCTCGCCCGAGCACGGCTTCGCGCTCTATTTCCAGTCTTACATCCAGCACAAGCTGACCGGGCGGATCGATCATACTCTGGTCGCACGTCTCAAAAAGAAGCTTGATGAATCGGCTTATTGGAACGACCGCCTGCGGGCGTTCGGGTTGTCATGGACCGACCTCGAAGGCGCCGATTTCAAGAACAAGCACATTCCGCGCCTCGTGCCTGGTCACATGCCGGTCGAGGACGGACCGACTTACGCGCTGTTGAGCTGATCGCGAGCATCGATGACCGATATCGCGCATCCGCCGGCAGCGCCCCACGTGACGCCGCGCTACGATCCGAAATGGGACGGCGCGCGCATCATTCCGCGCCGCATCGTCATCGAGACCGTCTTCGGTTGCAACGCCGCCTGCGGCATGTGCGTCATCAATGAACCGACGGATCGCGCCAAGGGCATCATGCCGATAGATAAGTTCAAGGTGCTCGTCGACCGCCTCGCGCCGCACCGGGACACGGTCGACATGTTCGACCTGTTCGGGCTTGGCGAGCCGTTGATCGACCCGCACATCGTTGAGCGCATCCGGTACGTCAAGGCAGCGGGGTTCCGCAATCTGTCGTTTTCGACCAATGCCCACCTCCTGTCGGTGGAAAGGGCCAAGGCGCTGCTCGAGGTCGGGCTCGATACCGTGATTTTCAGCATCGACGGCTTTTCGAAGGCGACCCACGAGGCGGCTCGAGCGCGCACCGATTACGACCGCGTGCTGCGCAATTGCCTCGAAATGATCCGACAGCGTGACACCGGAAACTACAAGACCCGCTTCGTTGTCCGCTTCGTCCGCCAGAAGCTCAACGCGCACGAATGGGACGATTATCGCCGCTTCTGGCTCCAAACCATCTCGCTCGACAAGCGCGATGTTCTGATCCGCTACGATGTGCACAACTGGTCCGACCAGCTCAAGGGCATGATCAGCGACGAGAATTGGCGCGATCCGGCGATCGACATCGAGCCCTGCCACCATATCTTCGAGAAGCTCGTTATCCTCGCAAACGGCGCCGTCGCATTGTGCTTCGAGGACATTCTCGAGGCTCAATTCCGCTTCGGCAACGCCTTCGAACAAGATCCGATCGAGATCTTCAACTCGGCTCGCTTCAACAAGCTTCGCAAGCTACATTCCACCGGCAAGCGCTGCAATCTCGGAATCTGCTCGGGCTGTATGGTGCTCTATAACGAACCGAAGCGCGTTGTTATCGAAGCTTGAAGCCCTGGCTTCCGCGGCCGCAACAGTAGAATCGAATGATTTCCGATAAAACCGAAAAAGATAAGTGGCTAGCGGAGCATTATGTGCCCTTCGAGCAAGGGTGCCGCGAACGGTTTTTTCTGGCTGCAGCCAATTTTCTCTTTTCCAATTATTCGGACAGCTTGGCCAAGGGATATTACTTCGAATTCGGCAGCCATAAGGGACGAACCATGCAATATGCGTGGCGCCATACACGTCATAATTTTGCTTTCACATATGTGGGGTTCGATTCCTTCGAGGGACTACCCGAGCTCGATGCCATAGACCGCATGGCCGATTGGCAGAAGGGATCCTTCGCGATGAGCGAAGATAATTTCGTCGCTGCGGTGGTGGCGGCCGGAATACCGCGAGATCGTCTGGTGACGGTTAGGGGATTTTACGACAAAACGCTGACACCCGCATTAGCAGCGCGATTTCTGCCGCGGAAGGCGTCGATCATCTACATAGACTGCGATCTCTACAAATCTACGGTGCCGGTTCTCAATTTCATACCGTCGCTTCTTCAACCCGGTACGTTGATTGCGCTCGACGACTGGAACTGCTATCTCGCCGACCCGGGACGGGGGCAGCGCCGCGCCTGGGCAGAGTTTTGCGCCGTGCGGCCCGAATTTCACTTCGAACCGTTTTATTCGACTCACATGATGACATCATTTGTCTTCACCGGTTTTGTAGACCAACACGCATAACCGGTCTCAATAGTAGAAAAAGTAGACCGCGAATTGGAAAAAACACGAAATTTTCCGCTATCGTCTCGGCCCGACTGCGCCTCTTGCAACATTCGCTGCGGTCCGTGACCGCGCAGTCGTTTGACGACTACGAGATCGTGGTTTCCGATAATTCACCGGAAGACTGCGAAGTTCTGGTTCGCGTCGTAATATCGAACCGCATCCGCTATTTTCGGCCTTCACGCATGTCGCTCGTCGCCCACTGGGACTATGCTTTCGCTCGGCCGCGCGGCGATTGGCATCTCTTGCCGTACGACGACAAAGCGATTACCCCAACCTTTTGACGGACGTTGAGGCTGTGATCGGTCGTCATCCGGACGCTGGGGCTGGGTTTTTTCGAGAAGCTATGGGACCTGTCGCGCCATCGTCGCGGCGCGACCGCCGGATGCCTCGGACCTTAAGCGGGTTATCGGGTCGGCGATCGAATAGCTACGCGGGCCGCACTTGGCGGGTAAGATGAATGCATCGCGGTTAGGGCTGCACAATGTCATCGACGCCGCTTATGTTGGGCGCACTGATCGAGCAATGACGCTGGTGCCACATTAATAGCCGATTCCGACAGAGGATCCGATGTCAGCCATAACGCAAGCGATAATCCTTGCTGGCGGCCGAGGTACGCGGTTGGCGCCGCTCACGGATACGCAGCCCAAGCCGCTGATCGAGGTCGGCGGCCGTCCCTTCATTGAATATCTGCTCGCGATGCTCAAGCAGCAGGGTATCGGCCGCATTCTGTTGTTGCTCGGTTACCGCGCACAAATGATGATTGACCATCTCGGCAACGGCGGGCGGTTTGGCCTCGAGCTCAACTATTCTGTGACGCCGGACGACGACGAGACGGGGCTTCGGCTGAGTCGCGCCGCCGCACGCCTCGACCCCGAATTCCTGCTCATGTATTGCGACAACTATTGGCCACTGTCGCTCGAACGGCTGGTGCAGAACTACCGGCGCTCGAAGGCGCCAATGCAAATTACGGTCTATGACAACAGCGATGGATACACGCGCGACAACGTCTGTGTCGAGAATGGGTTCCTCGTTGCCTACGACAAAAGCCGAAGGGCGCCGAACCTCAAGGGCGTCGACATCGGCTACGCGATCATGCATCGCGAGCTGATCGACCGCCTGCCGCCGGGCAATCCGTCGCTCGAAGCGGCCCTCTACCCCAGCCTGATCGCCGAACGGCAGCTGGCGGCCTATATGACAAGCCACCGCTATTACAGCATCGGCAGCCATGATCGCTTGCCGCGAACGAAGGCATTTCTTGCGCGCCCACCGACCGTGATTCTCGACCGTGACGGGGTGCTGAATGTCCGTGTGCCGCGCGCCGAATACGTACGGAATTGGGCGGAGTGGCACTGGACGCCGAGCGCGTTGCGCGCCCTGGCGGCGCTGAAATCGGCCGGCTGGCGGGTGATTATCGTGACCAACCAGGCTGGGATTGCGCGTGGCGTCATGTCCGAAGCCGATCTCGCGGCAATCCATGCATGCATGAAAGCAGAGGCCGAAGGCGCCGGCGGCCACATCGACGCCGTCTATCATTGTCCGCACGACTGGGATGCCAATTGCGCTTGCCGTAAGCCCAAGCCCGGTATGCTGTTTCAGGCGCAACGCGACTTCGACCTGGATCTCAGCCGTGTCCCGTTCGTCGGCGACGACGAACGCGACGGGCAGGCTGCGGACAGCGCCGGCTGCCGGTTCGTGCCCTACACTGGCGATGCGCTGCTGTCGGATGTCGTCAATAAGATCATCAACGAAGCGAGCGGAAATGCCTGAACGCATACTCATAACCGGAATCACCGGCTTCGTCGGCTCGCACCTGGCAGATTACGTTTTGTCGCTCGGACCCACCTACCGGATCTATGGCACGCGGCGTTGGCATCTCTCGCGGATGGATAATATCCGTCACATCCTTGATCGGATCACACTTGTCGACTGCGACCTGACCGACCCGATCTCGACGCGCAAGATGGTCGATCAAGTCGTGCCGGACCGCGTCTTTCACTGTGCCGCAGAAAGCTTCGTCAGTCCATCCTGGAACAATCCGCATCGCTACATGCAGATGAACTATCACGCCACGGTGAATCTGCTCGATGCAATAACGGAACGTGCCTTAGACTGCCCGTTCCATATTCCCGGCTCGGGCGAAGAGTATGGCGAGATCGCCGAGGACGAATTGCCGATTACACCGATGACGGTATTGCGGCCGGTCAACCCGTACGCCGTGACGAAGATCGCTCAGGATTTGATCGGTTACGTCTATTTTCGGTCGTTCGGCACGCGGGTGATCCGGACTCGAGCGTTCAACCACGAAGGGCCGCGGCGGGACAAGGTGTTCGGCATTCCGTGGTACGCCTATCAGATCGCGTGCGTCGAAGCCAACCGCCAGAAACCTGTGTTGAAGGTGGGGCACATCGATGATCGTCGCAACTTTACCCATGTCCGCGACATGGTCGAGGCCTATTGGCTGTCGACCGAAAGGTGCGAGCCTGGCGAGCTCTATCTAATAGGTTCGGAGCGCCCCGAAAGCATCCACACGTTTCGGCAAGCGCTGGAGCAGCTTATCGCCATGTCGCGCGCAAAGGGGATTACTTACGAGATTGATCCCGAATA
>DATLUE010000408.1:0-4071 GCA_035533255.1 Allostellaceae bacterium | reverse complement strand
GATGCCGGCCAGCCCAATGGCGACCAGCCCGCCGACCGCGTTCAAGTGACCGTGCTGGAAGGCGCCGCGCGCTTCGAGGGCGACCGCGGCGCGGTCGAGATCGGCGCGAGCGAGGCGGCAGTGATCAGCGGCGACCCGATGGATATCCAACTGGTCGAAGCCAGCTCAAGCGATTTCGACAATTGGGCCTTGGCACGCGAGCGCCGCGAGGATGTCGCGCGGCAGCCGGTCTATATCCCGACCGCGGTCACCGGCTATCAGGACCTCGATCAATATGGCCGTTGGAGCCCCGACCCGGATTACGGCCGGGTGTGGTATCCCAGCGACCTGCCGGCCGGCTGGGCGCCTTATCGCGACGGCCATTGGGCATTCGTGCCGCCTTGGGGCTGGACCTGGATCGACGACACGCCCTGGGGCTTCGCGCCGTTTCATTACGGCCGCTGGATCGATCGCGACGATCGCTGGGCCTGGGTCCCGCAGGACATCCCGCCGCAGCCGATCTATGCGCCGGCGCTGGTCGCCTTCGTCGGCGGCAATGGCTTTGGCGTCGATCTCGTCGCTGGCGCCGCGGTCGCCGCGGTCGGCTGGGTCGCGCTCGCGCCGCACGAGGCCTATCACCCCGACTACCGGGCGAGCGCTTCCTACGAGCGGAATGTCAACGGCCGGGATTGGAACACCGCCGGGGCCAGCGGCCGCAACGTCACGATCAACAATTTCCGCAACCGCGACGCCACGACCGTGGTGCCCGCCGCTGCCTTCACCAATGCCGCGCCGGTGCAGCGCGCGACCTTGGCGGTGGCACCGGCTCAATTGGCACGCGTGCGGACCACGACCGCGCTGACGAGCTTCCATCCCAGTCCGCTCGCCCGCATCGGCCGCGCCGATCCTGCTGCCGCGACCGTGCCACAGGCCAACGCCAAGGCGACGGTCGCCCGCGGCCGCGTCGCCGCGACCACGCCGGCCAGCCTCGGGATGCAACGCGTGCCGACCGCGCCCGGTCCCCATCGTGTCGCCGCTGCCGAGAATCACGCGCCGCCAACCGGGCGGGCGGTCAGCGCGACGCCGGCGCCCACGCCGCAGCATGCGCAAAATTCTCCGAATCAGCCGGCGCCGAGCCAGCCGGCGCGTACCGACAAGCGTGCTGCATCGGCCGCTCCGACCGCACCAGCGAAAGCCGCTCTCGCGCCGCATCCGGTACCGCCGGTCGCAGCCGCAACCAACGCGCATTCGGGAACGGCGCAACCCGGCGCGCCATCGCCCCGTCCGGCGATCGCGCGACCCGGCGCGCCTGTGCTGCCGGCGCCGGCCGTGCGCGAAGCGGCGCGTCCGCCGCAACAAAGAGCGGCTGCGCCGGCGCCCCACACCGTCATCGCTCGGCCGAATGCGCCGACGCCGCCGACCGCCCCTCACACCGCTGTGGCACAACCGCACGCGCCGGCGGTTCCGCCGCCGCCGGCACGGCAAGCCGCTGCGCTGCCGCATCCGCCAAAGCCGCCCGCGCGGCCAATACCGCCCGTCATTCAGGTCCCGCATCCGCAGCAACAAACTCACATCGCGCCGACCCCGCAGGCCTGGACCCACGCGCCCGCTCCGCCGCCGCGGCCAGCGCCGCCCGCCGTGCATCCAGTGGTTGCGGCTCCTGCGCCGCATCCGGCTGCTGCCGCTCCCGCGCCGCACCCGGCCGCGCCGGCACCGGCGGCGCATCCCGCTCCGCCGGCGAAGGCAGCACCGCCGACGCCCGACAAGAAAGACCAGCCGGCTCACTGAGATCGAGATGAAGCGCGGCGCAACTGGCGCCGCGCGAGACGCCTTACCGCAAGTCGTCGTTGAGCTTGGCGAGCGCCGCCGAGCCCGGCACGAGATCGGCGGTGCCGAGCTCGTTCAAGGGTCTGGCGACCGTGTTGAGATAATCGTGTAGATCCTCGCCTTGCGGGTCGACGTAGAGCAGGCCGGTCACGATCTCGCCCGCCGCCGCGCGTTCCTGTAGATAATTCATCCCGGCGATCCGGTCGCTCGGATCGTAATGCGCCGCGATCTTGCGCAACCGCAGCACCGAGCCGTCATGCTGCGTCACCAGCTCGACAGTGCCGGGCGCGTAGTCGGCGGTGATCGGATCGTGCTCGACCATGACGTCGAGCCGGTTCACGGTCTCGTTGTGCTCACGCACATAATCGAAGCTCTTGGTCGAGCCGACATGGTTGTTGAAGGCGACGCAGGGGCTGACGCAATCGATGAACGCCGCGCCGTGGTGGTTGATCGCCGCCTTGATCAGTGGCACGAGCTGCGCCTTATCGCCCGAGAAGCCACGCGCGACGAAGCTCGCGCCCAATTGCAGCGCGATGCCGACCATGTCGATCGCCGTATCGCTGTTGATCGCGCCGTATTTGCTCTTCGAGCCCTTGTCCGAGGTCGCCGAGAATTGGCCCTTGGTTAGGCCATAGACGCCGTTGTTCTCGACGATATAGACCATGTTGACGCCGCGCCGGATCGAATGCGCGAACTGGCCGAAGCCGATCGAGGCGCTGTCGCCGTCGCCCGAGACGCCGAGATAGATCAAATCCTTGTTGGCGAGGTTGGCGCCGGTCAGCACCGACGGCATGCGGCCATGGACCGAGTTGAAGCCGTGCGAATTGCCGAGGAAATAATCGGGCGTCTTCGACGAGCAGCCGATGCCCGAGAGCTTGGCGATGCGGTGGGGCGGCAAATCGAGCTCGAAGCAGGCCTGGATGATCGCGGCGCTGATCGAATCATGGCCGCAGCCGGCGCACAGGGTCGAGACCGAGCCCTCATAGTCGCGATGGGTAAAGCCGAGCTTGTTCTTCGGCAACTCGGGATGGTGGAGCTTGGGCTTCGGAATGTAGGTCATTTCATTATCCTTCCTCGGAATTGCGAGGAGCACAGCGACGAAGTAATCCAGACGAGCCGTCGCCCTGGATTGCTTCGGCCTCGCCAAGCTCGGCCTCGCAACGACGAATTCCTGGCTTCATCGCGCCACTTCGCGCAGCGGCGCCACGTTGCGCGCTTTGAGGAGGGCGGAAATCTTGTCGGTGATGAAGCGGGCGGTGATCGGCGTGCCGTCGTAATGCAGCACCGGCACGATGCGCGCCGGATCGAGATTGCTCTCGGTCACCAGCAAGGTGCGGCACTGCGCGTCGCGGTTCTGCTCGACGAAGAAGACCTGCTCGTGCTCGAGGACGAAATTCACCACCTCGTCGCTGAACGGGAAGCCGCGCAGCCGCATCGCGTTGAGATGGATGCCATCCGCGTTCAGCGCCGACAACGCCTCGTGCATCGAGGGCGCGGTCGAGCCGAAATAGAGCACGCCGTATTTGGTCTTCTGCTGCGCGTCGCGTCGCACCGGCGCCGGGATCAGCTTCTTCGCGGTCTCGAACTTGCGCAGCAAGCGCTGCATGTTCTCGACATAGACCGTGCCGTTCTCGCTGTATTTGGCGAAGCGGTCATGCGACGAGCCGCGGGTGAAATACGAGCCCTTGGTCGGATGGGTGCCGGGATAGGTGCGATAGCCGACGCCGTCGCCCTCGAAATCGGTGTAGCGGGCGAATTCCTTGCCGGCCTGGAGGTCGTCATAGGTCATGACCTTGCCGCGGTCGATCTGGCGGCTGTCGTCCCAGGCGAATGGCCGGGTGAGCCAGTCGTTCATGCCGATGTCGAGATCGAGCATCAGGAACACCGGCGTCTGCAGCTTGTCGGCGAGGTCGAAGGCGAGCGCGCCCATCTCGAAGCATTCGCCCGGATTTTCCGGGAACAGCATCGGATGCTTGGTGTCGCCATGCGAGGCATAGGCGGCGCCGATCAGATCGGCTTGCTGGGTACGCGTCGGCATGCCGGTCGAGGGACCGCCGCGCTGCACGTCCATGATCACAGCCGGGATCTCGGCGTAATAGCCGAGGCCGACGAACTCGGTCATCAGCGAGACGCCCGGCCCCGACGTGCAGGTGAAGGCGCGCGCGCCGTTCCAGGCCGCACCCATGACGATGCCGATCGAGGCGAGCTCGTCCTCGCCCTGGACGATCGCGTATTTGCCCTTGCCGGTTACCTTGTCCATCCGGA
>DATLUE010000407.1:0-2904 GCA_035533255.1 Allostellaceae bacterium | reverse complement strand
GCCCCTGGTTGTGCTGCCACAAAACGGTGACGTGTTGACATTCGGCAGGGTCGAGCGCCGCGATTTCCGCGGCGGCCGGCAGCGGCGAGCCGTCGTCGACCACGATGATCGCCGGCGTCTCGACCTCCCGCTGGCGCAAGGCCGACCGGATCGCACGCGAAAGATGACCGGCCTCGCGCTGATAATAGGGTACCACGACGCTAATCGCGGGCATCTTCCCTCCCGTTGCCGCTGGGCGTGCGATCCGGCGAACCACCGGTCGAGCGGACCATGACGCAGTCGAATTCCATGGCTTTGAGCGCAAAATCGCGATTGACCGCCCATAGTCCCGACATCGCGAAGCCGAGTGTCTCCAACGCCGCAATCGCCGACCGCCAATCAGTCATCCCGTCATAGATCGGCAGGACCGAGACCTCGGTTTGCAGCGCCTGCACCCGCTCGATCGCCGCGCCACATCCTTTAACCACTTCGAGATCGAAACCCTGTGTGTCGAGCTTGAGGTAGATCGGACCCAATGGCCGGCACGCCTCGATGGTGGCAACCACGGTATCCAGCCGCCGCACCGGCACCGAGATTTTCTGGTGCACTTGATTGAGTGCGGCCATGTGCGCCGCTTGATCGTTACTGGGATCAAGAAACGAGGACAGTTGGCGGTAGGCCATGACATTGAACAGAGCGTTGCCCGCGGTCGCGCCGAGCGCAAAATTAAGAACAATCCAATCCGGATCGCACGACGCCGCTTGATTTAAGTCGACAAAACAATCGCTCAAAGGTTCAATCGAAATGATCAATCCTGCGAATCCAACTTCATTTCGTAAGAACTGGCCGTATTGCCCGGTATTGGCGCCGACATCGATAACACAGTCGATCCCGTATTTTTGGAAGAGTTGCCGCAGATGAGTCGACAATTCCAGGTTGGGGAGACGCCATTTGGGCAGCACCAAGTAACCCAGCCGATCTGCCAGTCCCTCGATGGCGCCTTTAGCACTCGCTCGCATCTGCGCTACTCCTCTCAACCTGCTTCAACCGGATAGGCAAGATACTTTTAATAGCCGCCAATGCCATCTGGTCACAGAAAGTTCTGTGGCATTCGCATTATCCGAGATGCGTCAGGTTTGCAATGGCGCGCCGGCTTTGCGCCGCGTACTCGCCGTTCATGAACCGATACGTACCAAAGAAATGGATCAGATTGGCACCGGCGAGCTCGCTGCCCGGAAAGAAGGACCGGTATTTGGGCCAGGGCAGGATCAGAGGATCTGGACAGTTCGCGATCAGGAAGTTGGACGCGACCTGCTCGCTGCCCCAATCGTGCCATTGCCGACCCAACCGTTGCTCCATCCAATTTGAGAATGCGACAATTGCCGAACGATTGCCGCCGCGCGGGAACCCGGCAAAGGCCGAGCAGCCCCTGACGTATTTCAAGGAGCCCGCACCTGGCATTTGGTCGAGGAGCCGCTCCGCCGCAAGTTGGACATGCGGATCGCGGTGTTTTCGCGCCGATGCGCTCGTTTCGCCGACTGATTCGAGCCGCGATGACGGGTCGCCGCCGAGCGTGAACGCGCGGTTGTCGCGTATGCATTCGCCGACCTCGGCCAGATCCCCGAGCGCGACGATATCGGCGTCGACCTGGATCAGGTAATGATCGCGCGCGCTATCGAGGATGGCGAGCAGGCGCTCCCACGTCCCGCCGCGGGGACAGGGCGTTGTGTCGACGTCTTGGATCTGAAGATACCGGACCCGACCGAGGTGGTGATCGAGGAGGCGGCGATCAGCAGCGGTCAACGACCCGTCGTTGACGATCGTGATCAAGCCCCGGCCAAGCTGTGCATAGACCGATTTTATCGCCAGCAGGTACATCAGCACATCGCTGTGCCGCAGCATGCTGAGAAACATCGGCTCCGGACCCGAGGCGCAAAGCGGCGGGGTCCGTGCGATCTCGGCGATCGCGCGGTTGTGGCGATGGATCTCCACAGGGCGGCGGTATCGATATGGCAGGAGGTCAAACGCTCTCATTGATCCCACGGCCTTTCTCCAGCGAGCATTCCGAGCCCCGAAAGATCTAAGCTCATCGCGATCCGACCACCGGAGGGGCAAGTCCCACCGCGGGCCGCAACCGGCCGAGACCACGTTGCAGCAGACCTATCGCGTCGCTCTCGGCGCCGTCGGGCCGGCCGGAGGCGATCCAGGTGGCGAGCAGCGTCAGCGCGTACACCGCCGCGCCGATCAGCGTCGTGAAACCCGCCAGGCGCGCCGCCTCCAGCATCCCGCCATCGGCGTGCGTCCATCCGAGGCCGCAGCCGGCCAATACCGCACCCATCACCACCGTGGCGAGCATCGCGCGCCACGCGCCACGCGCCAGATCGGCGACGCGCACCCCAAGCCGGCGACGCGTCACGTCCAGATAGAGCCCCTGCTCGATCGTCAACGACACGGCGACGGCAATCGCGCCGCCGACCAGGCCAAACCCGACGACCAGCCCGACCAGCAGCGGCACCTTGAGCACCGTGCTGATCGCGCCCAGCTGGAAATTGAGATGCGGCAAGCCTTGGGCGCTCAGTGCGGCGGCGGCAACGCAGCTGATGACGGTCACGGCGCCGGGCGGCGCCAGAATCCATATCAGCGGCACCGCCCCCAGCCACTGCGCTCCCAGCGCCAGCCGCACCAGCGGATCGGCCAACAGAGAGATGCCGAGCGCGATCGGCAGCGTCAGCAGCAACGTCGCCGAGATGACCCGCACATAGACGCGCGCCGGGCTGAAGCCGGTGCGATTGGCCTCGGCAAACCCCGAGAACAATGCCCGGCACAGCGGGAGGACGAGCTCGGTCGTCGGCAGCGAACCGATCTCTGTGCCGAGCGCAAAGATCCCGACATTGGCAGCGCCGAGCAGCCGGCCGATGACGATGC
>DATLUE010000406.1:0-5252 GCA_035533255.1 Allostellaceae bacterium | reverse complement strand
ACATGAGCCGGAGACGTCTTTTTTTCCACACTCGCGCCGCCCGGCTCGCCGTCGTCGCGACAACGATGCTGGCCCTCAATGCTTGCGCCGGCAACGATGCCGATTTGCAGAAGGCGGAGCAGAACGTAAGCGTGGCGCGTGCAAAGCTATCGCAGGATGAGGCTTCCGGAGACCAAATGCGGCTCGCCGCCGATTCGAAGCAGCTCGCGCACGCGCGGTTTGTTCTGAAATACGATCGGTTGCAGTGGCAGGGCGATTCGCTGGGCCACGGCGCGAATCACGCCGGCTCTCATTAGGCTTCGGCAAGCGGGCCGCCGAAAAGCCGATCATCGATGACGCAGCGATGCCGGTGGTCGCACGCCAGCTCGACCGGCATGAGATCGCGGGCGGCGGCGGCGTTTCATGCTCGCCACCCGCGCTTGGTCGCGTTCCCATCATTCTGCCGGGCCCGACGAGCGGATTGCTCCTCGGCAGCCCCGTCCGACGCTCAGCCGTTGTCCTGACTGCTCAGCGACAGCGCGACGTATTGATCGACGCCGTGGCGGTCGAGCAGGATCAGAACATTCTCGTTCTGCTTGTCTTTCTTCGCCGCCTTGAGCGCGCGGGCGGCTTCGTCCGGCGTGGCGACCTTTTGCTGGTTGATCGACTCGATGACGTCGCCGCGCTCCAGGCCGAGCTCGGCAAGCGGGCTGTTCTCGGCTATCTTCGTCACGACGACGCCCTTCACGTCGCTACCGATGTGAAGCCGTTGCCGCGACGCGGCGTCGAGCGGCGCAAGCTGCAAGCCCATCGTGCTGCTGTTCTCGGAATTCTCCGCGACTTGCGGGTTCGCGGGCATTGCGGCGATCGTCGCCGAGAGGTTGGTTTCTCCCGAGCTGCGCCAGACGCGAATGGCCGCCGCCTGGTTCGCGGGCGTTTCGGCGACCAGGATCGGCAGGCTGCGCATCTTGTCGATCGCGTGGCCATTGAACGATAGGATCACGTCGCCCTGTTTGAACCCGGCTTTCGCGGCGGGACTATCCGGCGTGACGCTCGAGACCAAGGCGCCCTCGTCCTTGGGTAGCTTGAGGCTCTTGGCGATCTCGGGCGTGACTTGCTGAATCTGGACGCCGAGCCAGCCGCGCTCGACCTTGCCGTGCTCGCGCAATTGGTCGATTACCGGCTTCGCTAGATCCGACGGGATCGCGAAGCCGATGCCGACCGAGCCGCCATTGGGCGAATAGATCGCGGTATTGATGCCGACCACCTGGCCGTCGAGGTTGAAGGTCGGCCCGCCGGAATTGCCACGGTTGATCGAGGCGTCGATCTGCAGGAAATCGTCATAGGGGCCGGCGTGGATGTCGCGGCCGCGCGCCGAGACGAAGCCGGGGCTGACCGAGCCGCCGAGACCGAAGGGATTGCCGACCGCCAGCACCCAATCGCCGACCTGCTCGGCATCGCTCTTGCCCCAGCTCACGTAAGGCAGCGGCTTGGGTGCGTCGATTTTCAGGAGCGCGAGATCGGTCTTGGTGTCGCGGCCGATGATCTTGGCGGGATGCTCGCTGCCGTCCTGGAAGATCACCGACACCTTCTCGGCTTGCTGGACGACGTGGTTGTTGGTGACGATATAGCCGGTCGGATCGATGATGAAGCCGGAGCCGAGGGCCATCGTGTGCTCATGCGTGTTGCGCGGCGCCTGGCGGCCCTGCTGCTCGAAGAAGCGGCGCAGCATCTCGTCGAAGGGCGATTGCGGGAAACCCTGCTGCGGCCCGAGGTCGGGACCGGACGGACCTTGATCCTGGTCCTGATTCTGGTCGTCGCCATTGCCCACTTCATCGCTCAGATCGGCGCCGGGCTTCAGCGTCGCCGAGATATTGACCACGGCCGGCATCACCTTTTTGACCAGCGGCGAAAAGCTCGGCAAAGCGGCAACCAGCGGCGAGTTCGCACTCGCGCTCGCTGGCGCATTTTGCGCTTGCGCGAGCGGACCCACCGCAAGCGCGAGCGCCACGGTCGCGGCGAAGGTGGCAAAGCGCAACGGCTTGGTGGGCGAGCGGGGAGGAAGCGAAGACATGGGTGTGGACCTCTTTGGGTTCGATAACGGTCGATCGAGGCGCCCTGGGCCGCGCCTGGCGATGCTGTGCACTTAGAATGAGCGAAGCCGGGTTACGGGCCACCTTCGCCCATATTAAATCTTTGTCACTCGGGAAAAGTTGCCGGCAGTCGGGCAGCCGGGCGGCGCGCGCTAGACGCGGCCGTGGCAGTGCTTGAATTTCTTGCCCGATCCGCAGGGGCACGGCGCGTTGCGCGGCGTCTTCGCCCAGGGAGCGGGCGGCGGCGCGAGCGCGACGGCCGTGTCGCCGCCTTGCGCCGCGGCGCCGGCCATCATCGCCGGATCCTCGCGGGTCTCGATCAAGCGCGGGCGCGGCGCTAGCGACGGGGCCTCGGGCGGCGGCGATTGCGGCGGCGACGCCGGATCCTCCGGGCGCTGCACGCGCAGCTCGACATGGCACAGCACGCTGGTCACCGCCTCGCGCAGATGCGCCAGCATTTCCTGGAACAGGACGAAAGCCTCGTGCTTGTACTCGTTCAGCGGGTCGCGCTGCGCATAGGCGCGCAGATTGATGCCCTGGCGCAGATGGTCGAGCGCGAGCAGATGCTCTTTCCAGGTCTGGTCGAGAATCTGCAGCAGCAAGCTGCGCTCCGCGAGGCGCATTAGCTCGGCGCCGTAATTCGCCGCTTTCTGCGCCATCTTGGCGTTCGCCGCCTCGATCAGCCGCTCGGCGATGTTGTCCTCGGCGATGCCCTCTTCCTTCGCCCAATCGACGATCGGCAAATCGAGATTGAGGAGGCGGCCGCATTCGGCGTAAAGCCCGGCGACGTCCCATTGGTCGGGCAGAGAATTCTCGGGCAGGAAGCGTCCGACCACGCGCTCGACGGTGTCGTGCCGCATGTCGGCCACCATCGTGGCGACGTCGAGCGCGCTCATGATCTCGCGCCGCTGCTGATAGACGACCTTGCGCTGGTCGTTCATCACATCGTCGAAGCGCAGGAGATGCTTGCGGATCTCGTAGTTGCGCGCCTCGACCTTTTGCTGCGCCTTCTCGAGCGCCTTGTTGATCCAGGGATGGATGATCGCTTCGCCCTCCTTGAGGCCGAGCTTTTGCAGCATCCCGTCCATGCGCTCGGAGCCGAAGATGCGCATCAGGTCGTCGTCGAGCGAAACGAAGAATTTCGACGCGCCCGGATCGCCTTGCCGGCCCGAGCGGCCGCGGAGCTGGTTGTCGATGCGGCGGCTTTCGTGGCGCTCGCTGCCGATCACGAACAGCCCGCCGGCCTTGACGGCCTCGTCATGCGCCGCCGCGATGTCGGCGGCGATCGCGGCTTCCTTGGCCGCGCGCTCGGTCGGATCGACCGTCGCCGCCGCTTCCTGCTGCAATCGCATCTCGGGATTGCCGCCGAGTTTAATATCGGTGCCGCGGCCGGCCATGTTGGTGGCGATGGTGACGGCGCCCGGGCGGCCGGCTTGCGCGATAATGTAGGCCTCTTGCTCGTGATAGCGCGCGTTGAGGACTTGGTGCGTCACTTTCTTTTGCTTGAAGAGCTCGGACAGCACTTCGGATTTCTCGATCGACACCGTGCCGATCAGCACCGGTTGCTTGCGCGCCTGGCATTCCATCACCTGGGCCAGGATCGCCTCGTTCTTCTCGCGCGCCGAGCGATAGACCTCGTCGTCGTAATCCTTGCGGATGCACGGCTCGTTGGTCGGCATCTCGATCACATCGAGTTTGTAGGTCTCGGCCAGCTCGGTCGATTCGGTCATCGCCGTGCCGGTCATGCCGGCAAGCTTCGGATAGAGCCGGAAGTAATTCTGGAACGTGATCGAGGCGAGGGTCTGGTTCTCGTTCTGGATGGTGACGTGTTCCTTGGCCTCGAGCGCCTGGTGCAGGCCTTCCGAATAGCGCCGGCCCTCCATCATGCGCCCGGTGAACTCGTCGATGATGATCACCTTGTCGTCGCGCACGATGTAGTCGGTATCGCGCGCGAATAATTTATGCGCGCGCAGCGCCTGGTTGGTGTGATGCACCAGCGCGACGTTGTGGATGTCGTAGAGCGTGCCCTCCTTGAGGAGGTCGGCCTCGCGCAGCAGCGCCTCGATCCGCTCGACGCCCGCTTCGGTCAGCGTGACCGTGCGCTGCTTCTCGTCCTTCTCGAAATCTTCGTCCTTGAGCGCGGGCAGCAGGAGATCGACCTGGCGGTAGAGCTCGGACGAATCCTCGGACGGTCCGGAAATGATCAGCGGCGTGCGCGCCTCGTCGATCAGGATCGAATCGACCTCATCGACGATCGCGTAGTTGAACGGCCGCTGCGCCATCTCCTCGAGCCGAAACTTCATGTTGTCGCGAAGATAATCGAAGCCGAACTCGTTGTTGGTGCCATAGGTCACGTCGGCGGCGTATTGGTCGTGCCGCTGGACGTCGTCGAGCCCATGAACGATGCAGCCGACGGCGAGGCCGAGGAAGCGATAGACTTGGCCCATCCACTCGCTGTCGCGCTTTGCCAGATAGTCGTTGACCGTGACGACGTGGACGCCCTTGCCCGCGAGCGCATTGAGATAGACCGGGAGCGTCGCGACCAGGGTCTTGCCTTCGCCGGTCTTCATCTCGGCGATCATGCCGCGATGGAGGACGATCCCGCCCATCAATTGGACGTCGAAATGCCGCTGGCCGAGGGTGCGCTTGGCGGCCTCCCGCACGGTGGCGAAGGCCTCGACCAGCAGGTCGTCGAGCGATTCGTCCTGGGCCAGCCGGTCCCTGAAATGCTGCGTCCGCGCGCGCAGCCCGGCATCGTCGAGTGCGGCCAGCTCCGGCTCCAGGGCGTTGATCTCGTCGACCAGCGGGCCGAGACTCTTGACGTAGCGATCGTTTGCAGAACCAAACAGTCGCCGGGCGATGGCGCCGATCATCAAAGCCTCAGCAGATGGGGGCGGGGACCAAGGAGAAATAGGAATAACGGGGTAAAGTGTCAATTCATCACAATTATTTAAGGGCTTCCGCGGGGTTGCGCGCTTGTTCTGGGTCCGCCTTTATGCTTTAAGGCGCGCCGAACCCGGTTCCGCCGCCGAGCGGTCCCGTGCGCCGGTTTCCCAGCGAAAGGATGATCCGCTATGGCGCGTCGTGCTCTGATCGCCGCTTTTCTTGCCGTGCTCGCGGCGGTGCCGGCTTTTGCGCAGCCGCATAAAGCGGCGCCGAAAGCCACCTCCGGGCAAGCGC
>DATLUE010000405.1:0-11387 GCA_035533255.1 Allostellaceae bacterium | reverse complement strand
CCCGATGAACGTCTAAAGCTCATGTTCATCTGCGCCCATCCAGCGATCGACGTCTCGGCGCGCACACCTCTCATGCTCCAGACCGTATTGGGCCTTGATGCGGTGCGCATCGGTTCCGCGTTCCTGGTCAAGCCTTCCGCGATGGGTCAGCGTCTTAGCCGCGCCAAAACCAAGATTCGGGACGCGCGAATTGCCTTCGAAATTCCTGAGGTTAAAGAACTGCCGCCGCGCCTCGATGCCGTGGTCGAGGCAATCTACGGCGCTTACGGAAGTGGCTGGGACGATGTGGCGGGAGCGGATCCGCGTCGCAAGGGACTAGCGGCAGAGGCGGTCGGTCTTGGCCGGCTGCTTTTACGCCTCATGCCAGTCGAACCCGAAGTACATGGTCTTTTGGCGCTGATGCTTCATTGTGAAGCGCGGCGGGGTGCGAGGCGTACCGCCGCGGGTGACTATGTGCCGCTTTCGGAGCAAGACGCAACACGCTGGTCGCAGCCGTTGATCGAGGAGGCCGAGCAGATGTTGATCGCTGCGGAGCGAATGGGGCGCATTGGGCGCTTTCAACTCGAAGCGGCGATCCAGTCGATGCATGCTCGCCGCGCCTTCACCGGCAGCACCGACTGGGAAGCTATCGCCCTGTTGTACGAAGGACTTGTGAGATTGGCACCCACCGCCGGTGCGCTCGTCAGCCGCGCGGCTGCCGTTGCGGAGGCCCGCGGCGCGACGGTGGGATGGGCGCATCTTGCAACAATTGCTCCGGAGACCGTCGAGGACTACCAACCATACTGGGCGGTCGCAGCCCATTTGCTCATGCGGATGAAGCGACTGGATGAGGCGAGTGCCGCCTACAGCCGCGCGATCGGCTTGTGCGAGGACGCGGCCATGCGCGAGTTCCTAAGGCGGCAGGTCCCCTCGGTGCTTTGATATCGGGCATTTCGTTTGATTTGCGCCGAACGCTTATTCTGCCGAATCGAAGCTCCCACCCCCAGCCTCTGCCGCTGTTGAGAGGGCGCGACTCGCGAAGCGGGTGGCGAGCTAAGGGGATTCAGCTCTAACAGACCTGCTTGAGGCCTCGCAGTATGGGCCGGGGCGACAGGCTTCACCCAACGCGCCAGGACGCGTGCTCGGCCAGCAGGGAGCCGGGGGCACAGGCTTCGACGAGGCCGTGCCGCTTGACGCGAGAAATATCACCGGTGCTGTCGAAATGAGGAAAGCCGAGCCGTCAATGTATCGCGAGGGAGATCAATCCCTCAGAGCGATAGAAAGGATGACGACCATGATATCCGCAAGCAATATCGAGAGAAACCAGGCCTCTATTCGCAATCTTATCGAGGAAGTCATCAACGCTGGCCGGCTCGACATGTGTGAGCGCTTCCTCGCTGCAGACCGTGTCGATCATCAGGATTACGGCCTTCCTCCGGGTGCTGCCGATGGTCATGAGGGCTTCAAAAGAGTGCTCGGGGCGTTCTGCGGAGCGTTCCCGGACTTACATATCGAGATCGAGTTCATGATTGCCGAAGGCGATCGGGTTATGTGTCATATCTCGACGACGGGTACGCATACCGGCCCGTTCATGGGCATGCCGCCTACCGGACGGAAATTCACGGTGAACGGCACGGACATCTTCCGCTTCAACGACGAGGGCAAAGTGTCCGCCCACTGGGGCGTCTTTGATACGCTCGGGATGATGGTTCAGCTCGGTCTTTTGCCGGCGCCGGGCCAGGCCCAAGCCGCCTGAAGCCGCGCCGCCGCGACCAGGGTCGGCGACTCGCTGGCGGACCCTGGCTCATGTCGACAGGGCGGAGACAAGCGATAGCTCTGCGCGCAGATTTAGGCCGCGCGCGTGAGAGCTATTTGCCGCGGTTTGACTAGGGCTGCAGCGCTACGCCCCGGGCCGGAGCAATCCGGGCCGTTCTCCGCGGTTGCGGCAATCAGACGAGCTGTACGCTGAGATTGAACGGGAATTGTCCTCGGTCGGCGGCACGTCAATTCCAAGTCGAATTCGGGCCTTCGCTGAATCTTGGAAGCGACAGGGCGCGGCGCGTTGCCAAATAGTCCCGACTTCAAGTGGTACGTCCTATTCGATTTTGTCAAAGGAACATGTCGAAGCCTCGATCGGTGAGACGTCATGGCAACGGACGGGTCACTGGAGCCCGTTGCAGCTTGGATTAAAAGGAGCAGGACGCCATGACACAGTACCGCAATCGCGCGGCCGTTATTGGGGCTCGCATTCTTCTCTCGGTTGTTTCCGCTGGGGCCGTGGCTGCGCCAGCAGCCTGGTCCGCGCCGCCCCAGATTTCAGGGGGTATCGTCGCACGGGACGCGAACGTGCACGGGACAACGATTCACTACCTGCGTGCGGGGATGGGCGACACGACGATCGTGCTTTTGCACGGTTGGCCCGAAAGCTCGCACGAGTGGCACAAGGTCATTCCCGCGTTGTCGTCGAGATATACGGTCATTGCATCGGACTTGCGCGGCGTTGGAGGCTCGCGCGCGACTGCCACCGGCTATGACAAGGCAACCCTTGCCGAAGATGTCCATGCGCTGGTGGCTCAGCTTGGCCTCAAGCACGTCTATGTGATCGGCCACGACATCGGGGGAATGGTCGCCTACGCTTATGCTCGCTCATACCCAGAAGACCTCAGCGGGGTTGCGATAATCGACATCCCCGTTCCGGGCATCGATCCCTGGACGATGGTCAAGGGTTCCCCCTGGGCCTGGCATTTCGGTTTTAACGCGACTCCCGGTCTGGCCGAAGCTCTCGTGGCGGGCCGTCAGGAGATTTACTTCCGGCATTTTTTCAACGATTTTGCCGTCACGCCGTCGGCTATTTCCCCGGCCGACCGGAATGCCTACGCCGGCGCGTACCGCAAGCCAGAGAGCCTCCGGGCCGGCTTTGAGTTCTATCGCGCCTTCCCGCAAGACGAGGCTTACAATCGGAGCCACCAAAACGCGCTATCGACTCCGATCCTGCTGGTGGGGGGCGATCACAGCGGCGGACCGATGCTGCCGGCGCTTGAGAAGGGACTGCGGGCGGCGGGCGCGACCTCCGTGAAGGAAGCGGTCATACCGAACTGCGGTCACTGGGTCGCGGAGGAGCAGCCACAGGCTCTGGTTCGGATAATCGAGGATTTCGTAGCGACAAAGTGACGTCACTGCCGTGGCGGCCAAAGCTAAACATGGTGCCTGGGGTCGCTGTCCGTCGTCGCATGGCTCCACACCGTGGACAACGCATCGCCGCTCTATCGGGTTGCGGGCCAAGTCTACCGGCGAGGCAAGCCTCGCCCTCCAGTCAGTAAATCGAGAGCGTGATCCGATTCTACCTGATCGGATCACGCTTTAGAACTCGATCGCCAGCTTGCCGAAGTGACGGCCTTGGGCGATGGTCGCGATCGCCGCGCGGGTCTCGGCAAAGGCGAACCGCCGCTCGTCGATCGCCGGCTTCAGATGATGCTGATCGATGAAGCGCACCATCGCCTCGAAGCTGTCGCGCGAGCCCAGGGTCACCGCCTGCAGCCGCAGGCCGCGCGTCACCACGCGGCCAAGCTCGAGCTCGGCATTGGCGCCCGACAGCACGCCGATCAGTGCCACGGTGCCGCCGGTGCGCACCGCGCGCACGGATTGAGACAAGGACTGCGCGCCGCCCAGCTCGATGACCAGGTCGGCGCCGCGCCCGCCGGTCAAGCGCCGCAGCTCGGCCGCCCATTCCGGCATGCGGTGATAGTTGATGCCGAGCTGCCCGCCGAGCGCCCGCGCGCGTTGCAGCTTCGCGTCGCTCGACGAGGTGACGACCACGGTCGCGCCCAGCGCCCGCGCGAATTGCATCGCGAACAGCGAGACGCCGCCGGTGCCCTGGGTCAGCACCAGATCACCCGGCTTCACCGCCGCCATGACGAGCGCGTTCCAGGCGGTTACGGCGGCGCAGGGCAAGGCCGCCGCTTCCGCCGCCGCGAAGCCTTGCGGCGCCCGCACCACGGCGTCTTCTTTGACCAGCATGCGCTCGGCCATCACGCCGTCGCTCGTGCCGCCGAGCGCGTGCGCGCGATGCTCGTCGCGGAGCGGGCCGCTATGCCATTGCGGCATAACGATCGGGCAAACCAGATCGCCGATCGCGGCGCGGGTGACGCCCGCGCCGGTCGCGATTACCTGCCCCGCGCCGTCGCTCAGCAGCACCCGCGGAAGCGTGCCGCTCTCCCGGCCGTAGCCGCCGCGCGCAAACACAAAGTCGCGAAAGTTCACCGTCGCGGCGCGCATCTCCAAGAGCAGCTCGCCGAGGCCGGGCGCGGGCGGCGCGGCGCGCTCGCCGGCGGCGATATGCTCCAATCCCCAGCCGGTCAGCTCGATCACCTGCATGCGCACGCATCCTCGCTCCACGCCCTTATCGGCTTGGCACATCGTGCCCCGCTGTCAAGCGCAATCTGTTCGCGCGCCCGAATCGCTGCTTTTACGCGAGGAAGTTGTTGATTCATCCATCGAGCGGTGAGAGTGTGACGAGCGCCGAGCGCGAGCTCGGCGCCGCCAACCATCGAAGAGAAGCGGCGTTCCCCGGGATCAGCCGCTCAATGCAGGAAGGGGAGTCTTTATGAGCAAACAGGCACTCGTCGAGGCGCTGAAGAAGGTCGGCCTCAAGACGTCGGCCGCGGGCAAGGCCGTCGACGCCGTCACCGGCGTGATCGCAAAGGAACTCAAGAAGAGCCAGAAGTTCAGCATTCCCGGCTTCGGCTCCTTCCACGTCAGCAAGCGCGCCGCGCGCATGGGGCGCAATCCCCGCACCGGCGAGCCGATCAAGATCAGGGCCAGCAAGGGCGTGCGGTTCAAGGCGGGCGCGAAATTGAAGGGGTCGCTCTGATTCGATTCTAACGGTCGTGTCGATGCAATGTTTGTTTCTCCGGCCGCGGTGCGGTGTGCCGCGGCCGGTTTCATCCCAGCCGATTTTTATGCCCTGCCAAGCTTGGTGAGATGAATTTTACCGCCCGCGAATTCCGCGATGCCCTCGGCCTCTTTCCCACCGGCGTCGCGATTGTCACGACGGTCGACGCCCAGGGCGAGCCAGCCGGCATCACCGTCAATTCCTTCACCTCGGTCTCGCTCGAGCCGCCGCTGATCCTGGTGTCGATCGCGCGTACCAGCCGCAATTTCGATCTGTTCAACGTCGCCACCCATTTCGCGGTCAATCTGCTGCGCGAGGAGCAGCGTCACGTCTCGACCGCCTTTGCCAGCCCGACCGCCGATCGCTTCGGCCAGGTGCGGCACCGCGCCGGGCATGGCAATGCTCCGCTGATCGAATCGCATCTGGTCGCGTTCGAATGCGAGACCTATGCCCGCCACGAGGGCGGCGATCACGTCTTGCTGCTAGGCCAGGTCGTGCGGCTCAGCGTCTCTGCCGATCCGCCACCGCGCCCGCTGCTCTATTTCCGCGGCCAATACCGCGAGCTATCCGAGCTTCACGCCGAGATCGCGCCGTTCCGGCTGGAAGGCTGGTAGAACGCTCAGCGTTTCCCCCACGCCGGCACCGGATAGCGCGGCTTGTTGAGCAGGCGATCGCTGTAGATCGGCACGATCTTGCCGTCCTGGATCTGGATGGCGATCTGCGGCACGTCGATCTGGCCGGTCGCGGCGAATTTCACATGGGCATAGAGGCTGTCGAAATCGCTCGCCGCGATCGCGTTGCGCACCGCCTGCTTGTCGAGCGAGCCGGCTTTGGCGATCGCCTTGGCGTAGACTTCGACATCGGTGACCGCCGACGCGGCATGGTAATCGGGCTCGTAATTGTATTTGGCGATATAGGCGGCGTTGAATGCCTGGTCGTCGCCGAACCAATCGTCCTTGAGCGCTCCGGTCGGAATCCAGGGCGTCATGCCGAACGCGCCTTCCGCGTCCTTGCCGAGCGCCTTGCGAAAATCGGCGGTCGGCGGCCCGACCGTGAACGAGGTCAAATCCTTGGCGCTGACATCGAGGCTTTTGGCTTGGCGGATGCTGTTGAGCACCTCGGCGAGCAGCCCGCCCCAGAGAATCGCGTCGGGATGCTTCGATTTGACGAGGGTGAGGACCGACGAGAAATCCGCGCTATTGGCCGCGTATTGCTGATCGAGCACGGTCGCGAGGGCCGATTTTTTCAGCCAGGCGCGCGTGCCCTGCGCCACCGAGACGTCGAAGGCGTCGTCCGCGGTGATGAGGGCCACCGTCTTGGGCTTCGGATCGAGCTGACCCATCATCGCAATGGTGCTCGCGAAATAATCCTCGGCGCGCGGCAGGGTGCCGAAAATCCATTTATAGCCGCGTGAGAATATCTGACTCGCGGCGCCGCCGCCCTCGACCATCGGCATCTGGAATTTTTCCGCGACAGAGGTGTCCACCAGCACGACGGGGGTCGAGTAGGAGCCGAGCAGGAAGTCGACCTTCTCGCGGGTGACGAGCTGGGTATAAAGCTGAACGTCGAGATTGGTGTCCGATTGATTGTCGAGAAGATCGAGCTTCAAGACATATTTCTTGCCGCCGACGGTGATGCCGCCTTTCTGGTTGATCCGGTCGATCGCGAACTGGTAGCCGTCGCGGTAATAGCGGCCGGTATTGGCGTCCTTGCCGGTAAGCTGAACCGCGGCGCCGAGCGTGATCGTGTTGGATTGCGCCGCTGCCGGCTCGATGCCGAGCGCGGTCGAGCCCGCCAGCACTGCGCCCAGCGCGGCCGCCCAAAATTTCGTCATCGGATCCTCCCTCGCCGAAATTCTTCGCTCGATGATGGCCAGCGCGCGCCCGGTTGGCAAGTCGAGCGACGCGCCGGCCTTTTCGTGCGAAACTGCCGCGCATGATGTCGCTGTCCTTATCCGGCCCCGGGCCATGATCCGCGTGACGCCGACGATCGCGCTCGACGAGCGCGAGATCGACGAGCAATTCATCCGTGCCAGCGGCCCGGGCGGCCAAAACGTCAACAAGGTCTCGAGCGCGGTGCAGCTCCGCTTCGATGTCGACGCCTCGCCCGGCCTCGACGACGAGACGCGCGCGCGGCTGAAGCGGCTCGCCGGCCGCCGGCTCAACCGCGCCGGGCAGATCGTCATCACCGCCGAGCGCTTCCGGATGCGCGAGCGCAACCGCGACGACGCGCTGGCCCGGCTGGTCGAGCTCATCCGCCGTGCCGCCGAGCGGCCGAAGAAGCGCCGGCCGACCCGGGCGAGTGCCGCCTCGCGCGCCCGGCAGCACGACGCCAAAAAGCATCGCGCGCAACTGAAGCGGCAGCGACGTTCTTATCCTGGCAACCAGGATTAGCGCCGGCGCGCGGATCGGCCATGCTTGTCTCAACCGGCGCCGGTGTATAATCGGGTATCGCCGATCAATGGAGTCCGGCATGTCAGCGCCGAGCGAATGGGAAATTCCGCAGCACGCCCAGCCACGACAAGAGGATTGGAATTTCGACCTCGACGCCGCGCTATCGGCGACCATGACCGTCCGCGCGACCATCCCGGCCGACGGCTTCACCGCGCAAACGCTCGGCACCGAGCGGGCCGGCAACGGAGTCGTCATCCGCGATGACGGCGTCGTGCTGACCATCGGCTACCTGATTACCGAGGCCGAGACCATCTGGCTCAATACCTCCGACGGGCGCGCGGTGCCGGGCCATGTGCTGGCTTACGACCAGGAGACCGGGTTCGGCCTCATCCAGGCGCTCGGCCGGCTGAAGCTGCCGGCGCTGCGGCTCGGCCATTCGGCGTCGGCGCGACCGGGCGACCGGGTCGTGGTCGCGGGCGGCGGCGGGCGCAAACATGCGCTCTCGGCCAAGATCGCCGCCAAGCAGGAATTCACCGGCTATTGGGAATACCTCGTCGACGACGCGCTTTTCACCGCGCCGGCCCATCCCAATTGGGGCGGGACCGCCTTGATCGGCGGCGACGGCGAGCTCTTGGGTATCGGCTCGCTTCATCTCCAGCAAGGCGGCGAAAAGGGCACGCCCGAGCATCTCAACATGCATGTGCCGATCGACCTGCTGAAGCCGATCTACGACGATTTGCTGACGCTCGGCCGGCCCAATCATCCGCCGCGGCCGTGGCTCGGGCTCTACGCGACCGAGGTCGACAGCAAGGTGGTCGTGGCGGGCCTCGCCAATTCCGGTCCGGCGCGGCGCGCCAATCTCAAGACCGGCGACATCATCCTTGCCGTCGGCGGCGAGGAGATCGGCGATCTCGCGGGGCTCTATCGCAACATCTGGCGCCAAGGGAAGGCGGGGGTCGACGTGCCGCTGCTGGTCTTTCGCGACGGCAAGACCATCGACCTGCATGTGCATTCCGCCGATCGCACGCGGTTCCTCAAGGCACCCAGCGTCCACTGATCGCGGGGCCTGCGCCCGCGCGGCGCTATCCGCGGCGTAGATTGCGGGCGTCGCGCAGCGATGCGCCGTCGAAATTGGCCTTGGCCGCGCTCGCGTCCTTGAAATTGGCGTTGTGCAGATCGGCGTCGCGAAGATCGGTGTGATCGAGCTTGGCGTGCGAGAGATCGGCGCTCGCCAGCTTGGCCTGGCGGAGCTGCGCCGAGGTGAGGTCGGCGCCCGCCAGCTTCGCGCCTTCGAGATTGGCGGGAAAATCGTATTTCCGGTCGCCGACATTCTCCAGCGGCATCAGATTGACTTGGATCAGGCTCGCGCCCGAGAGATGCGCGCGCACCAGCTTCGCGCCGCGCAAATCGGCGCGGTCGAGCCGCGCGCCGCGGAGATCGGCGAGCGTCAGATCGCACATCGCCAGCGATGCTTGCGACAGATCGGCGCCGCGCAGCACCGCGCGCGACAGCACGCCCAGCGCCAGCTTCGCGTTGCAGAGCGCGAAGCCGGTCAGATCGCATTCACTCAACACCGCGCGCTTGCCTTCTTGACCGTGGCTGTCGAGCCATAGTTGATGCAGGCGAAGGATGTCCTGCAACTCGTCGGTGGTGACGGTGCGCAGGCTGTTGCCCCGCAGATCATCGGCGGCGGCGGTGGTCAACTGATCGCGATCGAGGATGGCGCCGCTGACATCGACGCCGCGCAGCTCGGCGCCGGCCAGCTTGGCATTCGAGAGGTTCGCGCCGCGCAGATTGGCGCCGCACAGATTGGCGCTCGACAGATTGGCATGCTCCAGCACCGCGCCGGTAATGGTGGCATGCCGCAAATCGGCGCCGCACAGATCCGTATTCGTAAGGTTGGCATCGGTCAGGTCGGCGCGAATGAAGGCGGCGCCGTTGAGATTGGCGCCGGAAAAATCGCAGTCATGCGCTTCGATGGAAGAAAGATCGGTGCGCGGGCACTCGTCGGCGGTGGCCGCGAGATCGATTCCGGCGAGCCGGAGCGGCACCACCTTGCTCATATCGGCGTCGGGCAGCTTGGCGCGATTGAGCTGGGCGCCGCGCAGGCAGCTCGAGCGCAGATCGGCGCCGGTCAGATCGGCGCCGTTGAGATTGGCGGCGCGCAAATCGGCGGTCGACAGC
The DNA here is from genome assembly GCA_035533255.1 of Allostellaceae bacterium. Lineage (GTDB taxonomy): Bacteria > Pseudomonadota > Alphaproteobacteria > ATCC43930 > CGMCC-115725 > CAIKMD01. Next base: position 1,940 of record DATLUE010000405.1, on the reverse strand, counting down.
TTGGCTGCGCGCAGCAGGGTGTTTTTGAGGATCGCGCGATGCAGCCGCGCGCCGGTCAAATCGGCGCCGGTCAGGTCCTGGTCGCTCAGATCGGCCGATGACAGATCGTAATAGGCCAAGACCGCGCATTGGCCCTCGGCCTGGCGTGCGAGAAAGAGCTCGTGGAGCTGGAGAATCTGCCGCAATTCTTGCGGCGAAAGTTGACGCAACTCGCTGGCGCCATAGGGAGGGCTATTTCCGTCCATGCCGCCATTAAAGGCTTGCAGCCATTACCAAGCTCTAAAGAAAAGCCCAGCATTTTCCATGAGTTGGCGCGACATTGTCGGCGTCCGGCGCACGCCTTAGGCGGCGCCGATCGCGGCCAGCACGGTGCGCCAGGCCGGCAACGCCACGAGCTGTTGCGCGAGCTCGTCGCCGCGCGCCGCCGCCAGCGGCAACAGCGGCGGCAACAGATTGCGCCAGCCGCGATGCCCGGTCAGCCGCGCCAGGATTTCTTTTTGCGCGGCGGGGGTTGGGAACTCGTCAAATACCTGCCGCACTGCGCTGAGCTCTTCCTGAAGGGCGACGGCCGCCGTGCCTTGCCACTGGCGATAGATCGGCCCGGCGAGGGGCGCTGTGAAGTTGAGGGTCGCTGAAATGCAGCCCTGTCCGCCCGCCCGCAAGGCCGCGAGCAGAAACCGCTCGGTTCCGGAAAAAACCGCGAGCGCGGGAAAGTCGCGGATCAGCGCCGCGGTGGTTGCCCAGTCGCCGGCGCCGTTCTGCACCCCGGCGATGATCGCGCCGAACGCCTCTTTGAGTTGCCTGATCAGCGCCTCGGTGATCGGCGCGCCCGAGGCTTGCGGGCGATGATGCAGCACGATCCGGAGGCCCGGATCGGCGACGCGCTCGATCACCTTGGCGTAAAAGCGGAACAGCCCCGCCTCGCCGGCGTCGCGATAATAGAAGGGCGGCAGCAGCAGGACCCCGGCCGCGCCCGATGCGGCGATCGCCTTCGTCAGCGTCGCGGCCTCGTCGAGGGCGCACGAGCCGCCGCCGATGATCATCTGCGCCATCGGCAATCCGTTATTTGCTGCCGCGTCGACGATCCGCAAGCGCTGGGCGAGCGACAGCGAATTCGCTTCGCCAGCGGTCGCCAGCGCCACCAGGCCGGTGCAGCCGTGGCCGAGCAACCAGCGGCTATGCGCGACCAGGGCCGCGGTGTCGGGCTCCAGCGCGTCGGTGAGCGGCGTCACCAGGGCCGCCAAAACGCCGCGCGGCAGATCGGTCATGCGGTTACTCCTTGCGTGATCTTGTGACACAATGCGCGCGGCAGGGAAGAGGCATGAGCATTTCGGAAAGCGGCGCCATCGAGATCGACCTGACCGCGGTGCTGGTCGCGGTCACGGGCGAGGAGCCGCGCGTTCTCACCATCCAGGACGGCCGCGCATTGCCGTCGGGCCCGTTCGAATCGGGGCACCGCTCGCTCCAGACCGGCTTGCGCTCCTGGGTCGAGCGCCAGACGCATCATCCGCTCGATTATGTCGAGCAGCTTTATACCTTCGCCGATCGCGACCGCACCCTCGACGGCGCGCGCGTGATCGCGATCAGCTATCTCGGCCTGACCCGCGAGGCCAAAGCGACCGGCGAGCAGGATCCCGACTGGCGCAACTGGTACCGCTATCTTCCTTGGGAGGATTGGCGCGACGGCGCGCCCGCTTTCATGGCCGGCGTGGAAAAGCGCCTCGCCGCCTGGGCCGCCGCCGCCGGCGATCCGGTATCGCGGCGCGCGCGCCACCAGCGGGTCGAGGCCGCCTTCGCCTTTTCCGACCGTCACTGGAACGAAGAGCTGGTGCTCCAGCGCTACGAGCTGCTCTACGAGGCGCAGCTCGTCCCCGAAGCCGGCCGCGCCAAATCGATCCCCGATCCGCTGCCGGGCGAGCCGATGATGCACGACCACCGTC
>DATLUE010000404.1:0-6943 GCA_035533255.1 Allostellaceae bacterium | reverse complement strand
TCGCCAATCGCGGCGAGCCGATCGTGCTGTTCGGCGACGGCGAGGAACGGCGCGACCATGTCCTGATCGAGGACCTCGCTGAGCTCGTGGCGCGCGTGGTCGCCCGGCGCTCGGTCGGCATCCTCAATATCGCGACCGGCGAGACCGCGAGCTTCCGCGACCTCGCGGCGATGGCGACCGCCGCCGCCAGAAAGCACGTCCCGATCACCGGAAGCCCGCGCCAGGGGCCGATGCCGCATAACGGCTATCGGCCTTTCGCGACCGACTCCTGCCGCGCCGCCTTTCCGGATTTCGCCTACACGCCGCTCGCCGCGGGAATCATGCAGGCGCAGCGCGCGGAGTTCGGCCCGGCATGACCGCCGCGGGCGATCCGTTTCTCGACGACGATCGCATCCTCTCGCCGTCGGACGCGGCCGCCGCAATCCTGGTCGCGCCCGACGGGTATCTGCTACAGCTCCGCGACGACAAGCCCGGCATCTTCTATCCGGGCCATTGGGGATGCTTTGGCGGCGCGATCGAGCCGAGCGATCCCTCGGTCGAGGCAGGCCTCAGGCGCGAGCTTGCCGAGGAGCTCGCGATCGAGCTGCCGCCCGGCGCGCTGCGCTATTTCACGACGATGACCTTCGATCTCGGTTTCATCGGCATGGGCATTGTCGAGCGCGCCTATTACGAGGCTCGGCTGGCGCCGCACCACCTTGCAAACTTGCGGCTCGGCGAAGGCAGCCGCTTTGCCGTGTTCGCGGCGCGCGAAGCCTTGAGCCTCCGTCGCGTCACACCTTATGATGCCTTCGCGCTGTGGCTTCACGCCAATAGCGGGCGGCTGAAGCCGCGATCCCCAACCAGCGAGACCCGATGATGGCCGAGATCGATCTCCTCCGCCGCTTGCCCAAGACGCGGCGCAACGTTACAGCGCGCGCGACCGTCAAATCGCCCGAGGTGATCGCGACGGCCAAACGCTATGGCGCCGAGTATTTCGACGGCCCGCGCGACTACGGCTATGGCGGCTATCGCTATGACGGCCGGTGGGTCCCGATCGCCGAGGACATCGTCGCGCATTTCGGCCTGAAGCCCGGACAGCGCGTGCTCGATGTCGGCTGCGCCAAGGGGTTTCTGGTCAAGGACCTGATGAAAGCCTGCCCCGAACTCGAGGTCTTCGGGCTCGACATCTCGGAATACGCGCTGCTCCATTGCGAGCCGGAGGTTGTCGGCCGGCTCCATCTCGGCACTTGCGAGCGCCTGCCGTTTCCGGACGGCAGCTTCGACGCGGTGCTATCGATCAACACGCTCCACAATCGCGACCGCGCCGGTGTCATCCGCTCGCTCAAGGAGATCCAGCGCCTCTCGGGCGGACGCGCCTTCGTGCAAGTCGATTCCTATTTCGACGAGCCGCAGCGCCAGGTCTTTCTCGAATGGGTGCTGACCGCCGAATTCCACGGCTTTCCCGACGAATGGCGGGCGGTCTTCGCCGAGGCCGGCTACACCGGCGACTATTTCTGGACTCTGGTCTAGCCACGGCCGCTGTAAGCCGACCGATGGAGAAGCGCTTCCGATTGCGCGCCGCCGGCACGGTTTTGCCCGGCACCGCGATCATCCTGCCGCCGCTGACGCTGTTCGCGCCGCTCGGCGCAGCACCCGTTTTGGTCGTGGCAGCCCTCGCGCTGCTCGCGCTCGATTGGCGCCGTTGCCGCGAGGGAGTCGCGGCGTCTATGGGACTCGCCGTCCTTCTGATCGCGCTCGGCCTCTGGGGCACGGCCTCGGCGACATGGTCGATCATTCCGGGCCACAGCTTCTTCGAAGGCGTGCGCTTCCTCGCCGAAAGCATCGGCGGCCTGGCGATCACCGGCGCGGCTCTGGCGGCACCGCCCGCGGAGCGCCGCCGCGTCGCGATCGGCCTGACAATCGGCGTCGGGCTGGCGCTCGGCTTGATGACGATCGAGCGCTTCGCCGGCATGCCGCTCACCCATCTCGGACTTGGCCTGCCGTTCGACACCGTGGTGCCTTTGACCCGCTTCGATCGCGGGCTCACCGTGCTGGTTTTGGCACTGTGGCCGGCGCTGCTCGCCCAGCCCGGCTGGTGGCGGCGCCTGCTGCTGATGACGGCGGTCCTCGCGCTCGCGCTGACGATGTTAAGCGTCACCGCCATTCTCGCGACCCTCCTCGGCATCGCGATTTTCGCCGCGGCCTACTTTGCGCCGCGCCTCGTCGCCGGCGCGATGATCGCCGGCCTGGTGACGCTGGCGATCGCGATCCCGGTTGCGACGCCGAGCGACGACCAAGTTCTGGCGTTGCGGGCCGACGCGCCCTGGATCAAGGCGTCCGCGATCCATCGCCTGCTGATCTGGCGGTTCGGCGCCGATCACGTTGCCGAGCGGCCGTTGCTCGGCTGGGGCATGGATTCCTCGCGCGCCCTGCCGGGCGGCAAGACCGACCTCAACGTTATGTTGCCGACGCTGCATTACGGTGGCCCGATCGAGGCGATGCCGCTGCATCCGCACGACGCGGCGCTGCAATGGCAGCTTGAGCTGGGCGTGCCGGGCCTGGCGCTGAGCCTCGCCATCGTCAGTTGGATTCTGTATCGCGTCGGCTGGCAGGCGCCGCTCGCGCGCGACCGCCGCGCCGGCGCACTGGCGCTTACCGGTGCCGCGCTCCTGGTCGGATTGCTGAGCTTCGGGGTCTGGCAAGCGTGGTGGCAATCGACGCTGTGGCTAGTCGCCGCCCTCTATGCGGCGGTCGGCGAGACGAGGCGCGCGCCCTGACCGCGCGGCCGCGCCTGAACTCAAAGCCCTGCGCGACGAGCAATGGCGCGACATGCTCGATCTTCTGCTCGCGCGCATTACGGCACAGGCGAAGCCATAAATCCGCCGCAATCCGGCCCTCGGGAACCAAGCCATCCCTCCGCCATTAAAGGCTAAGGATACCTGGAATGGAGGTTCATCCATGCGTACGTCACTGATCGTTCTGCCGGCGCTGCTCGCTTTGAGCGTGACGGCCATTGCCGCGCCCATGCCGCCGCGGGCCCCGAATTCCGATGCGTCGCCGGCGATCCGCTTCGCCCAATCGACCGTGATCATCGCGCCTCAGGCGCCGCCGCCGGTTCGCGAGGAGATCATCCCGGCGGCGCCCTCGACCAGCGTCGTTTGGCAACCCGGGCGCTGGAGCTGGAACGGCGCCAGCGATGTCTGGATCGGCGGCCAATATGACGCCCGCCCGCGGCCGGAGGTCGCCGGGCTTCCGGGGCATTGGGACCACGGCCCCGGCGGCTGGACCTGGGTCGACGGTAGGTGGCAATGAGTTAGCCGAACCACGCGCGGCCGGTCCTGCGGACAGCGCAGGGCCGGCCGTTGCGCTATGAGCGACCCAAAAGCGCGGCCAGACGCGCCGCCAATTGGGTGTGACGCGCCGAGTCCGCGACTGCGACCCCCTTGCCTACACCGAGATAGCGCTCGGCCACTTCCGCATTGTGCAGCAATTCCTCGCCGGTCCCCGAGAGCGCGACGCGGCCGTTCTCGATCACATAAGCGCGATCGGCGATCGCCAGCGACAGCCTGGCGTTTTGCTCCGACAGCAGGATGCCGCGCCCCTGGCCGCGCAAGCTCGCGATCAGCCGAAAAATTTCCGCGACCAGCACCGGCGCTAGGCCGAGAGATGGCTCGTCGAGCACCAGGATGCGCGGCTCGGCCATGAGGCCCCGGCCGATCGCCAGCATCTGCTGCTGGCCGCCGGACAAATTCGCCGCCGGCACGTCGCGCCGCTCCAGGAGGATCGGGAATAGCGCGCCGACGCGGGCGATGCTGTGCTCGAATTGCGCGGCGTCGCGCTCGCCGCGCGCATAAGCGCCGAGCCGCAAATTCTCGCGCACGGTCAGGCCGCCGAACACCTGGCGTCCCTCGGGCACCTGGGCAATGCCGAGCAGCACCCGCGCGCGCGGGCTCTCGCGATCGATGCGCTGCCCGTCGAGCGCGACCTCGCCGCGCCGCACCGGCAAGATACCCGAGATCGCCTTCACCAGCGTCGATTTGCCGGCGCCGTTCGCCCCGACCAGCGCGACGATCTCGCCCTCGCCGACCCGCAGGTCGATGTCGTGGATGACATCGACCGCCTCGTAGCCGGTGGAGACGCGCTTTAGCTCCAGGGTCACGGCAACGCCTCGCTGCCGACATAGGCGGCAATCACGCGCGTATCCTTTTGGATTTCGCGCGGCGTGCCGGATGCGACGACGCTGCCGGCGTCGATCACGATCACCTGATCGGCAACGCCCATCACCAGCGACATATTGTGCTCGACCACCACGACCGAAATGCCGGCGTCGCGCACCGCGCGCAAAAGCTCGGCCAGCTCGGCGGTCTCGGCATCGTTCAGCCCGGCCGCCGGCTCGTCGAGCAGCAGCAGCCGCGGCTGCGCCATCAAGGCGCGTACCACCTCGAGCATCTTCTGGCTGCCCATCGGTAGGTCGGTGGCGGCCACGTCCCGGAACCCGCCGAGCCCGACGAGATCGAGCAGCGCATCGGCACGCGCGGCCAGCGCGCGCTCTTCGCGCCGCGCACTGCCGAGCCACAGCATCTGCTGCCAGGCATGGGCGCGCAGATGCAGATGCGCGCCGGCCAGCACGTTCTCGCGCGCGGTCATGCCGGGATAGATGCGCGCCGCCTGGAAGGTGCGGATCAGGCCCTTGGCGGCAATCTCGATCGGCGCCAGGTCGAGCAGCGATTCGCCATAGAACCGCACCTCGCCCGCATCGGGGCGATAGAGGCCGGTGATGAGGTTGAACACCGTGGTCTTGCCGGCGCCGTTGGGACCGATCACCGCGGTAAGGCTGCCGGCCGGCACGGTGAAGCCGACGCGATTGACCGCGCGCAGACCGCCGAAGGTCTTGTCGAGCCCCGCGATCTCGAGGGCGGGAAGCGCGCGCGCCGCCTCGCTCATGACGACAGCGCTTTCGCGGCACGGCCGGGGCCACGCTTCGGCATCAGCCGGCCGAGCCACACCGCCGCGCTGCCGAACATGCCTTCGGGCAGCCACAGGAAGCACATCACCAGCAGCACGCCTTCGGCGAAGGTCTTGTAGAGCGCGAAAGGCTGGAACACGGTCGGGATCAAGGTCAGCAGCGCGACGCCCAGAAGCGGCCCGATCAGCGTCCCCTCGCCGCCCGCGACCAGCATCGCGATCATCTCGAACGAGCGCGGCGCGCCCACCATCTCGGGCGAGAGGAAATGGAAATAGAAGGCATAGAGGCTGCCCGAGAGCGAGGCGAGCGCGGCCGAGAGACATACCGCGCCCAGCTTGTAACGGGCGACGTTGACGCCAAGCGCCGCGGCGGCGGTCTCGTCGGTGCGCACCGCCTTCAAGGCGCGCCCGAAGCCCGAGCGCAGCGCGCCATGCAGCATCAAGGTCAGCACGATGATCAGTGCGGCGACCAGATAATACATCTGCAGCGGCGCCGCGAAAACGTAGCCCGCAACCGAGAAGGACGGGATGCCGACCAGCCCCGACGGGCCGCCGGTCACATCGGTCAGCCCGACCGTCAGCGAATCGACCATCAGCCCGAAGGCGAGGGTCGCGAGTGCCAGGAAATGGCCGCGCAGCCGCGTCGTCACGAGCGATAGGCCGAAGGCGCAGAGCAGCGACAGCGCGATGCCGGCGACGATGCCGAGCAGCGGCGGCCAATGATAGGTGGTCGCCAGCACCGCCGCGGTATAGCCGCCGATCGCCATAAAGCCGGCATGGCCGAGGCTGACCTGACCGGCAAAGCCCATCAGCACGTCGAGGCCGAGGACGGCGATAAACAGAATGCCGGTGATGACCAGCGAGTTCAGCACGCCGCCCACCGGCAGCAGCCACGGCAGGACGAGGATGAAAGCCGACGCGGCGATCGCGAAGATCAGCCCGTTGCGGCCGTCGAGCCGGATAATGGCGCGGTGGACGCGCTGCTCGTCGCGCACGTCCTGGCGCCGCGCCGGGCCGGCGGTGAAGAGGCCGTTCGGCCGCCACAGCAATACCGCCAGCAGCAAGGCCAGCGCCAAGCCATTGGCGAACAGCGACGAGATGTAGCCGGCGGCGAGCTGCTCGGAGACGCCCAGGACCAGCCCGCCGAACACCGAGCCGGCAAAGGCGCCAAGCCCGCCGACCGCGACCGAGATGAAGCCGAAATTGGTGAAGAAGCCGCCGGTATCGAATTCGAGCGAGGTGATGGGCGCGATCGCGATGCCGCCGAGCCCGGCGATCAGCGCGGCGAGGCAGAAGCTCAGCAAGGTCATGCGCGGCACGTCGATGCCCATGAGCCGCGCCGCCAGCCGGTTCTCCGCGCATGCACGGAGCGCGAGGCCGAGCCGCGTGCGTGCCAGCAGCCACCAGAGGCTGACGATGATGAGGACGGCCGCGGCGACGATCCAGAATCCCTGGGTCGGCACGCGAATGCCGAGGATCGATACCGGCGCCTCGCCCGAGATCGGCGGCAGGGCATAAGGCTGGCTCGACCAGCCGATCAACAGGACGCCCTGGATCAGCGTCAAAAGCCCGGCGGTCATCACCAGGATGCTGCTGATCGGAAGCCGGGCGAGCGCCGGCACGAAGGTCGTGTAGCCGAGGATGAAGCCGCCCAGCAGCGTTCCCGCCAGCGCACCGACCAGCGCGATCGGGACCGGCAAGCCCCAATCGACCTGCAGCGTGTACATGAGCAGGGCGCCCAGCACGCAGAAACCGCCCTGAGCGAGGTTGATGACGCCGGTGACGCGATAGACGAGCGAGAAGCCGAGCGCCAGCACCGCGAACACCGCGCCCTGGAGCAAGCCGCCGATGATGATCTGGATCGCCTGGATCACGCGGCTACCTGCGCGACGATCGACATGTTACTCCCCGCCCCCATTCGCGTCCTGGTCGCGGTCGCAGCGACGCGTTATCGACGATCTATACCGCTACGCTCATACCGGCGAAAGCCGGTATCCAT
>DATLUE010000403.1:0-27999 GCA_035533255.1 Allostellaceae bacterium | reverse complement strand
AGCGAATCGAGCCCGGAATCGAGCAGCGGCAGATCGTCGGCCAAAGGCGCGAGCCGCCGGTCGTGCTGCTGGCCAATTTCGGCAACCACATCGATAATCGTCGAGCGGATGGTCATGATCGCGTTCCTTCGCGGAGACGGGGGAATTGAGATCAAGCAGCGTCGGCAGCGTTTTGCGCGCTTGATTGGGTTGACGGCGCAACCAGGGACGGGACGAACGCGACCAGCAAATCCCTGAAATGCGTCCACAACGGTAGCACGCGATCGTCGGGACGGAGATGGCGGGTCAGCGCGCCGTGCCCCTGGCTCGGATCGCTGTCGAATTCGATATGGGTAAAAAGAAAATAGCGAAATCCGCCGACCACCGGATGATCCGACGGAAGCGATCTCAGCATCGCGCCGAACACGCGCTCCAGACCGCCATCCTCGTAGCTGGCGATGCTGAGCGCGCGCCTGAGCGGGTCCAGTTTGCGGATCGCGCGCAGATAGTGCTCGCCATTTTCTTCGAAGCGGCGGCGCTTTGCGTCGGGCAGCGGCATCAGAGACAGTACCCGCCGCATGAACTCGCAATGATTCATCCGCTCGCCGGCGGCGGCGACGCCCGGCCAAGGCGAGAGATTGTCGGTGTTCGATTCCGCTCGCTCGAGATCCTGCAGCTTCGGATCGTCCGGATAGAGCTTCCGCGCGATATCGAGATTCTCCTGGAATTGAACCGAAAAGAAGTAATAGCCCCAAGCCGCATCGACCACGCAACCCTCATCGAGGGTCGACCAGCTCAGGTCGCATATGTCTTGGATGATGCGCGGGTATCGAAACGTCGCACCGTCGAGCGAGCCGCTATCCATGATCTCGATGCCTCATTCGAATGAGCTTGATTGCCGACGAAACGCCTTGCGCGGCGCCCCCGCGTTCTGCCGGGATCACCGCAGCGTGGCATCCAATCGTAAATAATCCGTGCCCGCGCCGGCACGCGGTCCGCGCCGCGGCGGACCGGTCGGACATCGCTAAAATGCCGGATATTTTTAGACCGCCGGTAACGTCTTGCCTCCCTAATGCCGGTTAGATTTCTCCACGGCAGGGTTGCAGCAGGTTATCGATGCGGACGGAGACGATGGCGATCCATGCCGGTTACGACGCCGACGCGCCGGTCAGGTCGGTCGCCGTGCCGATCTATCAGACGGTCGCGTATGAGTTCGACAGCGCGGAGCACGCCGCCGCGCTATTCGATCTCGAAGCCGAAGGCTTTCGCTACAGCCGTATCAGCAATCCCACCACCGCCGTGTTGGAGCGCCGTCTCGCGGCGCTCGAAGGCGGCTCCGGCGCGCTATGCCTCGCGTCGGGCCAGGCGGCCTTGCACAATGCCGTCCTCAGCATCGCGGATATCGGCCGCAATATCGTTTCCGTCCCGCAAATCTACGGCACGACCCACACGCTGTTTTCGCATGTGCTGCCGCGCATGGGGATCACGGCGCGGTTTGCGGCGTCCGAAAGCGCTGCGGATATCGAGCCGCTGATCGATGCCGACACGATTGCGGTCTTCTGCGAGAGCGTCGGCAATCCTGCGGGAAATATCTGCGATATCGAGGCGCTGGCGGCGATGGCGCATGCGCAGGGCGTGCCGTTGCTGGTGGACAACACGGTGGCGTCGCCGGTGCTGTTGCGGCCGATCGCGTTCGGTGCGGACATCGTCATCGAGTCGCTTACGAAGTTTCTCGGCGGCCACGGCACCACGCTGGGCGGCGCCATCATCGATAGCGGGAATTTCCCCTGGAGCCGCAACGCGCCGCGCTTCCCGATGCTCAATCAGCCGGACCCGTCCTATCACGGTTTGGTCTATACGCAGCATTTTGGGCCGACGGCCTATATCGAGCGGTGCCGGAATTTCTGCCTTCGCACCACCGGCGCCGCGCTCTCGCCGCTCAGCGCCTTTCTGCTGCTCCAGGGCATCGAGACCGTGGCGTTGCGCGTCGAGCGCCATGTCGCCAATGCGCGGCGCGTGGCGGAGACGTTGCGCAGCGACCCGAGGATCGACTGGATCGCCTATGCCGGATTCCCCGACAGCCCGTATTATCCGCTCGCCCAGAAATATCTCCGCGGCAATGCCTGCTCGCTGCTGACCTTCGGTGTCCACGGCGGCGCACGCGCCGGAACGCAATTCTACGACGCGCTCCGGCTGATCAAGCGGCTGGTGAATCTGGGCGATGCAAAATCCGTGGCGTGTCACCCGGCCTCGACCACCCACCGGCAGATGCCGCCGGAGCAGCAGCGCAAGGCCGGGATAACCCCCGAAACCATCCGCCTCAGCGTCGGCATCGAGCATATCGACGATATTCTCGCCGATATCGATCAAGCCTTGGCTGCCGCACAAGCCGACCGCGCTCCGTTGGCGCTGGCGGCGAATGGCTGACCCCGTGGCATCCGATCTCGTCATCGGCCTCATCAACAACATGCCGGCCGCCGCCAAGCGCGCGACCGAGCAGCAATTCGTCGGCTTGCTGACAGCGGCGGCGGAAGGTCTGGACCGACCGGTCAAGGTTTTCACGCTCGAAAACGACGCCGGCCGCGTCACCGAAACCTTCCACACGCTGCGCCAGCTTCGGCCCGACGCGATCATTGTGACCGGCGACGAGCCGCAGCGCGCCGCGATGACCGACGAGCCGCTCTGGCCGGCCTTGGCGCGGTTTGTCGACTGGGCCGCCGACAACACGATTTCTTCCGTCTGGTCCTGCATGGCGGCGCATGCGGCCGTGCTCCGCCTCGACCAAATTAATCGCAGGCGACAGCCACAAAAACTCTCGGGCATGTATCCGTGTGCGGCGGCGGCCGATCATTCGCTCCTGGCGCAATTCCCGCCAAGCTGGCCGGTGGCGCATTCGCGCCACAACGCTGTCGACGAGACCGAGCTTCGGAGCAAGGGCTATACCGTGCTGTCGCATGCGCCGCGGGTCGGCGCCGACATTTTCGTCAAGCAAGTCCGCGGCAGCTTGTTCGTCCTGCTGCAAGGCCATCCGGAATACGCGCCGGACAGCCTGTTCCGGGAATATCGTCGCGACATCCGGCGGTTCCTGACCGGTGAATCCGGCGTTTACCCCGAGATGCCGGAGAATTATTTCGACCGGAAAGCGGCACGCAAGCTGGCAAAACTGCGCGCGCAGGCGCATCGGTCGCCCAGCCCGCGGCTCCTTGCCTCGATCTACGCCGCTTTTGCCGTGGCACCGGCTCCGGTCGGCGTCTCGCCTGCGCGGCAGCTTTATGCCAACTGGCTCGGCCATCTCGCGAAGGAGAAAGCCGAGCGCGAGACCGTGGCGCGATGGTCGAGCCAACAGCGGCGCGGTGCGGCATGAGCGCATCCACGCTGTTTCCGCCGCGCGACCAGCGTCTCGCTTGGGCGAACGAGCTGACCGCGATGCTTGCCGCTGCGGACGAGCGCGTCGCTCAAGGCGCAGTGACGCCGACATTCGATAGCGAGCGCTTTCACGCTGAGCTTGCCAGCTATGCGTTCGAGCAGCCGGTGCCGTTCGAGGAGCTGCTGTCGTGGACCGTGGCGCAGATGGAGCAGGGGGTCGTTCATACGACTCATCCGCGCTACCTCGGCTTGTTCAATCCGGCGCCGAGTTTTCCCGCACAATGTGCCGATCGCGTTGCCGCGACCTTCAATCCGCAACTCGCCAGTCAGACCACGTCGCCCGCGGCGGTCGCAATCGAAGCGCATGTGATACGGGCGGTGGCGCGGCGCGCCGGCGTCTCGCCGCAGGCGGTTGGACATTTCACCTCCGGCGGCTCGGAAGCGAACGGCACGGCGCTGATCTGTGCGCTGACCCGCGCCGCGCCCGGCTTTGCGCGTAGCGGCAGTCGGGCCTTCAAGGGGCAGCCGGTATTCTATGTTTCGCAAGATAGCCATCTCGCCTGGGTCAAGCTCGCGCATATGGCGGGGATCGGCCGCGACGCCGTGCGCTTCATCGCGACCGACGGCACCGGGCGCATGAGCATCGCCGAGCTTATCGACGCGATCGCGGCGGATCGTCGCGCGGGTTGCGTCCCGATTATGATCGTCGCGACGGCGGGCACCACCAATGCCGGAATGATCGATCCGCTTGCCGCGTGTGGGGCCGTCGCCCGGCGAAACCGTATCTGGTACCACGTCGATGCCGCCTGGGGCGGCGGCGCGATCGCCTCGGATCGGCTGCGCGGTCTGCTCGCGGGTATCGAGACCGCGGATTCGATCACGATCGACGCGCATAAATGGTTCGCGACCACGATGGGCTGCGGGATGTTCTTGACGGCGCAGCCGGATGCTCTCGCCGAGGCATTCACCGTGTCAGCGAGCTTCATGCCGTCGCAGGCGGCCGAGCTCGATCCCTATATGACGACGACGCAATGGTCGCGGCGCTTCCTCGGGCTGCGCCTGTTCCTGTCGCTCGGCACTGGCGCTTGGTCGGCGCATGCGGCCCATGTGGAACGGGCGATCGCGCTGGCGCGAAGCCTCGCCGAGCGCTTGACCGCACGCGGCTGGACGGTCGCCAACGATCCCCAACTTGCGGTCGTCTGCCTGGTGCCCCCCGCCGGCTCCCCGCCGGTGCGCGACATCGTGCGGCAGGTGGTACGGTCCGGGCGCGCCTGGCTATCGGTGGCAAAGCTCGAAGGGCGCGACATCGTCCGGGCCTGCGTGACGCATGGCGAGACCTCGCCGGACGATATCGCCGCGGTTGCCGCGTTGCTGGAAGAAGCTCGGAGAGGCGATCTCGATCGTCGCGAAGTATTAGAGGCAGCGCGTGCCTAGCGTCGCTCCCATCGAAATAGCCGACGCCGATCGGAATTCCGTTCAAGACTCACCGCCCCGTGCGCCGGCGAGTATCGATGGCGGGCTCGCGGCATTGTTTGCGCGGATCTCCCGCGCGGTCACGCGCGTGATTTTGCCGATCAACGATACGGCGCTCGACGACGGCAGCGAGAGCCCTGCCTTTTATTGCGTCCATTCCCTATCCGGTGCCGGCGGAACGGATTTCTTGCATCTGGCCAAGCTGATGCCGACGGTGCGATTTTACGGCATTCAGGCGCCGCCCGCCAAAATGCACGACCCTACGTTCGGGAGCTCCGTCGAATCGCTCGCAGACGACTATGTCGACGCGCTGATCAAATTCCAGCCGACCGGGCGGTTCTTTTTAGGCGGGTGGTCGGCAGGAGTTATTATCGGGCTTGAAATCGCGCAGAAATTGCGTGTCCGCGGCCGCGTGGTCAGCCTCTTTGCCGCGATCGACGCGACGCCCGAAAATACTTCGGCCGGCTTTCCGGCTTGGCACCCCCGCTATCTTCTGGACGTCGCCGGAAATTCGCTCGGCTGGTTCATCAATGATGTCGTCATGACCAAGGGATCGCGGTCGGCATTGATGCGGCGTGGCCTCGCGAAAGGGGTCGCGCAAGCCCGGGCCTTGCTTGCCCGTTGCCGGGGCGAGAGGCAGGGCGGCGCCGATCCGGTCGAAGCATTGATGGATGTCTCTCGCTATCCTGCGGTCGAGCGATCGTTCATGACGCGGCTCTATGCGGCGCTGCTTGCCTACCAACCCAAGAAATACGCCGGGCGGGTCGTCGCTTACGAAGCAACCAAAAGGCCGCTCCTTCATTTGCCGCAAGTGGGCCGGGTGTGGACCGCGCTGGCACCGAACGCGACCATCGTGCGCGTGAAGGGAACGCATTTAAGCATCCTGAAGCCGGGCGATGTAGATGCGCTCGCGGCCGATCTCGCGCGCCGCATCGCCGATATCGCGCAAGAGACCGCCGATCGGCCCGCGGCCGCCGCCGCGTCGGCCGAGGCCCCGCCGGACGCACGAAAATCGGCCTAGAGTTTTCTGCGCTAGCGACGACGCGCGATCCGCGCATGAGGCGGGCGCCGATCTGCTCCCGACCGCAGGGCGGCCGGGCTTCACGCAAGAGCCAAGCGGAGCGGGATCATCGGCGAGGGAACAAATCCGCAGCGCCCGTAAAAGCGTTGGGCGGATTGGTTCGTGCGATCGGTCAGCAGCGTGATCCGCTTGCAATCGTTTTCGCGCGCGACCGCGATCGCATGATCGAGCAGCCGGCGGCCGATGCCGGAGCCGCGAAGGCGAGCGGAAACCACCATATCCTCGAGGATCGCCACGCGTTCGCCGAGCGCGGTGGATATCGTAAAGAGGATATTGACCATTCCCAAAACCGTGTCGCCGTCCTTGGCGACCAGAATGATGCCGACATCCGGATTGGAAATGATGCGAGCGAGACCGCGGCGCTGCGCGGCTACATCCGGAGCGAATTCGGTCTCTTGAGAAAATAATTCGCCCAATAAGGTCGCAAGTGCCGGAACGTCCGGTAGCGTGGCGGTCGCGGTGCGCACGGAATGACCTCTCGCTGTTTCAGTCGTAACGTTCAAGCGGCACTCGGATTGTCCGGTTGCTTCCGAGCGCCGCGGACATTCGCGCCAGACGGAAAATTCGCTGCGGTCGGACCCGCGCCAAAGGACGGGGCATCTGCCAAGCAACGGAGTCCTCGGTATTCTCGTTAAGGTACAGGCTCATTATAGATCTGGCCGGCGATATTCGGCTGTGTCAACGTCGCCTGAGACGAGGGGATTGTTCCGGATGTTTTCTGTGGATGAGCAACAAGCTCGGAGATGAGGAGCGATCATGAAGAAGCTGGTTTGCGCCGCGGTGGCGGGTCTTGCGGTGATTGTCGGATCGTTGCCGGCGATCGCCCAGTCTAATCAGGGGGCGGGCCAACCGGACGCCGGCGATCAGTTCAAATCCGCCGGCCAGCATATCGGCGAAGGCGCGCAGGGAATTGGCGAGGGTATCAAGCAAGGCGCGATCCAGGCCTGGGAGGCCGTCAAAGCGGGCGCATCCGCCGCCTCCGATAAACTGAGCGGACGGCCCGCAACGCCGCCGCCGCCGCCAGCGCCCGGCACCGCCTCTCACTGATGGCGGAACCGGCGTCGGCAGGCGGGTGCGTCCGGCTTCGGCTGTCACTCGCTCCCAGAGCGGCGGGCGCCGAAATCAGCGGTGGCGCGTATGTCGTCGACCAGGCGGAAATCGCGGCCTCGGAGCGGTGGATATCGCGGGATCGAATTGCTAAACTGTCAAGCCACTGCGCGAAGGCGAGCGAAAGCTTGATTGACGATGGGCATGCTCGGTCGTCGCGGTACGGACGTATCGATGACAGCAACCGCTGACGAAGCAAGCTGCGACGTTCTCGTGATCGGAGGCGGTCCGGCCGGCGCGACCGTCGCTTCTCTTCTGGCCGAACGCGGCCGAGATGTCGTGCTCGTCGAGAAGGAGCATCATCCGCGCTTCCACATCGGCGAGTCGCTCCTGCCGATGAACCTCGTGCTGTTCGAGCAGATGGGACTCCGCGAGGAGGTCGAGCGGATCGGCATGATCAAATTCGGTGCCGAGTTCGTTTCGCCTCATCATGACAAGTCGATCACTTTCAATTTCGCCAAGGCGTTCGACAAGCGCTATCCCTACGCGTATCAGGTCCGCCGTTCTCAACTCGACGAGATATTGTTCAAGCATGCGGGCGCGAAGGGTGCCACGACGATCGAGGGCTGCCGCGTCGAGGCCGTGGATTTTCAGCCTGGCGGCGGCGCGGTGGTTCGCGCGCAAACCGAGGACGGCAAAACCCGGCAATGGCGCGCGCGGTTTGTTGTCGATGCGACCGGCCGCGACACGTTCCTGGCCAGCCGGCTCGACATGAAACGCCGCAACCGGCGCCACAATAGCGCCGCGATGTTCGGCCATTTCACGGGCGCGCGCCGCCTGCCGGGAAAGGCCGAGGGTAACATCTCGATCTTCTGGTTCGACAAGGGCTGGTTCTGGTTTATCCCGCTGGTCGATGGCAGCACCAGCGTCGGCGCGGTCTGCCGGCCGGAATACATCAAATCGCGCAAAGCGGATTTCGATAGCTTCTTTATGGATACGATCGCGCGCTGTCCGGCGATCGCCGATCGATTGAGCGACGCCCAACTGGCGGCGCCGGTGATGGGCACGGGAAATTATTCCTACCGCGCCGACCGCACGGCGGGCGAAAGCTTCATCCTGCTCGGCGATGCCTTCGCGTTCATCGATCCGGTTTTTTCGGCGGGCGTTTTTCTCGCCATGAACAGCGGCTTCCTCGGTGCCGACGCGGTCGAAGCCTGTCTCGACCGGCCGCTGCGCGCGCGCCGTGCCTTGCGCCGGTTCGACGCGCAAATGCGTCGCGGGGTCGACGCATTCTCATGGTATATCTACCGCGCGACGCGGCCGGCGTTCCGCAACATGCTGATGTCGCCGCACGATATTCTCGGAATCGAGGCGGCGCTGCTGTCGCTGCTCGCCGGAGACGTGTTCCGCCGCTCCACGGTTCGCGCGCGGCTGGTTGTTTTCAAGACGATCTATTACATCTCGAGCGCGCTGACGCCGCGCCGAACCTTCGCGGCGTGGCGCCAGCAACGGCGCAATCTTCAAGCGGGATGACGCCCGAAATCGCCGCGCGCGGGGCCGCGTTCGCGACCGGATCGCGCTGGGTCCGCGCCCGCCGGCGATTGCTGAGGGACGTCTATCGGCCGCTCGCATTCTACGGCCTGCTCGCGATTTTCGCGGCGAGCTGCCTGGTTTGGGGCTTGGTCGCGCTGCTTCTTCTCCCGGCGTTGCCGCGGCGTCCCGGGCAGTCGGCCGGGCAATTCCTGATCATGGCCGGGTTTCGCTATTTCGTCGCGCTGATGCGCGCGAGCGGCATCGTCCGTTGCGATCTCGCCGCCCTCGATTCCTTGCGCGACCGGGGGCCTCTCGTCATCGCGCCCAATCATCCGACCCAGCTCGATGTCTTGCTGATCGTCTCGCGGCTGCCGCGCGTCGTCTGCACGGCAAAAGCCAGGCTTTTGAATAATCCGTTCTTCGGCGCAAGCGCGCACCTTGCCGGCTATATCCGCAACGATGCGCCGGTCCATCTCGTTCGCGAAGGCGTTCGGCAGTTGCGCGCGGGCCGGCAATTGCTGATCTTTCCCGAAGGTACCCGCAGCAGCGGCGCTGGCGTCGATCCGTTCAAAGGCGGTTTCGCGCTCATCGCCCAGCAAGCCGGGGTGCCGGTTCAGACGATCTTCATCGACAGCAATTCGCGCTTCCTCGCCAAGGGCTGGCCGTGGTTGCGCATGCCGGATTTTCCGCTCGCTTACCGGGTCCGGCTGGGCCCGGTCATCGAGGTCGCGGGCGATCGCCACGATTTCGTCGCGGCGCTGCACCGATCCTATTGCCGCGAGCTTTACCGCAGCCAATCCTGACCGTGCCTTCAGCCGCACGGCACGACATGTCGACCCATCTCGTCATCATTCCGAGTTACAACACCGGCGCGAAGCTGTTCGAGACGGTAGCGCAGGCGCGCGCTCGGTGGAGCCCGGTTTGGGTGGTGATCGACGGCAGCACGGACGGCACCGGCACCGAGCTCGCGCGTCGCGGCGCCGGCGATCCCGGCTTGCGGGTTCTGATCCAGCGCCGCAATGGCGGCAAGGGCGCGGCCATTCTTGCCGGCTTGCGCGCGGCACAGGCCAGCGGCTTCACCCACGCGCTGACGATGGATGCCGACGGACAGCACTCTGCGGCGACGATCCCGGCGTTCATGGCCGCGTCGCAGCAGGAGCCGCAATCGCTGATCCTCGGCCTGCCGGTTTTCGACGCCAGCGCGCCGCGTCTGCGGGTGGAGGGACGACGCGTATCCAACGGGCTCGCCAATCTCGAGACGTTGTGGCTCGGCATCGGCGATTCTTTATGCGGCTTTCGGGTATATCCGATCGCCGAGCTGCGCACCGTCATGGAAAGCAGCCGCTGGATGCGGCGCTTCGATTTCGACGTCGAAGCGGCGGTGCGGCTGTGCTGGCGCGGGCTATCGCCGGTCAATCTGCCGGTGGCGATCCGCTATTTCCGGCCCGACGAAGGCGGCGTCTCGCATTTCCATTACCTGCGCGACAATGTTCTGCTCGCCGGGATGCATGGCCGGCTCCTGGCCGGCTTTTTTCTGCGCTTGCCGCAACTGATTGCCCGCCGCGCTAGATCATCCCGCCATTGATGGAGATGAGCTGACCCGAAATATATCCGGCATCGTCCGAGGCAAGGAACCCGACCAGGGCCGCGACTTCCTCGGGGGTTCCGGCGCGTTTCATCGGTACCAGGCGATCGATCGCTTCCTTGCCGAAAATGCGGTCGCTCATCGGCGAGGCGATGATGCCGGGCGCCACGGTGTTGACGGTGATGCCGCGGCTCGCAAGCTCCAAGGAAAGCGACCGGGCGGCGCCGTGCAGGCCGGCCTTGGCCGCTGCGTAATTCGTCTGTCCCCGGTTCCCGACGATCGCCGCGACCGATGAAATATTGACGATGCGTCCCCACCGCGTGGCGATCATCGGCAGCAGCAAGGGCTGCGTGACGTTGAAGAAGCCGTTGAGCGAAACATCGATGACGTTGGTCCATTGCTCGCGGCGCATGCCGGGCATGACGGCGTCGTCATGGATGCCGGCATTGTTGACGACGATCTGAATGGCGCCGTTCGCCAGCAGCGCCGTCAGCGCCGCCTCGGTCGCGGCGGCGGCGGTGACGTCGAAGCTCACGGCGCTCGCGGAACCGCCGCCGCTGCCGATCCGTGCGACGATTTCCTCGGCCCGCGCGAGGCCGCGATTGGCGTGCACGTACACGTGATGCCCGTCGGCTGCGAGCTTGGTTGCGATCGCCGCGCCGAGCGTGCCGCTGCCTCCCGTGACCAAAGCGCGCTTCACGGCGGCATCTCTGCCTGCAAAATGACGGTCGCGCGGCCGCTCAGAATTTCGCGCGCGCCGCAATCGACGGTAAAGGCGTAAACGACGCGCGCGTCGTCGCCCATGAGGCGCGTTGCTTTGACGATCAGGTCGTCGTCGAACTGATCGAGCCGTTCGCAGCGGCAGACGATGTCGCGCAGGCTGGCGATGAATCCCATGCGCGGCCGCTCGCCGATGGCCCCGGCAAGCCGGCCGTGGGCCGCCATTGCCTGGGCGGCGAATTCGATCCCGCTGAGCGCGCCGAGGCGCCCGGCGCGGCGCAGCGGATTGCTTGCGGCGCGATGCTGTATCGATCGGCAGCGAATTGTCTCGTTATCCCATGACATCACCTCGTCGAGCAGGCACATCGCGCCGGCATGCGGGATCAATCGAGAAATCGCCTCGCGGTCGATCATTGCGCGGCAAGCGCTAGAGGCAGCGGCGTGGTCGACACCGTCACCGTATCGTTGCCGAGATATTCGAGAATCACTTTCGCCTCGATATCGCGTGCCAGCGCGGCGAGCAGCGGCAAGCTGCGTGCCGCGGGATTCCCGAGGCGGATCGCCTCGAGCCGCGGCTCGGCCATCGCCGTTGGGGGCTCGTTGCCTTGCGTCAGCGCGACCGCGAGGCTGGCGAAGCTGGCCTCGGACGGAGCGGGCGTGATGATCAGCCCGACCGCGAACGTCGAGCCGATCGGCCGGACCGCGTTGAGCGGCGCGGGATAGGGAAGGTCATAGGCGATCAGGCCGACCGCCCGGTGATCGACGGTCGCTTGCGCGGCGGCCTCGAGCAGTCCGGCGGAAAAGCTGGCATCGTGAACGCAAAGGCTGGTGGTCGGCTCGACCGCCTTTGTGGCAATGCTCCAATAGCCGGACGGCGCGTTGTGCACCGAATTATGAAAGCGCATCGGCGAAACCTCGATCTGCTCGCACGCGAGCGCATCGAGGATGTTATGAATCGTATCGCCATCGCCGCCGGATGAGGTGAAAACGGTCGCCGTCCCGCCAGGGTCGCGTTTCGCATTGGCGAACGCTTCGGTGCCGACCGCGAGTGCGAGCTTGACGGTCGTGACCATGCGCCGCCGCTCGTTGGCGGGCAGCAGCGTGTTGACCGGAAGAGCGACCGGAGCCGGCAGATAATCGCGCCGGCCCGCGAGCACGGCGGCCGCTGCCGGCCAGCCGTCGAGCCCCTCGCCCCGGACGCCGATTCCTTCCACATAGACGCGGATCACGATGCGCGCTCCAGGACGAGGCTGCAATTGCTGCCGCCGAAGCCGAACGAGTTGCTCATCGCCCGCCGGACCGGCGCATGCTGGCCGGCGGTGAGGTAGCGGCTGCGCAGCGCGGGATCGACATCTTGCGTGTTCGCGCTGCCGGGCATGAAGCTATTTTGAATGGCAAGCGCCGCGATGATGGTCTCGACGATGCCAGCGGCGCCCAGCGTGTGCCCGGTATAGCCTTTGGTCGAGCTGCATGGCGTCTCCCGGCCGAACAGCTCGACCAGGGCGCGGTCTTCCGCCGCGTCGCCGACCGGCGTTGCGGTGCCGTGGATGTTGACGTAATCGATGTCGTCGGGCGCCATTCCGGCCGCGGCGAGCGCGCGCTCCATCGCAAGGCGCGCGCCCGCGCCGTCGGGATGAGGCGTCGACATGTGATAGGCGTCGCTGCTCTCGCCTATTCCACGCAACAGGACCGCGTTCGGCGGCAAGCGGCCGCCAGCCGCTTTTTCGACGATCGCAAATCCGGATGCTTCGCCGATCGAGATGCCGTCGCGGCCCCGATCGAACGGACGGCATGGCTCCCGCGATATGAGCCCCAAAGAACGAAATCCGTAGATCGTCGTCGAGCACAGCGTATCGGCACCGCCGACGATCGCCGCGTCGCAAAACCCGGCTGCGATCATGCGCGCGGCGTTGCCGAAAGCCTTGGCGGTCGTGGCACAGGCGGCCGAAACCACGATCGCCGGCCCGGTCAGATCGAGGGCGCGCGCGACAAACTTGCCGACGGAAAAGGTATTGTGAGTTTCCGCATAGCGGAAGTCGGACGGAAGTCTTCCGGTTTCGGGATCGCGCCGACGATAGGCACGTTCGGTCTGCTCGATGCCCGCCGTGCTGGTGCCGAGAACGAGGCCGATCCGGTGGGGACCGTATTTCTCGCGCAACGCCGCGACCGCCTCGGCGAACCCGTCCTGCGCCATCGCCATCGCGGCCAGGCGATTGTTGCGGCATTCGAACGGCGCCAGACCTTCGTCCAAGCGGAACGTATCCAGCGCGTCGACCTTGCCGATCCAGGTATCGAACTCGCCAGGGTAGCTGTGCGGCCGCAGCCCGCTCCGTCCGGCTTGCAGCGCGGCGAGCGTCGCCTCGAGCCCGGCGCCAAGACTGCTGACGATCGCGAAATGGCTAAGCAGCAGCGGTTGCATGGCCCATGCTTCGATGTCGTCTCGGAGGAATCACCGGACGCCTCGCGCGATCGCGGGAGGCTCGTCGAGCGCGGCGAGCTCGGAATCGACCGCTGCGGTTTCGCGGTCGATGTAGTCGTAGTAGCGCGCGGCAAAGGCGGCAAAGCCGCCGCGCGACGCCGCGTCAGGGAACCCCGCGGCTTGCGGATCGCGCTCCTTGGCGATCTCGATTTTCCGATAGAGCGCGGCAAAATAATTCAGATTGGCGCGCAGATCGGTGTAGCGTGGCTCGGAGAAAATCTCATGAAAATGCGGCTTGTAGGGGCCGAAGATCGGGTCGTCGTAGAAGATCAGATTGACGTCGCTATCGTAGACGTCGTTGGCCAGCCACATGCGCTGGGCCTCGGCAAGGCCGCCCGGCTCGGTCGGCAGGCGGCCGTTCTCGAGGAGCGATCGCCGCGCCGCGCGATCGCGATAGAGGGCATGCAGGTCGGTAATATCCATATCGTTGGTTCGTCGCATGAGATTGACGAACTCGTTCTTCGGAACCGGAAAGTCGAAGGCGGCGATCGCGATGAAGCGATCCGTCGGCCACTCGTCCCAAATGCCGGCGGCGGCCAGCGCATTATGCGCCAGATGCGAGCAATTGTTTTGCACGACATTCCACACGAATTTCTTCTTGCCGTCGCGATAAAGCGCATTGATGCCGTTGAGGTAGTCGACCATCTTGACCATCTGGGCGCGGGTGACCGGCACGCGGGCGCAGTACCGGTCGCGGCCGAAGGCGATCGCGTAATCGGTGGCGACCGAGACTTCATACATGAAATCATGGCGATTCATGCCGGCCGGCATGTCGTCGAAAACCTCGGGATGGAAGACGATGCCGTCATAGATGCCTTTGGCCTCGGCGGTCGCCTGGGTTCGGGCATAGGCCGCGCGCGTCAGCCGCTCGCCTGGCGTCAGATCGCCCTGAAAGAAAAAATCACGCCCGCCGGTGGCGACCCAATTGGCATTCTGGAAATGAGCATTGACGCTCAGCCCCACGCCCTGTTCGGCCGCCGGCGTCCCCGGCGCGCAGATCTCGATCGTCGGGTAGCCGGCACTGCGATCGCGGCAGGCGCCATTCAGGTAGAAGACCGCATGCCCGCCGGGGCCGCCGCTGGTGTCGACGCCAAAGCCGGGCTTCTTCTTGATCTGCGATACCGCGCAAAGCTCGCCGTAAAAGGGATAAAGCTGCGCGTAAGCCGCCGCGTCATCGGGCGGCGCCGCGATATCGAAGGGCGCGGTGCAGCCTGCGAGCCAGATCACGATCGCCACGGCACACGCGATACGACGCCGACGCATTGAAAACCGCCCCCAATTTTGTCCTGACCCTACAATATCGACCGCGGCGGACGTTACAATCGCAAGCGAAGCTTGCGGTGCGAAAAGCGGTCGCGTATCGCGCCGGCGACGCCATAAATTCGCCCAACTTCGGTCTCGGCGAACCCCGAGGCGCGACGGCCGATGGAAGCCGAGATTCATCGCCGGGCAACCCCGCGGCTGGTCACGATCGCCGAGAGGACAAGGCTCAGAAATGCGCCGATCGCCACTGTCATTCCGATACCGTGGAGCACCGGAAGGCGCGCGAATGAAAGAATGCCAAAGCCGATGATGGTGCAGCTATTGGCGAGCACGAGCGACGCGACCATCCGCTCGGCGTTGGCATCGCTCCAATCCTGCCGCTCGAAAAAGATGCAGTAGTTCGATCCGACCGCCTCGGTCAGCAGCAGGCCGATCAGATTGAAAATCGAGAGCTTGTGGTCGCCAAGGGTCAGGATCGCGGTCGTCAGGATTACCGCGCCCGCAAGGGGCGCCACGACCAGCGCCACCCGCCGCGGCGAGCGCAGGCTTACGACGAGCAGCGCCACGATGACGAGGCTGCCGATCAGCGTCAGCATCAGCGCCTCATGCCGATAGACTTCGAGCAGCCGGTTCGATTCCGCCTTGAGATCGACGAAGGTCGCACCCGTAATTCCGGCCTTGGCAATAGCGGCGGCGACGCGCGCGGCATCGGTCACGCCGCGCAACGACAAGAGAGCGGTCCATGCGCCGCGCTGCTCGACGAGAAGGGAATCGAGTTTCAGCGCCAGCCCCGTTCCGTGCAACGCTGCGCGGTCCAACAGCGGCTGGGCTTTCGCCGCCGCGACATCGGCGAGGAAGGGCGCGAACAAATCGGGTTGGAACGGCAGGTTTTGCAGCGCGCGGCCGAGCCGCGCACGCAGCTCGCCGGGGGGTGGCAGGGCGTCCAGTCGCGCCTGCTGGGTCGCAGCGCTGGGCAGGTATCGGGTTGGCGCGTCATAGCCGGCGAGGACGCCTCGGCCTTCGAGGCCATTCAAGACGGTTGAGAGCCGCTCGCTCGCCGTCAGGGCTTGCTGCTCGTCGGGCGCCGAGGCGACAATGATATAGCGGACATCGGGTGCGCCGATGTCGGCACGCAAAGTCTGGTCCAGCTTCTGGTCCGAGGCCGGGATCGGGCTGAGCGCGGTGAGATCGTCTTCCCAGAAGCCGCCGCGATGAAGCGCCAGAACCGCGACCGCGCCGATCAGCGCGAGCGCCATCGGCAGGCGCAGCATCCGAGCATGCGCGACCACCGCCATCAGCGCCGGGGCAAAGGCTGCCGAGCGCGCGGTGGCGAAATTGCGCCCGAGCAACGCGGGCAGAACCCAGCGCGTGACGGCGACCGCGACGACCAGGCCGGTGATCGAGAACAGACCGAGCTGCGCGAAACCCGTGAAGCTCGAGAACAGCATCGCGCTGAAGCCGCAGATCGAGACCAGGACGCCCAATTGCAGCATCGGCCAGATGCGCGGCAAGGTCGCATCGGGCGAGGTGCCGGGGGCGGTCTGCGTAAAGAGGTAGATCGCGTAGTCGACCGCTTCCCCGATCAGGGTCACGCCGAAGCCGAGGGTAATGCCGTGGACGAAACCGAAGCCCAGACTGACGGCCGCGATGCCGGCTAGGGCGCCGCTCGCGACCGGCACGAGCGCCAGCAAAAGGACGCGCGGCGAGCGGTAGGTGAACAGCAGGATCGCCGAAACCAGCAGCGTCGCGATCAGCGAGAGGCGCGAAATGTCTGCTTTCATTTCGGTCTTGGTGTGAACCGCGAACACGCCCGGTCCCGAGAAGCGAAGCCGGGTGGCGTCGGCGTCGGCGACCGATTTCTGCGCGGCGGCGAACGCGGTATCGAGCATCGCCAGCGCCCGTTCCTCGCTCGCAATGTCGAAGCCGGGCTGCCGCGTTTGCGCAACCAGCAGCGCGCGCTTGCCGTCGGGCGAAAACCAAACGCCGTCGCGGCTGGCCGGCTGCTTTTGCTGGGCCAGTTGGCCGAGCAGGGTCAGGATCTCGCCGGTCGGATCGCCGGGAAGGCTTTGCTTTACCAGGCTGCTCATATCCGAGCCCAGAAGGCCGAGATCGTTCTCCAGCGCCTGGTGAAGGCCGTCGGCGGTAAAGTGTGCCGGCGTCACATTCGGGCTCAAGACGTAGCGATAGCGCCAGAGCAAATCGCGTTCCGGAGCCGCGCCGGATGCGGCTTGATCGCCGTTGTTGATGGCGATGAAATCGGCGTCGTCCCGGCGCAACTGCGCGGCAAGCGTCTTGCTCACCGCGGCGAGCGTCGCGGCGGGCGCGCCGTCGACGGCGATAAGAACGAGCCGGGACGCGACGCCGGTCTGCAACTGATCGACCAGGATTTGCTGCGTCGGCGAAGGCGAGCGCGGCAGGAAAGCCGACATGTCCGCGCTGAAGCGCGTATCGGCGATCACGAGGCCGCACAGAACCATCCCGCAGCCCCAGACGATCAGCGCGAGCCGCGACCCGACCGTCACGGGCTGCCCGGGGTGATCGTCATATCGGTGCGATCGCCATCCCCCTCCACGGTCTGGATACGGGTGATGTGAACGTCGTCGCCGGAGATATAGATCGCCCGAACGATTTCCCGCATCTTCGCGTCGCGCGGCTGCAGGATCAGTTGCCAGGCGTCGATGCTGCCCGCGAATTGCATGTAGTAGATTCGCTGCAGCGTCGCGAGATCGCCGGCGAGCGTCGCGCGAATGCCCTCGATGAAGCCGCCGATCTGCGGATAGGCGCTAAGGCTCAGGGTTTGTGTCTGGCCCTCGCGCTCGATCGCGAGCGTGTCGCCGTCGATCGTGAGAGTCTCGGGCTGGGGGCGCAGCGTGTTTTTCTCCAGCTTGTCGGGTGCCGCATAAATGAGGACGCCGCTGTCGCTCAGCGGCGATTTGAGCATGCGCAAATATTTGCGCTCGGTGAATTGCGCAGTCGCCGATTTGACGGCGCCGAAGCGCGCCATGAGTTGCGTGAGGCCGAATGCCGGTGCGCTCTGAGCAAGGCTGGGCGGCGCATGGAGGCCCAAGCCGGCGATCAAAGCGATAACGAGGGATACGCGCCGCCGCATGATCAATGCCAAAAATCGTAGAAATTGAACCAGTTGTAAGGGGCGATCCGGCAGAAATGCTCGAGACGCGCGACGTAGTCGCGAACCGCCTGGGCGATGGCGTCGGGACGCGTCTCGCGCGGCAGGCCGGTGAAATCGGCGAGCCGCTCGAAATAGACATCGTAACGACGCCCGCCCCGATAGAGCCCGGCCATCAGGATGACGCGCCGCTGGAGGATGGACGCCAGGCGAAACGGCCCGAGCGGAAAGCGCGCCGGCCGGCCCAGGAAATCGACGCTGATATGCTCTTCGTCGTCGAGCGAGAGGCCGCGATCCGCAAGGATGCCGATTATATGGCCCTGATCGAGCCGCTGCTCGACCGCGAGCATCGCGCCCGGTTGGCCGAGCGCGATCACTTCGAGGGCGAGATCGGGGTTGATCGCATCGAGGACCGAATTGATCTTGCGCGCATTCTCTTCATACATGAGGAGGCTAAGCTTGAGCCCCGGCTGCTGGTGGCCGAGCGCGCGCAAAATCTCGAAGCTGCCGATATGCGCGCCAAAGAGAAAACATCCTTCATTGCGCGCGATCTCGGCTTTGGGAATATCGTCGTTCTCGGCGTGGACCTCGAACAGCGCGAGCTGATTGTTGAGCAGGTAGACGCGATCGAGCACGCATGCGGCAAAGCCGTGATAGTGGCGGAAGCGCTCGGCCAGTCGCGGCTCGCGGCCGAGCGCGCGGCGAAGATAATCGCCCGATGCGCGCCGCGACGCCCTGGAGAACGCCAGAAAATAGAGGCAGATCGGATAGAGCAGGAGGCGGGTCGCGGAACGGCCGAGACGGAGCGCGATCCAAACGATCAGGCGGATGGCGGCCATCGCGCCGCGCTCGCCGCGGGTGGCCCAGATCACGCCGTCGGTTTCACGCCGCGTCATCCCGGCATATCGCCGAGCCTGATGATCCCCGTCATCGCGATGTCACTGGTCTCGGGCAGCACGCAGCGAAAATGCGTTTCGTCGCCTTTTCGTTCCCATTCGATCCGCACCCGATCGCCCGGCCGGATCGGGCGCAGAAACTTGACCGTCCTGACCGTGCAGGATGGCGCGGCGGCGTCGCCCGCGATCGCGAGGAGAACGGTATCGAGCAGCACAGCGCCGGGCATGATGGGGTTGCCGGGGAAATGGCCTGCCGCCGTCGGATGATCCTCGGCAAACCGCAGATCGACGGATTCCGGCGTCAACGCGCGCTCCTGCCGTCGTGCCCTGCCAGTTGCGCGACCGCCTCGCGCGGCAGCTTGCCGATGGTATTGCGCGGCAATTGGTCGACCAGGCGCAGCGGGCGCGGCAAAAAAGCCGGATCGATGCGCAGACGCAACGCCGCAAGAATTGCCTCGGCGGTCAGCTTCGGCGCGACCACCAACGCGATCAGCCGCGTCGTTGCCGTCGCGCTCTCTTCCGGCATGATGAAGACGCCGTCGCGGACGCCGGGGATCGAATTGAGGTGGTAGTTAAGATGGGCAAGCGAGGTGCGCTTGCCCGCGATGTTGACGAGATCGGCGGCCCGGCCGTGAAGACGAAATCGCGTGGCATCCTGGAGCTCGATGATGTCGTTGAGCAAGACACGGCCTTCGACGGAGGCGCCCGAAGCCCAGCTCCCCGCGGCGTCCTGGTGCAACGCGACGCCGTCGAGACAGCGCCATTCGTCGCTTTCGGCGGTCCGCCGGACCGCCAACTGGCCGGATTCCGAGGAGCCGTAAATCTCGCGCAAGGGCGCACCGAAGCGCAACTCGGCTTCGCTCGCCAATTGCGGCGTCAGCGGCGCGGTCGCGCTCACGATCAGCGCAAGCGCCGGCGACAGTCCGGAAGCGGCCAGCATCGCGCGCAGATGGATCGGCGTGGTGACGAGGATGCGCGGCGCCGGGGTCGCGTCGATGCAAGCGGCGACATCGGCGGGATAGAAGGGGCGCCCGTGATGAAGGACGAGGCCGTGCTGCAGCGCCAGCATCACGGTCGATTCGAGCCCGTAACTGTGCTGTTGCGGAACCGTGCCGATAATTGCGGCCGCGGGGATGCGCGCGACACCGAGCGCGGCGCCGGCGGCAAGAGAGCTCCGCACCAGCGATCCCCAGGTTTTCAGATGCGGCGTCGGCCGGCCGGTCGAGCCCGAGGTGAAAAGGACGACCGCCGGGCGCTCGCCGGGAAAGGACGGCATAGCCGCGGGCGACGGTCCCGCGGGAAGAGCGTCCGGATAGGACAGCGCCGGCATCGCCGCGGTCGGCGCGGCGCCGTCGTGGATGGAATAGAGGCCGTCGAATTCGGCGGCGAGGCCATCGAGCACGCCGGCCATGTCGCTGGGCGGCATGAGAGTGAGTTGATCGCGCATCAGCGCGGCGGCGAGCGCGACGGTGAAGCGATAGCGGTCGCTGCACAGATTGACGACATATCGCCGCGGCGGCAACAGCGGGGACAGAGCGGCGGCATCGCGCAGGAAATGCTCGACCGTCACCGGCCCCGATTGGCCGATGGCAAGAACGGCGTCGAGCCGCTCATGGCGGGTCAGCTTGTAGGCGATCGTCATGGCGGCGACGGGAAGCCAAAACGGCAAGAACGCTCAGACGGCATCCGCTTGCTGGGTTCTCTTTTCCGTGGTTTTCGCGACCACCCGGAGTATGTCGGAGAACCTGTCCATCGGAAAGTCGCGAAATCGAAAAAAGCGATAGAGGCCTTCGGCGACGAACATCAGCACTACGAGCGGCAGGTTCAGCACGTTGATGAAGAACGACCAGACCTCAAGCGGCGCGAAAAAATACAGCACGACCGAGCCGATGAGTTGCGCTGCGAAGAAGCAGCACCAGGCGAGGGTGACGCGGCGGGTATGGACGATCATTTCAGCCGGCAGCGGACCGCGAACGGCGGCGACGGCCCGCGTGAGGATCGCTTCTTGACCCGGCAACAAGGTGTAGCCGAAGCCCAGCAGCAACGCCGAATAAGCCATCGCATGCGGCAGGCCCGGCATGGCGGTCAGGCTCAGCCCCGACCGCTCGGCCCAAACGATGGCAAGCGCCAATATGGCCGCAAGGGGACCGAGCCATTTGATCCGGGCGGGATCGCGGAAGGCGGCAATGGTGCCGAGGATCAGCAACTGAGCGACCGGTATCACGACGATCAGTTGAGTCCAGGTGGAGGTCGCGATCGCGGCATGGATCGCCAAAGGCGCGGCCACGATGAGGGCGATCCCGACGATCCTGCATGCCGACATGACACGGCGGCTCATTCAGGCTGGCCGATGCTGCCGGATGTAGTCGCTCAAGCTGCGGAGGGAGGCAAAGATGCCGACGTTATTCTTGTCGTCCGCGCGCAATTTGACGCCGAATGCCTTCGAGACGGCCAAGGCGACCTCCAGAATGTCGATCGAATCGAGTCCCAGCCCTTCGCCATAGAGCGGTGTCAGGGGATCGATGCGCGAAGGGGTAATCTCCAAATTCAACGTTGCGACGATAAGTTCCGCCAATTCGCCTTCTTGCGCAGATTGGGACGCGGTATCTTCCATTTTGACCTTTTATCGGTTCGCGCGCGGGAAATCGACCCTGACGAAGGCTCGATATTCCCGAGTCTTCGGCAAAAGATACCACCGATTGCCGGGCCCGGGTAGACGCGGAAAGGCGGAAATAGTCGTCAAGCGAGGCACGCGCGGCGACAGCGCCATTCTGTCCGGCGATCGCCGACCATCCTCGGGCGTCAGCCGACAGCTCGAGGATGTCTTGCGATGACCTCGAGGAAGGGCTTGCCGTATTTTTCGAGCTTAACCTTGCCGACACCATAGATATGGTGCAGCTCGTCCAGTGCGGTTGGCCGCGCGGTCGCCATTTCCACGAGCGTTCGATCCGAGAAGACGACATAGGCGGGCTGCCGGATTTGTTTGGCGATCATGCGCCGCAGCTCCTTGAGGGCCTCAAGCAACCCGGAATCCTGTTCCGCGGCCGCGCCCGTCCGGTCGCTGCTCGCCGGCTTTCTCCCATTCCGTCCCGTGCCGGAAGACTCAAGCACGTCCCGGCGCAGGTCGAGCCGCTCACCGCCGCGCAGCACGCGGCGCCCGGCAGCCGTGACGGTCCAGCGGCCGAACTCGCCTATGTCCATAAAGATCAGCCCCGCCGCGTAAAGTTGCCGAAAGATCGATCGCCACTCGTTCATGCTGCGATCGCGGCCGACGCCGAAGGTCGGCAGCGCCTCGTGGCCATAGCGCCGAATGGCCTCGGTCGCGTTGCCGAGCAACAGCGCGACCAGGTGCTCGGTGCCGAACCGCTCGCCGGTGCGCAAAATCGCCGACATCGCCTTTTGTGCCTCGATCGTGCCGTCAAAGACGTCGACTCCCTCGAGACAGAGGTCGCAATTGCCGCAGGGCAGCGACGCCTCGTCGAAATACGCCAGCAGCGTCTGACGCCGGCAGCGGGTTGCCTCGCACAGCGCGATCAGGGCGTTGAACCGCTGCCGCTCGACGCGTTTTCGCTCTTCGGGCGTCGCGCTCTGCTCGATCTGGACGCGGCGCAGGCGCATGTCGTCGAGACCGTATAGGGTCAGCGTGTCGGCGGGCAAACCGTCGCGGCCGGCGCGGCCGATTTCCTGGTAATACGCTTCGACGTTTTGCGGCAGGTCGGCATGGCCGACAAACCGGACATCCGGCTTGTCGATGCCCATGCCGAAAGCGACCGTCGCGACGATCACGATGCCGTCGTCCTGGAGAAAGACATCCTGGTTCTCGTTCCGCGTTTTTGCGTCCATGCCCGCATGATAGGGCAGCGCCTTGTGTCCGGCTTCGGACAGAATGGCGGCGAACTCCTCGGCACGGCGGCGCGAGCTGCAATAGACGATGCCGTTTTCGTTGCGATGCGCGGCGACGAAATCGACGATCTGGCGTCGCGCATTGGCCTTCGGGCACATTGCCAACCGAAGATTGGGCCGGTCGAACGAGCGGATGAAAGTTCGCGGCGGCGCATCGAACAGCTTCTTGCCGATGTCCGACCGGGTCGGAAGGTCGGCGGTGGCGGTCAGGGCGATGGTCTGGACGCCGCCGAGCTCCGCGCGGACTTTGCCGAGCGCCAGATATTCGGGCCGGAAATCATGTCCCCATTGCGAGACGCAATGCGCCTCGTCGATCGCGAGCAGCGCCACGCCTGCGCCGCGCAGCATCGCCGTGGTGTCGGGGCGCAGGAGCCGCTCGGGCGCCACATAGAGCAGGCGTAGCGTTCCCGCCCTAAGCAGATCGTGGATGCGGCGGTTCTCGGCGGGATCATTGCTCGAGTTGAGGCTCGCCGCCTCGATGCCGTTTTCGCGCAATTGCCCGACCTGATCGCGCATCAGCGAGATCAGCGGCGAGACCACGACGGTTATGCCTGGCCGCAGGAGAGCCGGTAGCTGATAGCACATCGATTTGCCGCTGCCGGTCGGCATGACCGCAAGGACGTCGTCGCCAGCGAGAATCGCCGCGACCACCTCTTCCTGCCCCGGCTTGAACGACGGGAAGCCGAACACCGTCTCGAGACAGGACCGCGCCTCGGCAATGAGACCGGTCACGCCGCGAGCGACCCTGATGGTATCGACAAATGGCTATCCCCGCGCGTGCCGTGCGCGTTCAATAATGGATCGGACCGAGCGTGCCGCCGCCCGCGGCGATCGTTTCGCCATTGATCGCGACGCTTCTGGGCGAAGCGAGGAACGCGACGAGAAAGGCGATCTCGGCCGCCTCGATCAGCCGTCCGATGCTGACGGAAGCGGTCAGCCGCGCCTCGGCCGCCGGCTCGATCGTCTGTCCGGCGCGGGTCGTGCCGGGATGGATCGCGACCACGTTGACGCCTTTCGCCCCCAGCTCATCCGCTAGGTTCTTGGTGAGCGACGAGACCGCTGCGTTGCGGATCGAGGCGATATAATTGCCCGAACGCCGCGCCGCGCCGCCGCCGATATTGATGATGCGGCCCCACCCATTCTCGACCAGATGCGGCGCGACCGCGCGCGCGGCGCGAAGATAGCCCGCGACCTTGATGTTGACGTCGAAGAGCAGATTTTCGCCGGTCACTTGATCGATCTTTGCCGACGGCACCGTGCCGCCGGGCGCCGCGGCGTTGTTGACCAGAATGTCGACGCCGCCCAGCGCGCGGATCGCGGTCGCGACCAGGGCCTCGACCGCGGCATCGTCGCCCATATCGGCGACGATTGGCACGATGCGGCGGCCGGTTGCGGCCGCGATCTCCTGCGCGGTGGCGTCGAGCAACTCTTCGCCGCGCGCGGCGATCGCGACATCGACGCCTTCCTCGGCCAGTTGCCGCGCGATCGCCTTGCCGATGCCCCGGCTGCCGCCAGTGACGATGGCGCGCTTGCCCTTGAGTTGCAGATCCATGATCGATCCTCGGTGCGACGATGCCCGGGCGCCGCTTGCGCGCGGCTCCCGGAAAATTGTCTTGTCGTGCGCTCGCTCGAAGTATGAACGGAGGATCGATTGCCGACAAGTCGGACCGGAGGCGTCCACATAATTGCGTCATGGCATCGCGCTTGCTAGGGAGAACGACGACCGCCGAAGCCCGCCGGATAATTCAGGAATGTGATCGATGGATTTCTCGACGATGGTGCTGACGATGTATGTCGCGGTCGAAGACTCGCCCGAGGCGGACGAGCGTGTTCTCGGCATCGCCGTCGAGCAGACCTTGCTGGCGGCCGA
Source organism: Allostellaceae bacterium (assembly GCA_035533255.1). GTDB lineage: Bacteria > Pseudomonadota > Alphaproteobacteria > ATCC43930 > CGMCC-115725 > CAIKMD01. Next base: position 3,677 of record DATLUE010000403.1, on the reverse strand, counting down.
GCTCGGCTTCAATCCGTGGTTCACCGAGCATCATTTCCGCGGCTCGTGGCATAGCAATCCGATCCAGTTCGCGTCGTATATCGCGCCGCAGATTCCGAGCGATCGCTATCTCGGCTTCGGCGTGCTCTCGATCCCCTACTACCACCCGGTGCGTCTGATCGAGAGCATGAACCAGCTCGATCAGCTCACTAAAGGGCACGCGCTCTACGGTCTCGGCAGCGGTTTCGCGGGCATCGAGCCGCCGGGGCTGGGCCTCGATGTCGACTATCACCGCTCGGGGCGGGCGGCCGAAGACTCGCTCGAAGTGATGGAGCGCCTCTGGGCATTCCGGACCGGCGATCCCGAATATGTCTTCGAAACCGCGACCTATCGCGGCTCGATCCGGCGCCGCGTGAGCCCGGCGCCCTATCACAAGCGCCATCCGATCGTGATCCGCACGGCGAGCCGCGACGCATCGGTCGTGACGGCGGCGCAAAAGGGCTTGCCGGCCTTCCTCGGCACCTTCGCCGCCGAGTCACCGCTGGAGGATCAGATTCGCGCCTATCGCCAGGCGCTCGCCGATTCAAATCACCCGCAGGCGGTGGTCGAGGAATGCCTGCGCTGGTGCACCTGCGACTGGCTGGCCGTGGTGGTGGCCGAGACGGATGCGGAGGCGCAAGAGCGCGCCGCGCAAGCGAAGGCCGAGCATCTCGCGATGCGCAAGAGCTACAACGACCGCTATGGCGCCATCCTCGGTCCGACGGTCGCGCGGCGGCCAGGCCAGGGGCATGCCGCCGCTTACGCTGCCGGCGGCGATATGGCGAACATCATCGCCGGCACGCCGGACACGGTCGCCGCCAAGGTGCAGGAGCTGGTCGATCTCGGCATCAATCACTTGCTGGTCCGGTTCCTCGGCGAGTGGCCCGGCGAAACCCGCCCGATCTCCGAAGCCTCGATGCGGCTGTTCGCGCGCGAGGTCATGCCGCGCTTCAAGGATATCCCGCCGCTGCGGGATCCGCTCGCGCTCGATCTTTCTCAGGCGCGCTCGGGGGCGGCTGGCGCGCGATCTCGAAGCGGCTAAACGACGGAGGCGCTTGTGGCATCGGAATTGCGCATTGGCGTCGCAGGGCTCGGCTCGGTCGCGGCGCAGATTCTTCCCTGCTTTCGCGATCTCCCGGGCGTAAGGCTCGCCGCCGCGTCCGATCTGCGCCGCGAGGCGCGTGACGCATTCTCGAAGGCCTACGATCTGCCGGTTTTCGAGGATGTCGATGTCATGTGTCGCTGGCCTGCGCTCGACGCGATCTGGGTCGCGACCCCCAACGCGGTGCATTGCGAGCATGCGATTGCCGCGGCACGGAATGGCAAGCATGTCATTTGCGAAAAGCCGATGGCGGTTTCGCTCGCGCAATGCGACGCGATGATCGAAGCGGCCGAGCGCGGCGGCGTGCGGCTTCTCCAGGGCCATTCGAAGATTTTCGACGCGCCGATCCGCGCCATGCGCGAAGTGATTGCGAGCGGGCGCATCGGTCGGGTCATCCAGATCGACACCTGGAACTTCAACGATTGGCTGCAGCGTCCGCGTCTGGCATCGGAGGTCGATACCACGCTCGGCGGCGGGCTGGTTTACCGCCAGGGTCCGCATATGGTCGATATCGTCCGCTATCTCGCCGGCGGCCTCGCGACCAGCGTGCGCGGCGTGGTCGGGCGCCATGACCCGCATTTCGCGACAGAGGGCAATTTCTCGGCGCTCATCGCGTTCGCCGACGGCGCGGCTGCCGCGCTCGGCTTCAACGGCTACGGGTATTTCGATGCGACCGAGCTCACCTGGGGGATCGGCGAGGGCGGCCAGCAGCATCCGGAGCCGCGCTCGAAGCCGGCGCAGCCGCGCCGCACCGGTCCCATGCCAGCGGACGAAAAATATCGATACGCCGCCGGCACCGCGTCCGGCGAGGCCTACGCGCGCGGCCGGCGCATGCCGTTCTTCGGATTGACGGTGGCGAGCTGCGAGCGCGGCGCGATCCGCCAATCGCCCGATGGGCTCTATCTCTATACCGAGTCCGGCTGCGAGGAGCTGCCGGTCGCGCGCGGGCACGGCCGTGCCGCGGAGCTCGTCGAATTGCGCGACGCCGTGGCGGCGGGGCGGCCGGTTTTCCCGGATGGCCGGTGGGGCCGCGCGACGCTCGAGGTCTGCCTCGGCATCCTCGATTCCTCCCATCAGCACCGCGAAATCGCTCTCTCCCGCCAAGTCCCGAGCGCGTAATCCGGCGGGCACGCGCCGGATCGGTTGTCGGCGCGGGGAGACCGTCGCGGCGCGGGCTATTCGTTTGGCCGCCGAGAGCCTATTATGAGAACAAAGCCCGAAGTGCCCGGCGGGGAAGCGTTTATGCACGATACCGAATTTCTGCACGAGCATGGCGAGCCGCCGACGGAAGAGCAGCGCGCCGCCCTCGCCGCCTTCATCTGGAGCCAGGAGCATGTCGAGCTCAAGACGGTGGGCATCGATATCGGCAGCTCGACCTCGCATCTGCTGTTCGCCAAGGTCGTGCTTCAGCGCCAAAGCCAAGGTCTCTCCAGTCGCTTCACCGTCGTCGATCGCCAGGTGCTTTGGCGCTCGCCGATCATGCTCACGCCGTTCCTCCCGGATGGAACGATCGATGCGCAGAGCCTCGCGCGGTTCATCGATCGGGCTTACCAGGACGCGGGCTTCGCGCGCGGCGACATCGATAGCGGCGCGGTCATCCTGACCGGCGAGGCGATCAAGCGGCGCAATGCGCGCGCGATCGACGAATTGTTCGCCGACGAGGCCGGGAAGTTCGTCTGCGCGACCGCGGGCCACATTCTCGAATGCCGTCTTGCGGCCCACGGCTCGGGCGCGGTGCGCCTGTCGCGCGAGCGCGAGCAATGCGTTCTCCATGTCGATATCGGCGGCGGAACGACCAAGCTTGCCTTGATCGACCGCGGCAAGGTTCTCAGCGCGGCGGCGTTCGCGGTGGGCGGCCGGCTGATCGCGACCGATGCCGAGGGCAAATGGACCCGGGTCGATGATTCGGCGCGACTTGTCGCCGCGGAGCTGGGCCTCGGCACGGCACCGCATCAATTGGCCGATCCCGAGACGCGCGACGCGCTGGCGCGCCGGCTGGCGGCGGTGGCGGCGGATTACGTCTTGGGCGCCGAGCTGGACGCGCTTGGCAAGAAGCTGATGCTTACCGAGCCCTTGCGGCGCGCTGCGGTGCCGACGGCGCTGACCTTTTCGGGCGGCGTTTCGGAGTACATCTTCGGCACCGAGGCCGAGCAATATGGCGACATCGCGCTGCCGCTGGCGCGCGCGCTGACGCGCGCGCTCAGCGAGCGCAGCGGGCTGCCGCTGGTCGATCCCGGGCAACGGATTCGGGCGACCGTTATCGGCGCCTCGCAATTCACCATCCAAGTCAGCGGCAAGACGATCTACCTATCGGATGCGTCGATCCTGCCGGTACACGGCATTCCGGTCGTGCATGTCGGGCGTACGGCCGAGGATTCTCCCGATACCCTCGCGGAAGCGATCCGGCGCGGCCTCATCGGCCTCGACCTCGATCCGGATTCGCGTGTGGCGATCGCGTTTTCATGGCAGGGTGATCCGGAATACCACCGCCTCGCCGCCGCCGGTCGCGCGATCGTCGCCGCGACCGCGCCCAAGGGCGCGCGCAGCGAGCCGCTTT
>DATLUE010000402.1:0-3000 GCA_035533255.1 Allostellaceae bacterium | reverse complement strand
GCCGGATAAACGTCTTCGAGATATTCGATGATGACGTTCGATTCGATGATCGCGCGGCCGTCATGGACCAGCGTCGGCACCACGCCTTTGGGATTGAGCTTGGTGTAGGCAGGGTCCCATTGATCGAATTCGAAGAGGTTGATGTCCTGGTTCTCGAAAGCGAGATGCTTTTCGGCGAGGCAGAGCCGCACCTTCTGCGAGCATACCGAGCTCCAATAATTATACAGCACCAACGCCATCGCTTCCCCCGAGATATGAACCGCTCCGACTTGCCAGCATCGCGGCCACATTCTTATAAATCAAGGCATGCGACCAAAGCGCGGCGAGCGGCAGGGCTGAACAAGATGGACGGAATGCAGAAGCTGTTGGCCGGTTATCGGCGCTTCCGCGCCAAAGCGTGGCCCGAGCAGCGCCGATTGTTCGAGACCCTGGCCCGCGAGGGGCAGCGCCCCAACATGCTGCTCGTCGCGTGCATCGATAGCCGCGTCGATCCGGCGATGATTTTCGACACCGCGCCGGGCGAGGTGTTGACCGTGCGCAATGTGGCCAATCTGGTACCGCCCTACGCGCCCGATGCGGCTTATCACGGCACCTCCGCCGCCTTGGAGTTCGGGGTCAGCGTTCTCGGCGTGGAGCATATTGTGGTGCTGGGGCATGGCGCATGCGGGGGCGTGCAGGCACTTCTCGATGGAGCGCCGCCGGATGCGGCCGATTTTATCGCTCCTTGGATGTCGCTGGCCGAGCCGGCGCGGGTCGCGGCATCCACCTGCCCCGCCGGCGCGGAACGGCAGCGGCGCTGCGAATACGAGATCGTCAAATTGTCGCTCGCCAATCTGATGACCTTTCCGTGGATCGCGGCCGCCGCGGGCACCGGCAAGCTGGCGCTGCACGGCGCCTGGTTCGCGGTCGACAGCGGCACGCTCGTTACCTTGCAGCCGGACGGATCCTTCGCGTCGCCCGATTGACCGCACGCCGGCGCAGAGACGCGCGCGCTAGCGATTTTGCGCGGCGCCGCGTGCCAGCTCTTCGGCGCGTTGAGCCAGCGCCAGCCATCTCTCTTCCGCTGTTGCCAGTTCGGCGGCCAATTCGCCGTGACGGATCATGCAGGTCTCCAATCGCGTGCGGTCGCCCGCGATCAGCGCGGGATTGGCGAGTGCGCGCTCGGTCTCGGTCTTCTCGGCCTCGAGCGCGGCGATCCGACCGGGCAAGGATTCGAGCTCGCGCTGCTCTTTCCACGACAAGCGCGACGGCATGCGTGGGCGCGGCGGCTCAGCGGCGGCTTTCCGCTCGGCCGGCTTTGCGGCTTTCGCCAAGGCAAGCATGCGCCGCTGGCGCAGATAATCGCTGTAGCCGCCGACATATTCGTGGACGATGCCGTCGCCCTCGACCGCGATGATGCTGGTGACCAGGCGATCGAGAAAATCGCGATCGTGGCTGACCAGCAACAGCGTGCCATCGTAATCGGCGAGCACTTCCTCCAGCAGATCGAGCGTCGCGATATCGAGATCGTTGGTCGGCTCGTCGAGGATCAGCAAATTCGACGGCTGCGCCAATACCTTTGCGAGCAACAGACGATTGCGCTCGCCGCCCGACAAGGACGCGACCTTGGCGTGGTATTGGCGGTCCTCGAACAGAAAATCCCTCAGATAGGACGCGACATGCCGCGGTCGGTGCTGGACCGAGATCGTGTCGCCGCCGCCGCCGGTCAGGGTCGTCCAGGGCGTTTCATCCGGATCGAGCGATGTCCGAAGCTGATCGAAAATCGCCAGCGTCAGATTGGTGCCGTGCCGCGCGATCCCGCTATCGGGCGCGACCAGGCCCGCGAGGATGCCGAGCAGCGTCGATTTGCCCGCGCCGTTGCGGCCGATGAGCCCGACGCGGTCGCCGCGCAAAATGCGCGTCGAAAAATCGCGCGCGATCACTTTGGTGCCGGCGGCGCCCGGGAACGCTTTTCCAACCGCTTCGAGCTCGACGACCAGCCGCCCGCCCGGATCGGCGGTCACGGCGCCGAGCTTGGCATTGCCTTGGTTGACGCGCTGCGCGCGGTCGCTGCGCATCGCTTGGAGACGGCGCAAACGCCCCTGGTTGCGCCGTCGCCGCGCCGAGATGCCTTGGCGCAGCCACACCGTCTCGCCGGCGATTCGCTTGTCGGCGCGGGCCTCGGCCGCTGCTTCCGCCGCGAGGATCGTCTCCGACCATTCCTCGAACGCGGCGTAGCCCTGGTCGAGCTCGCGCAGCGATCCGCGATCGAGCCACAAGGTGCGGCGCGACAAGCGCTTCAGGAATGCGCGGTCGTGGCTGATCAGCAAGAGGCCCGCGGCATGCGCGACGAGCCGCTCCTCCAGCCATTCGACCGCCGGAATGTCGAGATGATTGGTGGGCTCGTCGAGCAGCAGGATGTCGGGTTGGCCGACCAGCACTTGCGCAAGCGAGACGCGCCGGCTCTCGCCCCCCGAAAGGTTGACGAGCAGCCGGTCGGCGCTGAGACCGATGTCGTCCAAAACCGCTGCGACGAGGTGGTCGCGACCGGACTCTTGCGTATCCGGCGGCAATCCCGTTGTCACGAAATCGCCGATCGTCAGCGCCGGATCGAACACCGGCGCTTGCGGCATGTAGGCGATTCGTGCGCCCGGCTGGCGAAAGCGTAGGCCGGCATCGAGCTCGATCAGCCCGCCCAAGGCTTTCAGCAGAGTCGATTTACCGCTGCCGTTGCGCCCGACGAGGCAGACGCGCTCGCCGGCGCCGAGCGCCAGCGAAACGCCGGCAAAAGTCGGTCGCCCGCCGAAGCCGATGCCGGCGTCGCGCAGCGCGAGAAGAGGGAGGCCAAGCATCGGGCAGATTAGCGTGCGCCGACCGCCACGCGAAGGCGTCCGCGAATGGCAAACTAGCGACCGGCTCGGCGCCGATGCTAAGGTGGTGAAGGGTCGCGGGTGTAGCTCAATGGCAGAGCAGAAGCTTCCCAAGCTTACGACGAGGGTTCGATTCCCTTCACCCGCTCCA
>DATLUE010000401.1:0-3652 GCA_035533255.1 Allostellaceae bacterium | reverse complement strand
GCCTTATCGAGCGCTCCGGATATCGCCTGAAAGCTATAGACGGCCGCTAGATCCGGAGATGCTCGCGTCACCGCACTCGCCAATCGGGCTAGGAGCCTACTGGTGAATGGCGACGACCGTAAAGCCGTGATCGGTCAACATATCAGCAGTCCGGCGGGCATTTTCTGTACGGACGCGAACGTACACGATCTGACCTTTGCGACCTCCCTCGCCTTCGTAAGTTCCCATCCCAAGAACTTCGCCACTGGAGAGTCCTACCAACTCGGCGATCGTTACCAGGTCAAATGAATCGCCACCAAACGCCAAGTCTATTCGTGAAACCCCTTCTTCAGCAGTTCCCAGCAGCTGGCCGAAAGCGCGTAGCATGTCGATCGCGGTAATAATGCCGACAAGCCTTCCGCGTTCCATTACCGGCAGACCACCCACCTTATGCTGGACCAACAAGTTGGCGGCCTGGTCCAACAACATGTCCGGCGCTACCGTGATGACGGGCTTGGCCATTACCGCGGCTATCCGGGTGTGCTCAAGCTGGCCCACGTGCTGTCGAAGATCCCGGTCTGTAATTATTCCGACAAGCTGGCCATTTTCGACCACCGGCAAGCGGCGAAAATTGCCCTTTCCCATCCTCCGTCGCGCTTCGGCCAATGTGTCGGTAGGTGCGATCAATGTAGGGTTCCCAGTCATCCAATGACGAATCAGCATCGAAAGTCCCCCTTTGCGATAAAGATACAGGTAAGATCGTCGAAAGATTCGTAAGCGGCGTCTTTCGCAGAACCGGTCGCTTCGTGCGTTGCATGACAGCTTACCTTGGCTCGTGGTTCTCGCTCGATTTCTTGTAACGAGGCAGCAAAGAACGAACCAGAGTGGTCCTTTCCGTCGTAGGTGTGAGCGGCGGGATTTGTCATCGTGCCTCCCGTCCCGGCTTACTTTCTCAGGTCTCGCGCGAGCGCCAGGAAGCGATCCCATGGCGTGGCCAACCAGGTTTCGGTGGTCGCGTGCCCTAGGGAGCGGACGAGAAGCGAAACTTTTGTCGCAGCGTCCGTATCCGGCGCTTCGAAGAGGTCGAGGTAGTCGCACCGGCCGAGCACGGCGTAGTTGGCAACCCATTTCACGCCAGGGCATTCAGTACGAATGCGATCTTCGACCTTTTTGTTCAGCTCCTCGACCGCTCCGGGTGCGGTCAAGGCCTCGGGCGAAAGCTTCGTCAACATCACGTACATGGCCATCCTAAGTCCTCCTGTGGCAAAGAGCTTCGACGAGCGAACATGCTTCTCATGACAAGCGCTGTTCGCATCGCCACTGAAAGCCGCGAGCGGTGCGAGAAGGTAGTAAGCAAATTACAAACCATCTAAGAAGCGTCAACGCGAGCTATAAGTTGTTCGTCGTTAGAGGCGGTGGGCGGTCCTGCGCCGGATCCAACGGAAACAAGTTTCTATCCAGCACTGCCTCCGCTGGCGACATCGTCGCGTTTGCCCCCTATGAGAAGCCGCAACGATTCTTAGACACAAGCCTTGCGCCTGTCGCAGATAATGGAACTGGTGAAGGTTCATAATTATCTGTGGGAGATCCCCATCCGAGGGTGCCGAGTTGCCTGCGTCCACGGTGATAGGCGAGCTCGCTGACCTTCTCGGGCTGAGCCATCGGCAAGCGGCCGCCCTCTTCCGTGTGATCGAGGTCTTCCTGAATCGCGTAATCACGGCCCAGTGCCCACTCGGCTCCCTGCCGCACGAATTTCGCCTGGTGCAATCGCCAGGTCATGATGTGACTAGCGACGAACGCCTTCATGGAAGCGCTCGGGATCAGCCGCAGCGAACTGGGTCTCAAGCTCATATACGATGTCTGCTAGAACATCGCGAAATTCGAGGAGCACGTCATCGACGGCACCAAGCGCCGGTTGTGTGTGCATCGCAAGGGCGCGACCCGCGCCGTCGGCCCCGGCCATCCGGAGCTGCCCGAGGCGTATCGCTCCCTAGGCCAACCCGTCCTGATCCCAGGCGACATGGGGCGTTATTCGTTCGTGCTCATCGGACTCGAGGGGGCGATGCGCGAAACTTTCGGCTCCTCGTGTCACGGGGCAGGTCGGGTGATGAGCCGCACCAAGGTGAAGCGCGAGGCGCGCGGCCGCGATCTCGTCGCCGAACTTCAGGCGCTGGGTGTGACCGTTCGCTCGCAGAGCTGGGCGGGCGTGGCCGAGGAGATGCCGACTGAAAGCGCCAGGGCATCGGTTAGCGGCGCCGGTTCCCGCTAAAGCGCCGATCTGAGATAACTTGCCGGAAGAGGACGAGACTCCATGAGCGAAGTATCGCGAGTAGATGGGAAAAGGTCTGATCGGCCGCTGCGCGAGGAGCTGATGGCGGCGGTCGATGCGATCGTGCCGGTGCTCCGCTCGAACGCGGACCGCGCCGAACGCGACCGCCGGCTGCCTGACGAATCCATCGAAGCGCTCGAACGCGCCGGCATCTTCCGCCTGCTGGCTCCGCGCCGGATGGGCGGCCTCGAAGTCGACCTTGTCACCTTTGTCGACGTGGTTGCCGCCTTGTCACGCGGATGCGGCTCGAGCGCCTGGTACGGCTTTATAATCAACGGCGGCAACTGGCTGCTCAGCATGCTCCCCGACGAGGCTCAGCGCGACGTATGGAAAAATGATCCGCGCGCACGGATATGCGCAATTCTCGAGCCCAGCGCGCAGGTACGTTCGACCGAGGACGGGATAGTCCTCAACGGCAAATGGGCGTATGCGTCCGGGTGCCATCATTCGAAGTGGGCGATGCTCGGCTTTCCGGTGCTTGACGAAAGCGGCCGGATGGTCGACGAGGGCGGCGCGCTGGTGCCGATGAGCGATTTAACGATCGAGGACAGCTGGTACGTCGCCGGCATGCGTGCGACCGGCAGCGATACACTCATCGCGAACGCGGTGCGCGTGCCGTCGCACCGGACGATGCGAATGTCGTCGGTGCTACACGACGATCCACCCTCGCGCCATTTCGACGAAACGATCTATCGGCTGAGCGTGCCCGCAACGCTTATCCTGCTGGTGATTCCGCCCGTACTCGGTTTGGCGCAAACCGCGCTGGACCTGACGCTTGAGCGCCTGGACCGCGGTCGCAGGATTTCCTACACGTTCTACACAGACAGTCGGCGCGCGCCGACGACTCAACTTCAAATCGCACAGGCGGCGATGCTCATCGAGAGCGCGTTTCTGCATACCCGCTTTTGGGCCGGCGAAATCGATTCGGCTGCGCGCCGCGGCGAAGCGCTCGACTTTATGCGGCGATGCCAGGTCCGGATGAACCTCGCGCACGCTGTCCGATGCTGCCGGGAGGCGATGGGCATCATGCTGAATCTGCAAGGCGCCGGATCGTTCGCCCAAAGCAACGCGCTCCAGCGCGTATGGCGCGATTTCGAAGTGGCCAGCCGCCACGGACTGCTCAACGCCGAAATTTCGCAGGAAGTGTACGGCAAGGCGCTGCTCGGAATCGAAGAGCAGATGACCCCGATCCTGTAATTAGCGGCGGCTGATCATTATTAGCGGACAATTTGCCGCGCTCGCGATTTGAATCGTGGTCGCGCCTCGCAGTCGACGATGACCAGGCGCGCGTTGGAGGCCGAGAATCACTAAGTCGTTGTGGTAGGCGCGGTGAGTAATCTCGGT
>DATLUE010000400.1:0-7103 GCA_035533255.1 Allostellaceae bacterium | reverse complement strand
CGGTGCCGATACCATCCTCGGGCGTCATCAGCGCCACCTCGCCGGCGCTCTTGGCCGCCGTGGCGAGCGGCTCGGGCAGGAAGCCGGCGTCGATCGCGCCGGTCTTGAAGGCGACGAATTGCAGCGAGAACTCCATCGACGTCGTATCGACGTCTTTGATCGACATGCCGTATTTTTGCATCATGAGGGTGAGGAAATATTCGGTGATGTCGCCCGGCGCGTTGATGGCGACCTTGCGGCCCTTCAGGTCCTTGGCGCTTCGGATCGTGCCGTTATCCCAGAGCGCCTTGCGAACGAGCGGCTGCGTTGCCATCACCGGACCCTGAATGCCGAGGACGGCGGCGACGCGCAGCTCGAAGCCTTGATGGGCGGCGTTGAAGAAGCCGGCGGTGGCCGCGCCCATGCTCGCGTCAAGCCGGCCGGTCGCCATCGGCGCCACCGTGTCGAGCGCGCTGCGGATGTTGCCGGAATCGATCTTGATGCCTTCCTTGGCGAAATAGCCCTTGCCGACGGCGATGTAGAACGGCACCTGCCCCAGGCTCTTGACGAGTTGCACCGTGACGGTCTGCTCGTCGGCGCGCGCCGCCGGTACCAAAAGCCCCAGCAGAATAACCGCGCTTGCCCAGCCTTTAATCATATCGTCCTCCCTGTTTCCGACCTATTTCCCGCGGCCGGTGTTGTGTCTGGCATCATGACATCGATCATGCCGCGCGAGCAAGACCCCGCGCGCGCGGCTCAATGCGCCGGGCGCGGCACCTTGGCACCGCTGCTGCCGACGAGGAAATCGAGATCGCAGCCGAGATGCGCCTGCATCACATGCTCTTGATAGAGCTTCACCCAGCCGCGGCTCGCATGCGGCGCGGCCGGATTCCACGTCGCGCGCCGGTCGGCGAGCTCTTGCTCGCTGACATCAAGATGCAGCCGGCGCCGCTCGACATCGAGCTCGATCATGTCGCCGTCTTTCACCAGCGCGAGCGTGCCGCCGATCGCCGATTCCGGCGAGACATGCAGCACCACGGCGCCGTAAGCGGTGCCGCTCATGCGTGCGTCGGAAATCCGCACCATGTCGGTGATGCCTTTCTTCAAGACCTTCTTGGGCAGCGGCAGATTGCCGAGCTCGGGAAAGCCGGGATAGCCCTTGGGGCCGGCGCCCTTTAGCACCATCACGCAATTCTCGTCGATATCGAGATCGGGCGCATCGATCCGCGCCTTGAAATCCTCGATGCTCTCGAACGCGACCGCGCGGCCGCGATGCTCGAGTAAGCTCGCGGTCGCCGCCGAGGGCTTGATGACCGCGCCATCGGGACAGAGATTGCCGCGCAGTACGGCGATGCCGGCATGCTCCTTGAGCGGCTGTTCCGGCGAGCGGATTACCTCGGCGTTCCAGCAGGTCGCGCCGGCAACGTTCTCGCCGATGGTCTTGCCGTTCACGGTCGGCGCGTCGCGATGGATGAGATCGCCGAGCGCTTTAATCACCACCGGCAGGCCACCGGCGTAATAGAAATCCTCCATCAGGAAGCGGCCATGCGGCATCAGATCGACCAGCAGCGGCATTTCGTGACCGAGCCGGTCGAAATCGTCGAGCGTCAGTTGCACGCCGATCCGGCCGGCGAGCGCCAAGAGATGCACGATCGCGTTGGTCGAGCCGCCGATCGCGGCGTTGACGCGGATCGCATTCTCGAACGCCGGGCGCGTCAGGATTTTCGACATGCGCAGATCTTCATGCACCATCTCGACCGCGCGCCGCCCCGCCATATGCGCGAGGACATAGCGCCGCGCATCGACCGCCGGGATCGCCGCGTTCGACGGCAGCCCCATGCCGAGCGCCTCGACCATGCTCGCCATCGTCGAGGCCGTGCCCATGGTCATGCAATGCCCGGCCGAGCGCGAGAGGCAGGATTCGGCCTCCATGAACGCCGCCAGCTCCATCTTGCCGGCGCGCACATCCTCGCTCATCGACCAGACGGCGGTGCCCGAGCCGATGGTCTTGCCCTGGAAATAGCCGTTGAGCATCGGCCCGCCCGAGACGACGATCGTCGGCAGGTCGCAGCTCGCCGCGCCCATCATCAAGGCCGGCGTGGTCTTGTCGCAGCCGACCAGCAGCACCAGCCCGTCGATCGGATTGGCGCGGATCGATTCCTCGACATCGATGCTGGCGAGGTTGCGATAGAGCATCGTGGTCGGGCGCATCAGCGTCTCGCCCAGGCTCATCACCGGAAACTCGACCGGAAAGCCGCCCATCTCCCAGACGCCGCGCTTCACATGGTCGGCGAGCTTGCGGAAATGCGCGTTGCACGGCGTCAGCTCTGACCAGGTGTTGCAGATGCCGATCACCGGGCGGCCGTCGAACACATGGCTCGGCAGCCCCTGATTGCGCATCCAGGCGCGGTGATTGAAACCGTCGCGATCCTGCGCGCCGAACCAGGCAGCGCTGCGCAGTGCGGGCTTTTTGATATCGTCCGGCATTCGCTTCCTCCTCGTGACACGCGGAGGATAGCAGATGCAACCCGCTTAGGGGCTCACCGCCTCGGCGCTTGCACTTGCTGCTTCGGCGCCGGCGTGCCGGCGACGTGCGGCGCGCTTTGCGGCAATTGATGCGGCGCCTCGCCCGCCTGCGCGGCGGCGATCAGCGCGCCGCAATTGTGGTTGGTGCCGAGGCCGAGCTGGATCGTCGGCAGCAGCGCCGCCGGCGGAAACACCGCGCCCAATGCCGCGGCGATGCCGAGCCGGATGCCGAGCGCTGCCGGGTCGGGCTTCACGCTCGGGCTCTTGAACTTGCCGGTAATGTCGATCGGCGCGTGCAGTGCGCCGACGCTGACATGCTTGCCCTCCTGCGTGACCTGAAAATCGATCGTCTCGTTGCGCAGATCGACCGTGCCCTTGCCGAAGACATTCGCCTGGTCGGTGTCGAGCACCAGAGCCTTGGTATCGAGCACGCCGTTGCGCAAGGCGAAATCGCTCACCATGCAATTGATGTTCGCCTGTTGCGGCAGGCCGAGCAGCGAGGCGATCGTGCCGCCGATGTCGAGACCGGCGAGATTGACGAGGATGGCGCTGAGATTGCCATTGCCCATGAACAGCCTCAGGTCGCCGTTGCTGTGCGCGAGGATTTGCGCCAGCGAGTTGCCGCGCCCGTCCAGCTCCCAGCGCCCGCCGATCGTGCCGACGCCGCCGAAGATTTTGGTCGATTGCATGATGCGATGGAAATCGACCTGGCGGAAATCGATGTCGACCTTGCTGCGGATCGGATTGACGCGGCCGTCGAGCTCGATGTTCGCGTAAATGTTGCCGGTGCCGACCGCGAAATCGAGCGGCGTGAGCCGGATATCGCCATCGGTGATCGAGAGATTGGTCTCGAGGTGATCGAGCGGCGCCCAATCCGTGAGGATGCGCTCGCCGCGGTAATGGACGCGGAAATCGGTCGAGCGAATCTTCTGCAGATCGATCGCCGTGTTGGGCAGCAGCGTCGATTTGGCCTCCGCCGCCGCATGTTCCGCGCGCTGCTTCGGCCCCTCGGTCGGCGCGCCGGCCTTGCCCGGGGTCGCGCCGATGAAGCCGGCGAGATCGGCGAGGCGCACGCTCTTCGAGGTCAGATCGGCGGTGACCAGCGGCCGCGCGTAGCCGCGATCGACGTCGAAATTCCCCTCGAGGTCGCTCTGGCCGACCGTGCCGCTGAAATCATGAAAGCGGATATGCGTGCCGCTGTAGTCGAGATGGCCGCGCAGATGGAACGGCGGCGATGGCGCGAGCGGCACATGAAAAATCGGGTAGAGCTCGGCGAGGTCCTGCCCTTCCAGCTCGAGTTGCAGATCGGCGCCGCCGAGCGTCTCGGGGTCTTGCAGCGTGCCGACGAGATGGATCTTATTGTTGCCGGCGCGCGCGTCGACCTCGACCGGATAGGGCTTCTTCTTATCCTTCAGCGTCAGCAGCGAGCCGCCGCGGAACGTGCCGGCGAATTTCTGGCCGCCATAGGTGCCGTTGGCGGTGATCACGATTTGCGGCTCGCCGCCATTTTTCCCCGGCACAGTTTGGACCTTTGCCCGGACGTCGGCGCCGCGCTTGGGCTCGGCAAAGCGGAAATCGCCGTCGGTGATGACCAGCGAGCCGATCCGCGGCAAAGGCGAGGGCGACGACGGATTCGCCGACATCGCGAACATCCAATTGGGATTGCCGTTCGGGCCGGGGCGCAAATCGCCTTGCGGGCGGTCGATGGCAATCTGGCTGACGATCACGTTGTGGCCGAAGCTGGCGAGCAGCGCCGGAAGATCAAAGCGTACGCTCAGCTTCTGGATCGTCCCGGTCTCGCTTCCCGCGGGAAAGCCGGGCGGATTGCCGATCGCGATGCCATCGAAGACCAACAACGGCTGGGCCGATAGCGCATCGCGTACATCGAAATGCTGCAATGTCACGGGACGCTGCAGCTCGTCGGCGATCGTGCGCGCGACCAGGGGCCGGAACCAATTCCAGTCCCACACCAGCGCAAGCGTGACGATCGCCGCGAGCACCGTTACGCCGATGCCCGTCCAGATCGGATGATGTGCGATGGCGGCGAGCGGGCGTACCACTGTTTTGCTCTCCCGGTGCCCTGAGACCTTCTGGCAGATATAACGAAGGCCGCGGCTGGTCGGTTGCGGCCACATCGCGCGAACGCAGGAGAGATGGATGAGTCAGCGCATTGCCTTTCTCGGCATCGGTCTCATGGGTGCACCAATGGCCGAGCGGCTGATCGCGGCGGGCCATAGCGTGACCTTATGGAACCGCACCGCCGCGAAAGCCGCGGTGATCGCCGCGGCCGGCGCGCGCGTCGCGGCCTCGCCTGCCGCGGCTGCCGGCGAGGCCGATGTGCTGATCGCGATGCTGGAGAACGGGCCGGCGGTCGAAGCCGTGCTATTCGGCGACGCCGCGCTCGGATATGGCGGCGCCGCCGCTGCGCTGAAGCCGGGCACGCTGGCGATCGATATGAGCTCATCGCCGCCGCCGCTGGCGCGCGATCATGCGCAGCGCTTCGCGGCGCGCGGCATCGGCTATCTCGACGCGCCGGTCTCGGGCGGGGTGGTCGGCGCGCGCGCCGGCAGCCTCGCCATCATGGCCGGCGGCAGCGCCCAGGATTTCGCCCGCGCCCAGCCGATCTTCGACTGCCTCGGCCGCGCCAATCGGGTGGGCCCGGCCGGCAGCGGCCAGCTCGCCAAATGCTGCAACCAGGCGATCGTCGCCATCACCATCGGCGCGGTCGCCGAGGCGCTGCTGCTGGCGGCCGCGAGCGGCGCCGATCCGGCCGCGGTGCGCGAAGCGCTGATCGGCGGGTTTGCCGATAGCCGCATCCTCGCGCTGCACGGCAAGCGCATGATCGAGCGCGACTTTCTACCCGGCGGCCGCGCCAGCGTGCAGTTGAAGGACCAGGACACGATCCTCGCCGCCGCCAAAGACGCCGGGCTACATCTGCCGCTGTCGGAATGCGTCACCTCGCTCTATCGCGATCTCGTCGCCCTGGGTGGCGGCGAGCTTGACCAGAATGCGCTGCTGCTGGAGCTCGAGCGCCGCAATGCCCCGGCGCGGCTGGGAGCAGCGGTGGATAAGATTCCATCGAATTGATCACAATTTCGCCACACCGCCGGCTTAGTCTTTCGGTCTGCCCGCAGGAGCGGGCAAGGTCAGCAAAATGACGGGAGGAGAAAGCATGGCGCAATATCGCTGCTATTTCTTCGGGGCAAACGGCCAGCTCGTCGGTGCCGACACCATCGTCGAGGATAGCGACCCGCAAGCGCAGCTCGTGGCACAGCGGCTGTTCGCACAGCGCGCCTATGCCGTGGGCTTCGATTTGCGGCAAGGCAATCGCTCGGTCGCGGCGCAGGAAGCCAAAGCCTCCTGAACGCCAGCGCGTTACGCCACCGGCGTCGGCAATCGCCGCCCGGCGAAATGCGCACAGAGATTGTCGATCATGAGATCGCCCATCGCGGCGCGGGTCGCATGGGTTGCGCTGGCGATGTGCGGCGCGAGGACGACATTGCCCAGCTTGATCAATTCCTCGGGCACGCGCGGCTCGTCGGCATAGACGTCGAGCCCAGCGCCGCCGAGCTGGCCTGATGTCAGCGCCGCGATCAGCGCCGGCTGATCGATCACCGAGCCGCGCGCGATGTTGATCAGCATGCCTGCGGGGCCGAGCGCCTCGATCACCCGGGCATCGACCAGGTTGCGCGTCGCTGCGCCGCCTGGGCAGGTCAGCATCAGGTAATCGCTGGCGCGCGCCATCGCGATCAGATCGTCGTAGAAATCGTAAGCGATTTCGGCTTGCCGCCGCCGCCCGAAATAGACGACGCGCAGGCCAAAGCCTTCGGCGCGCTTTGCCACCGCCTTGCCGATCCGCCCCAGCCCAAGAATGCCCATCGTCGCGCCGCCGAGCTTGGTCGCGAGCGGGAACAGACCGTTGAGCCAGCGACCCTCGCGCACGAACCGGTCGGCGGCCACGAGATTGCGCGCGAGGTTGAGCACCAGCGCCATGCCGAGATCGGCGACGCAATCGGTCAGCACATCGGGCGCGTTGGCGACCGCGATGCCGCGCGCCCGCGCCGCCGCCAGATCGATATGGTCGGTGCCGACGCTCATCGTGGCGATGATTTCGAGCTTCGGCAGCGCCGCGATCAGCGCCGCCGGCACCGGATAGCCGGTAAAGCTGGCAAAGCCGCGGACCCGGTCGGCGATCGGCGCGAGAAACGCTGGCGGCTCCGCCGCTTCCCACAGCCGGTGGACCGTAAAAGCGGCTTCCAACCGCACCATCACAGGCTGGTAAAGCCGCGGCGCGACGACAATATCGACCTTCATCTGCTTGCTCCGAATCTTTTCTCAAGCTGCTAATTTTCCTGGAAGAAAAAATTATCCACAGAATTCCAGCGCGACCCGCCTTCCGCTTTGCACCGAGAGCTATTACAAATAATCGAGCCGGAGGCACGAAAAACATGACCGAGGCGGTAAGGCGCAACGTTGCAGCCGAATCCGTCATCGAGATCGGGCATACCGCGTATCCCGTGCTGACCCCCGATGCGACGGTCGAGGCCGGGCTGCGCGCTATGATCGCCAGCGGGGTGCGCAGCCTTCGGGTTGCGAGC
>DATLUE010000399.1:0-8797 GCA_035533255.1 Allostellaceae bacterium | reverse complement strand
CAGAGGCCGAGCGAGATCGACACGGGCAGCTTCGAGGCGATGATCTGGATCACTGGCCGGTCCTGATAGAAGCTGTCGCCGAAATCGAAGCGCAGATAATTCTTTAGCATCAGCCAGAAGCGCTCGGGCGCCGGCTTATCGAAGCCGTAAAGCTTGTTGAGCTGGGCGATGAAGGCCGGATCGAGGCCGCGCGCGCCGCGCGTCTGGCTGGTGGCGCCGGCATTGCCGGCCAATTCGCCGCCGCCGCCCGACACGCGCTGCAGCGAGCCGCCGGCGGTGCCTTTGAGTTGGGCGATGAGCTGGTCGACCGGCCCGCCCGGCGCCGCCTGCACGATGACGAAATTGACCAGGATGATCGCGAACAGCGTCGGAATCATCAGCAAGATGCGGCGCAGCGCGTAGGCGAGCATCAGCGAAAGCGTATCCGGGTTATCGGCCCCCTCACCCTAACCCTAACCCTAACCCTCTCCCCGCTGGGGAGAGGGAGGGACCCATCGCGTAGCGATGGGAGGGTGAGGGGGATCGCCGTGCTCACTTCGCTTGCACCTGCGACTTCTTCGCCTCGACGTCTTGGGCGCGTTGCGGCACGATCCACCAGGTATCGAGCGCCAGATCATAGGGTGGCGTGACCTTGGGCCGCGCAAATTTGTCCCAGCTCGCGACGCGGAAATAGGGGAGATACCAGTTCGGGATCACGTAATGGCCCCAGCTCAGCACGCGGTCGAGCGCGTGGGTGGCCGTGACGAGCCCGACGCGGTCGGGCGCGTTGATGACATCATCGACCAGCGTGTCCACCGCCTTGCTCTTGATGCCCATGAGGTTGGAGCTGCCGGGCTGGTCCGCCGCGGCGCTGCTCCAATAGTCGCGTTGCTCGTTGCCGGGCGACAGCGATTCGCCGATCGCGACCACCGCCATATCGAAATCGAAATCGCGCATCCGGTTCTCGTATTGCGCGGGGTCGATGGTGCGGACGTTCATCGTGATGCCGAGCCGCGCGAGATTCTGCGCGAACGGCAATACCACGCGCTCGAATTCCGGTTGCGCCAGCAGGAATTCGAATTGGAACCGCTGGCCTCGAGCGTTGACCAGCTTGCCGTTCTTGACCGACCAGCCGGCCTCAGCGAACAGTTTGAGGGCCGCGCGAAGACCGTCGCGGATGTTGCCGCTGCCGTCGGTCTTGGGCGGATCGTATTCCCGGGTGAAGACCTGGTCGGGAATCTGGCCTTTCAGCGGATCGAGCAGTTGCAATTCCGCGGCGCTCGGCGTGCCGGTCGCGGCGAGATCGGAATTCGAGAAATAGGAACGGCTGCGCGTATAGGCGCCATAGAACAGGTTCTTGTTCGCCCATTCGAAATCGAATAACTGGGTCAGCGCATCGCGCACCCGTGCGTCCTGGAACAGCGGTCGGCGCGTGTTGAAGGCAAAGCCCTGCATGCCTTGCGGCAGTTGGTTGGGAATTTCCTCTTTCTTGATAAGGCCGGCGCTCAGCGCCGGGCCGTCATAGCCGATCGCCCAGTTCTTCGCGACGTTCTCGATCCGGATGTCGTATTGCCCGGCCTTGAAGGCTTCGAGCGCGATCGAGGCGTCGCGATAATAATCGTAGCGGATAGTGTCGAAATTGAACCGCCCGCGATTGACCGGCAAATCCTTGCCCCAGTAATTCGGATCGCGCTGGTAAGTGATCGAGCGGCCGGGATCGACCGCCGCGATCTTGTAGGGCCCGCTGCCGAACGGCGGGTCGAGCGTCGTCTTGTCGAAGCCGACCTTTTCCCAATAGGCCTTCGACAATACCGGCATCTCGCCGACGATGCTGGGCAGCTCGCGATTGTCGCCGTTACGGAACGTGAACTTCACCGCGCGGTCGCCGATTTTCTCGGCTTTCAGCACGTCGGCGTAATAGAGCCGATAGCGCGGATGGCCTTGGGCTTTCAGCGTGTCGAAGGTCCAGACCACGTCTTCCGGCGTGATCTTGCTGCCGTCTTGGAAGCGCGCCTCGGGCCGGAGCGTGTAGATCACCCAGCTCCGGTCGGGCGCGACCTCGACGCTTTCGGCGATGAGGCCATAGGCCGAGGCCGGCTCGTCCGCCGCCGGCGTCATCAACGTGTCGAAAATCTGCATGATCCCGGCGGCCGCCTCGCCCTTCAAGGTGAAGGGGTTGAGCGTATCGAAGGTGCCGATCGACGCGAATTTGACCGTGCCGCCCTTGGGCGCGTCGGGATTGACGTAATCGAAATGCTGGAAGCTCGCCGGGTATTTGAGATCGCCGAACAGCGAGAGGCCATGCTGCGGCTCCGCGCGGCTCGGCGCGGACGAGGCAGCGAGCACGAGGCTCGCAGCGAGCAGGGCCTTCGCAAAAAAGCGCGTCATCGCGCGAGTTTAGAGCAAATTTACCGGCGCGCCAGAACCGCGCGCGCTGGTCGGAGGAGGCGCGGATCGCCGCTGGCGATCACGCGGCCATCAGAGGCGAGGGTGAGCGCGCGCCCCTGCCAATCGCTCATCCGGCCGCCGGCGCCTTCGATCACCGGCAAGAGCGCGCAGAAATCATAAGGCTTCAAATCGGCCTCGACGACGAGGTCGATAAAGCCCGACGCCAAAAGCCCATAGGCGTAGCAATCGGCGCCGAAGCGGGCGAGCTTCACCCGCTTGCGCAAGCGCTCGAATGCGGCCGCATTGCCCTTCGCGAACATGTCGGGTGCGGTGGCATAGAGCGTTGCCTCATCGAGGCGATCGCAAGCGCGAGTCTTGATCGGGCGGCCGTTGAAGCTGGTCTTGCGGCCGGCGGCACCGATCCAGCGCTCGCGCAGCACCGGCTGGTCGATCACGCCCAGCACCGGCTTGCCGCGATGAGCGAGCGCGATCAAGGTGCCGAACAGCGGCACGCCGCTGATGAAGGATTTGGTGCCGTCGATCGGATCGAGCACCCAGACATACTCGGCATCGGCATTGCGCGTACCGAATTCCTCGCCGACGATGCCATGCGTCGGGAAGGCGATCTCGATCAGGCGCCGCATGATGGTCTCGGCGGCGCGATCGGCGATCGTCACCGGCGTGCGGTCGCTCTTTTGGGTGACGGCGATTTTCTTGCGGAAATAGCCGCGGACGATCTCGCCCGCGGCATCGGCGAGGGTCTCGGCAAGCGCCAGATGCGCGGCGGTGACGGGGGGCGTCATGCCACGCTCGCCGGTCGGGCGCGAAGCCCGCCTACTTCTGCTCGCCCTGGACGGCCGAGGAGCTCGAATTGGCGCCCTGAGCAGGTCCCGGGGTTTGCGGCGCCGCCGGATGGCTCGGCATCGGGCCCTTGGCGGCGGGTGCGCTGGCGGGCGCGGTCGCGGCGGGCGCTGCGGCACCGCCGGTCGCCGCTGCCGCGCTGCCGGCCAAGCTCGCGAGCGGCTGCGGCGCATCGCTCATCGCGTTGAGATAGGCGATGACGTTGGCGCGGTCTTGCGGCTTGGGCAGGCCGATGAAGGTCATCTTCGTGCCCTTGGCGAAATCCTGGGGCTTCCACAGCCAGTGGTTCAGATTGTCGAGCGTCCAGGTCTGGCCCTTGCCCTTGGCGGTCAGCGCGCTCGAGAACGAGAAGCCGCGCCCCTCGGCGATCGGCGAGCCGACAATGCCCCAAAGATTGGGGCCGATCCGGGTAGGGCCGCCCTTGTTGAAAGTGTGGCAGACCGCGCATTGCTGCGTCTTGGCCTTGCCGGCATCGGCATTGGCCGATGCCATCAGCGGCGCGATCGGCGCGGGGCCGGCGGGCGCCGCGGCTGCCGAGGCGCTCGACGCCGCTGCTGCGGGTGCGCCGGCAACCTCATAGACCGGCTTCGCCAGGGGAGTCGGGTGGACCAGGATATTGGCGACGATCCCCGAGACCATCGCGAGAATCATGGCGGCAAGAATGGCGCCGATGATTTTGTTTGCTTCGAACGACATTCAGCGGACCCTTGGAATGTGCCTCGTGCGGGCGGGATTTTTTGCGGCGATTTCCGGTCGGCAGAAAAGCCAATTTCCGCCTGCCGTTCAAACGAAATATAGTGCGGCGCGAGAGTAGCGCGGGGCTTTCGCGGCCCTGCGCCGGTTTTCTGCGGCATAACGCCGCAATTCGTCCAGCGTTGCACGGCAGGATCGAGGTTTTTCATCGTGACCAATCCGGTGCTCATCATCCCCGCGCGCATGGCGTCGACGCGGCTGCCGGGCAAGCCGCTCGCCGACATTTGCGGCGCGCCGATGATCGTCCATGTCTGGCGCCGCACGATCGAGGCCGCGCTCGGACCGGTGATCGTCGCCTGCGCCGAGCGCGCGATCGCCGCCGCGATCGAGGCGGCCGGCGGCCAAGCGGTGCTGACGCGCCCCGATCACCCCTCGGGCTCCGACCGCATCTTCGAGGCGGTGGCGCAGTTCGATCCGGGCCGCTTGCACGATGTCGTGGTCAATGTGCAGGGCGATCTGCCGCTGATCGATCCGGCGGCGATCCGCACGGCGCTCGTGCCGCTGGCCGATCCGCAGGTCGATATCGCGACCCTCGCCGCGCCGATCGAGGACGACGAGGAGCGCGTCAGCCCCAGCGTCGTGAAAATCGCGGCGGGCTTCGCGCCCGGCGCGTCGGCCGCGCGCGCGCTGTATTTCAGCCGGCTGCCGGTGCCGCATGGGCCGGGCGTGCATTACCACCATATCGGGCTCTACGCCTATCGCCGCGCCGCGCTCGAGCGCTTCGTCGCGCTGCCGCCATCGGTGCTGGAGCGGCGCGAGAGCCTCGAGCAGCTGCGCGCGCTCGAGGCCGGCATGCGCATCGATGCGGCGCTCGTTGACACGGTTCCCTTCGGTATCGATACTCCCGCCGATCTCACGCGCGCGCGCGAAATGATGGCGGCGCGCCTCGCAGCGAAATCCCCATGAGCACCCGCCCCAGCCCCGCGCGCCTCATCGCCTTTCAGGGCGAGCCCGGCGCCTATTCCGATCTTGCCTGCCGCGAGGTGTTTCCGCGCCGCGCCTCGCTGCCGTGCGAGACCTTCGAGGACACGATTGCCGCGGTGACGCGCGGGCGCGCCGCCCTCGCGATGCTGCCGATCGAGAATTCGGTCGCCGGCCGGGTCGCCGACATCCACCATCTGCTGCCGGATTCGAAGCTCCACATCATCGGCGAGCATTATCAGCGCGTGAACCATCACCTGCTCGCGGTCAAGGGCGCGAAGCTCGGCGATCTCAAGATCGTGCGCAGCCACGTCCACGCGCTGTCGCAATGCCGCAAGCTGATCCGCGCGCTCGGCCTCAAAGCCGAGATCGCGCTCGATACCGCCGGCGCGGCTGCCGAGGTGGCAAAGCGCGGCGACAAGAGCGTCGCCGCCATCGCCTCGGCGCTTGCCGGCAAGGTCTATGGCCTGGTCTCGCTCAAAGCGAATATCGAGGATGCCGGCCACAACACCACGCGCTTCCTGGTGATGGCGAAGGAGCCGAAGCGCGCGCGCAATGACGGGCTGGTCGTCACCACCTTCGTCTTCCGGGTGAAGAACATCCCGGCGGCGCTCTACAAGGCGCTCGGCGGCTTTGCCACCAACAAGATCAATATGACCAAGCTCGAGAGCTACATGGTCGGCGGCAGCTTCACCGCGACGCAATTCTATGCCGATGTCGAGGCGCATCCGGCCGAGCGACGGCTCGCCTTGGCGCTCGACGAGCTCAGCTTCTTCACCGAGGAGGTGACGATCCTCGGGGTTTATCCCGGGCATCCGTTTCGGGTCGATCGGAAAAACGGCGTGCGCTGATTCGCCCAGCCTTTGATTCGCCACGATAAATTGGCTTTGTTTGGGAAATTTAAGATTTCGCGTCGGGCTCCTTCTGATTGCGAGCCGTGTTGTTCTGCTTCTTACGCTCTTCCAACTCCAGTTCGCTGATGGCGAAGTGAACCTGAGTGCCGGCGGGCGTGCCAAACCCCTCGGTTTTGTCGATTTCTTTTAATATAGGCAAAATTCGTTCGGGCATGATGTGCCTGAGCCAAACGGCGGCAAACGCGCGCACGCGAATATCGGGACTGTCGAGGAACTGCGCGAGCTCGATGAATCGGTCTGGCGGGGTCGCGCTGAGTTCATCGCTGATCACGCCCAGTTGCTTCACCCCGAAGTTAAACGTCGCGATATCTTGGCTTTCTTCTTTGGCCTCGCAAGCAGCCTTCACGCAGAACTCAAACGCGGCGAGAAGCTTCTTTGCCCGCTCGTCGGGATCGGCCGTGGCTTTGGCCTGTACCACCGTCTTCTTCATCATCGCACGGCGGTTCTCCCGCGCTTGGCCGAACGCTTTGTCGTTCGCCGCCAGCTTTTGCCCGATTTCGAGCATGGTTTTGTGATCGTTCCGCGCGTGAGCGGCCTGCAGCTCTTCAAGCAAGTTTAGCTTGGTTATGAGGAACGGATCGGTCGGTCCGCTTTCGAGAAGCAGGCGAATCATGCTCTTGGGTTTCGGCTCGCTCATATCGCCTCCGTCTATTTTACGATGCCGAGTTTGCGCAGGATTTTAACGCCTTCGTTCCACTGGTCCTCAAACGATTGACCCTGCAGCCACTCGCGCACGGTTTTTCCGGATTTATCGTATTCTTGGGCATATTCGGCCGTCACGAGGTCGTGAATCGGCCCTGGCAGCGGGATGATGTTCTTCGTGCTGTGAAGCTGCTCTGCCGTAAAATTGTCTGCGTTGTCCCCGCCTTGCTCGACGATGTGATGCCATTCCTTTCCAGCGTCGGCCGTACCATAGGCTCTGAGGATCGCCTCTATGAGCGAGATTTTCTTGAAGCCGTCGAACGAAGAAAAGATATCGCCGTTTCCGCGGACCTGAAGCGCGTCGAGCTTATAGGGCCCGTTATTCACGAATTCGATTGCCCGATTGATCTCCCTCTCGTCGTTGCCGAGATCGATCGCAATGCGGCCCAGTTCCACGACCGTCTTTATGCTCGCCGCGATATCGACACCAGGAACGCCTTCGAGCGGTATTGCGCAAAGTAAAACCAGCGCTGCTTGTGCTGCAGCGCGGAATTCGCGAAGCGCCTTCAGGCGCTTCAGCTTTTGCTCGGTCGCTTCTCCCGCCTCCGGACTCTTGTCTTTCGGCATGAATTTTCCGCCAAGGCCGCCGGGCGTTCCAGCCGGCCAGCCGGGATGATCCGGATCGTCAGGGCTCGCCTTGCCGACGATGCTCTCGATCAGCGCCAAGCGCCGCAACGGGCGGCTTTTTATTTCGGCAAGATGCTCGTTCGCGCCGAGCGCGCGCGCTGTGATGAAATCGCCGTGTTCCAGCGCTCGGTCGGCTTGCTCACATGCTGCAAAAAACGGACTCGAATTCGTATCGCAATCGAACGCAAAGTCGATGAGTTTATTGGCCATTGGGCCGGAGCCGAGAAACAGTTCGGCGACGGGAGATCGCAACACCAAGACGCGGCCAGGCCGCAACACACCGGTATCGATATCGACGAGCATGCCTTCGCGCGCCTCGCCTTCGCCCCGCTTCCACAGCGTTAAGCTCCGTCCCGACATTAAGCCTCGCAATTTTAGCGGGAGATTAGAACAAATCAGGAACGACCGTCAAGGAAAATCGGCAGCACCACTACCGCCTCAGCCAATCCTCCAGCAGCCGGCGCGCGATCGAATCGCGGCGCGGCAGGCGGAAATGCTCGTCGTCCTGATGCGCGAGGAGCCAGGATTTCTCGTACCAGTGTGCGGCTTCAAGCTCGGTCTGGTCGACCACAATCTCGGTCGACTTCGCCTCGGCATGGAAGCCGAGCATCAGCGAGGCCGGGAACGGCCAGGGTTGCGAGGAATGGTAGGTGACGCTGGCGAGCGTCACGCTGGTTTCCTCATAGACTTCGCGCGCCACCGCTTCCTCGAGGCTCTCGCCCGGCTCGACGAAGCCGGCAAGGGTCGAATGCATGCCTTGCGGCCACGCCGCCTGGCGGCCGAGGAGGCAGCGCTCGTCGCGGTCATGGACCAGCATGATCACCGCCGGATCGGTGCGTGGGAAATGCGGGGCGTTGCAAGCCTCGTTGGTGCAGCGCCGGACATGGCCGGCTTCCTCGCCCCGCGTCGGGCTGCCGCACACGCCGCAGAAGCGATGCCGGCTATGCCAGTAGGACATGCCGCGCGCGAAGGCGAGCAGCGAGGCCTCGTGGCGCGGCAGCAGCGGCCCAACCCGGCGCAGATCGCTGAACGCCGCAGGCGGCCCCTGCGACCAGAGCTCAGGAGCTTTGATCGTGTCGAGCGGCGTTTCCATCGCCGAGAGATCGACCGCGAAATAGGCGCCATCGCTCTCGATGCCGAGCAGCACGATCTCGTAATCGGCTGCGGCAATCGCTTCGGGCGGCAGGAACACGCCGTGTGGCGCCGCGCTTTCGTAATCGGCGATCAGATTCTGGCCGCGCCACACCGGCACGAAGCGGCTGGTCGCATGCGGCAGCCGCTCGGCGAGCCACGCCGCGTCTTTGCGCAGATGCGACGCGCGGTCGAGCCCGCCGGCATAGAAATTCGCGGATTTCGGCGGCGTGTCCGGCATCGTCTCTCCCTATCGAGCGGCCAGCATAGAACGCGATTTCCGATCTCACCACAGAGACGCCGAGGTCACGGAGAAGAATGGTTTTCTCCATGTTCTCCGTTCTCCGTGGTGAAATGTCCCGCCTTGTGGCACCGGCCCGCGATCCTGATATAGTCGGCTCGGGAGGCTGGCGGTGGACAGGTCCCTCGCCAACCCGGTCAGGTCCGGAAGGAAGCAGCCGTAACGAGTTTCGGCCTGGGTCGTTGTCCAGTCTCCCACCTTTTCCCTCCCCAGGAGGCAG
>DATLUE010000398.1:0-6032 GCA_035533255.1 Allostellaceae bacterium | reverse complement strand
GGAGAGGAACGGCAGGTCGTAGATCGTCGATGGCAAATCCATGTCCCAATGCGGATAGTCCGAGGAATAAAGGAGTTGGCTCTCGGCGTTGATCATCTTGAAGGTCAGCTCGAGCGCCTCGCGGTTGTTCACCATCTCCATCGGCTGGGTCGAGTAGAACATCTCGCGCATGTAATCGGATGGCTTGCGCTTCAAGAGCGGTACTTCGGAGCTGCGCATCATCCATTCATTGTCGAGCCGCTGCATCAGGAACGGAATCCAGGCCAGGCCGCTTTCGATCCAGACGGGCTTGAGCTTCGGAAACCGCTCGGGCAGGCCGTTGCACAACCAGTTGGTCATGTGCAGGATGTTGAACCAGGTAAAGCCCAGCGCATGCACCGCGATGAAGCGGTTGCACAGCTCGGCATGCTGGTCGCCGCCCCAAGTGTAGGCACCGTGGAAGACCAGCGTCAGACCGCGCTCTTCGATCGCGCGCCAGGTCTTCATAAAGGCGTTGTCGTGGACCGCTTTCTTGCCCGGCGAGACCACGGTGAAGCCGATCACGCCTTTCTTGTCGCCGAAATCCTGCACCATCTGATAGCAGGCTTCGGGATCGCGGAACGGCAGATAGAGCGTCGAGCGGATGCGCGGCTCGTGCGCGAGGATGCGCTCGCACAGCCAGGCATTGTAGGCGCGGGCCAGCGCGACCTCGACGTCGATCCGCGGGCAGGTGCCGAGTTGCAGCATCGGCGTCGGGAACATGCAGGCGATGTCGATGCCAATCGCATCCATCCAGCGCTTGGTCAGGGTGATGTCGCGATGCGGGCTGGGCGGGGTCTTCTCGCCCTGCACCTTCGGATAGCGGGTCAGCCGCCCGCCGAGATTCTGGTAGCTGCCCGGGCCCGAGGTGATGCCGGTGCGGCCGTGGCCTTGATACTTGGCCTGGTCGCGCATCACCGGGTCCTCGATGTATTCGATGATCTCGGCGAAGCTGTCGGTCTCGTAATGATGCGCATCGACGTCGACGATCAGGAAATCCTCGTAGCGGCGCTGGATCGCCTGCTGCGAGGCATGCGCGAGCAAGGTTTTGGTATCGAAGGATTCGACCGCGAGATCGCGGAAGCTGACGCTGTCCATCGGCAAACTCTCTCCGTCTCAGTGCTCGGCGCCGGTATCGGCGTCGGCGTCGGCGTCTTCGGGCTGGCGCTTGCCGACCGTCGACCAGGATTGCCACAAAGCGAGATCGAACAGCGGCACGTTCACGCCTTCGAGCATCGCCGTGCAGCCGATCATGACGTCGGTCGCGGTGATGCCGCTGTTGCGCGCGAACGGGCGCGGCGGATTGCCGACCTGCGCCTTGGCGGCGTAGAGCCGCACCACGCTGGCGAATAATTGTCCGAGGCTGTCGTCCGGAACGTCGGTCAGTTTGTCTTCCTCAATCACCTCGGCAAAGACCGCCGCGATGTCGCTGGCAAGCTCGGCGATCTTGGCCTTGCGCTCGTCAGACATTGACGTAGACCGATCCGTCTTTTTCGACGACGTTGAATTTCTGCAGGCGGATGCGCTTGTCGCAGACATTCACCCCGTCTTCGAGATGGAACTCGTAGGCGTGCCAGGGGCAGACGATGTGCATGTCCTTGCGGTCGTAATCCTGACCCAGGAAGGTGCGGTCGGCGCCGATCACGTCGAGCACCGCCGGCATGCGCACGCCCTCGCAAACCGGGCCGCCCTGGTGCGGGCAATGGTTACGATAGGCGTAATATTTGCCGCCGTGGCGGATGACGCCGATCTCGACCGCGCCCGATGTAATGACGCGGACCCCGCCCTCGGCAATCTCTCCGTCCTTGCATACCAATACTTCAGCCATAGCGCTCCCGTCCCCTTCTGATGTGGTTGCCGATTGGACGGGATATTACCCTCCCGCCTCGGGTTTTGCCCATAGGCTTCGCGCGGCCATCGCGCGCGTGCGGCATGGCTCGGGCGCGGGATTTGCACGTCAGCCGCAATTTCCCGCGGACGGTCCGGCCTACGCCGC
Source organism: Allostellaceae bacterium (assembly GCA_035533255.1). GTDB lineage: Bacteria > Pseudomonadota > Alphaproteobacteria > ATCC43930 > CGMCC-115725 > CAIKMD01. Next base: position 4,018 of record DATLUE010000398.1, on the reverse strand, counting down.
CGGCAGGAACGCCTCGGTATAGAGCTTCGCCATGTCGGGCTCGGTATCGAGGATTTTGAGCTCGACATAGGAGCGCGCGATCGCCGCCACGCCCTTGGGGTCGAACCGGCCGGTGCGCGACATCAGGGGTATCACCAAAGCGTAATCCTGCCGCTCGACCGCAGGGCTGAGACCGGTGACCGGCGTGACCAAGCGGATGGTTTCGTCGCGATTGGCTTGCATATAGGCCACGGTCTCGAACCAGCCAGCCAAGAACGCCTTCACCGCTTCGGGCCGCTCGGCGATGACCTTGTTCGAGGCGTAGTTGGCGTGCATGATGAAGGCGCCGATATAGTCCGAGCAGCGCACCAGGATACGGCCCGCTTTCGCCGCTTCGAGCTTGAAGCCGACGCCGGAGCTGGCGACCACGGCATCGGTCTGATGCACGCGCAAGGCGGCGATCGCGGCTTGCGTGCCGCCAAGGCCGACGGTCGCGATATCGGTCTTGGCCCAACCTTTCTGCCGCGCCAGCTCGAGCACCACCCATTGGGTCGGCGACCCGGCCGTCGCCACGCCGACGGTCTTGCCTTTGAGATCGTCGGCGGTCTTGAGCGGCGAATCCTCGGGCACGATGATCACGAGATCGACCGGCGGGCCCAGGGTTTGCGCCACGCATAGCGACGGCTCGCCCTTGAAGACATCGACCATGGTCGAGCCCGAGCCGAGCTCGATATCGAGCGCGCCGCTGGTCATCGCCTGATGCATGCCGGCCGACCCTGCGAAGCTCACGACATCGAGCGCCAAGCCGCGCTTTTGATAGAACCCCTTGGCTAGGCCGACATCGATCGGCGTATAGGGCAGCGCGTCGGCGATCGATTTCGCCACGGTCAGCTTCTGGGTCGCCGACCGGGCGATCCGCGGCGCCGCCAGCAACGCGGTCGCGGCGGCGAGACCCTTCAGGACCGGCCGTCGGCCCAAATGTTGGATGGACATGGACGAATTTCCTCCCCGATGCGTGGTTGGCGGCGCTCAGACGTCGGGACGCTTGTAGCCGAGGTTCGGGCCGCCCTTTTGCGATTTGAGATAGCTGTCCACATCGGCAGTCGCATCGACCGCCTTGGCGAGACGCGCGCCGACCAACTGATCGAGCTTGATCGCCTCGGACAACGGCATGTTGGCGCCCATCTGCACCGCGATCTTGGCATGCTCGAGGACCGCGAGATGGCGCAGCGACAGCTCGCGCGCAATTGCCATCGTCCGCGTCTCCAGCTCTGCCGCCGGCACCGCGAGCGAGACCAGACCGAGCCGATCGGCCTCGGCGCCGGTGAGATTCTGGCCGACGAGCTGGATGAACGCGGCCTTCTTCGTCGGGATTTGCGCATGGAACAGGGTCGAGGTCGCGAACTGGCCGAAGCTGCCGCGCATCACCTCGGGCATGCCGATTTGCGCGTCGTTGGCCGCGATCACCAAATCATGCGAGTTCATGATCGCCAGCGCGCCGCCGAGGCAATAGCCGTCGATCTGCGCGATCGTGACGCGCGGAAAATTGCGCAGCGCCTCGACCCAGCCGCCATTGGATTTGTTGTTGTCCCAATCGGCGAGCGGCTGATGGCTCACCTCGCGCAGGTAAGGGAGGAAATAGCCCGAGCTGTAACAGCCGCCATTGCCTTTGGTGACGACGATCTTCAGCTCGCGGTCGGCGCGGATGATCGCGAGCGATTCGAAGAATCCCTCGAACATCGGCCCGGTGAGCGAGTTCTTCTTCTCGGGCCGATTCAAGACAATGCGCGCGACGCCGGCATCGCCGAGGCGCTCCAGATAAAGCCCGTCCCATTCCTTGAGCCTCACCCAACTATCCGCCATCGCTCGCGCTCCCTTGGCTTTACCGTTGCGTCAAATCATCTTCGCGGCGCGCATGCGCGCGATCGCGTCGGCGTCGAAGCCGATCTCGGCAAGCACCTCGTCGGTGTGCTGCCCGAGCGTGTCGGGCGCGGTGACCGGACCCAGCGGCGTGCCGTGGAGCGTCACCGGGAAGCCGATGAGCCGCACCGGCCCGCGCTCGGGATGCGTCACGGTCTTGACCATGTCGAGATGCTTCACCTGCGGGTCCCCAAGTGCCTCTTCGAGATTGTAGATCGGCGCGACCGGAACCTCGCCGGCGACCAGAATCTCGACCCATTCGGCGCGCGTCTTGGTGCGAAAGATCGGCGCCAGCATCTCTTGGACAATATGCCAGTTCTTCTGCTGCTCCTTGCCCGTGCGAAAGCGCGGGTCGTCGAGCATGTCGGGCCGGCCGACCGCGGTGACGAGGTTGCGCCAGAATTTGGGCGGCGACGACAGATGGACCGCGATCGGCAGCCCGTCGCTGCAGATGAACGCGCCTACCTTCGAGGCGCGCGCGCGATCGCTGGCTTTCGGCAATTCGCCATTCTCGAAATAGCTGGTGAACGGCACGTTCATGAAGCCGATCGTCGCCTGCAGGAGGCTGGTTTCGACAAGCTGGCCCTTGCCGGTGCGCACCCGCGCATGAAGCGCCGCGAGGATGCCGTAGCCGGCATAAAAGCCGGTCAGCGTGTCGGAAAAGGTCGGCCCGACCGGCTTCGGGTCTTCGAGATCGACGATCTGGCTGAGGAGCCCACTCAGCCCCTGGCCGACGATGTCGTAGGCCGGGCGCTGGGCGTAAGGGCCGTCGCGCCCGAGGCCGGTGATCGAGCAATAGACCAGGCGCGGATTGATCGCGCTGAGTGCCGCATAGCCGATGCCCAGCCTGTCGGCGCCGCCGGGGCGGAAATTCTCGATGAAGACATCGGCGGTCTCGACCAGCTTGGCGACGATGCCGGGCGCTTCGGGATGGCGCAGATCGAGGGTGAGGCTGCGCTTGTTGCGGTTGAACGCCTGGTACATCGAGGCGTAGCCACCCTCGGGTCCCCAGCCGCGAAACGCATCGCCGCCGTCCGGATCCTCGATCTTGATGACCTCGGCGCCGAGATCGGCGAGAAGCTGACAGGCATAAGGCCCGGTGACGAAGCGCGCCGCCTCGATCACGCGATAGCCCGCGAGCGGCCCTTTCGGACCGCTCTCGGGCTCGGACATTTCAGGAACGAGTGCCACCGCCCGGCCGCTAATCGGTCATGACGTAGGTGTTGAAGACATGGCGGCCGGTGCGCGAGGGGAAGCCGCCACGCACCGCACCGGCTTGCTGGTCCTGATAGATCACCGCCATCATGGGCGAGAGCGGCCGCGAATTCGGCACCGCCAGCCACATCCGCAGCAGATGGCGATGGCGCGCGTCCTCGGGCCAATCCTCGAACGCCGTGCGCGCGTGGAAGCAGGTGTGGTTGTTGACGAGCTGCAGATCGCCGGGCTGGAACATCATCGAGAAATTGAAGTCCTCGCTGTTCGCCAATTCGTCGATCAGCGCCCGCGCCTCGATCTGCGCCGGCGCGAAGCGCGGCACGCGCTCGAAAGCCTGCGCGTTCTTGATCTGGCCGTCGATATAGCGGCAGGAGAAATGCCCCTGCCACTCGCTGAAGATCGGCTGCTGGTAATAGGGCTTCTCGCCCGGCGGCTCCTGCTTGTTCCAGCTCCAATAGAAGGGCTGGTAGAGCACCTCGAGCAGGTCGGGGCGGCGGCGCGCAATCTCGTTGCGCACCGCAACCGAGCTCGCGAGCTTGCTGAGCCCACCTTCCTTGGCGACGTTGAGCACGAAGAGCCCGGTGACGTCGCAGCTATCGGTATGGAAGTTCAAGCGCTGGTTGGATTGATAGCCGCGCCCGCCGGCGCTTTCGGTGACGACACCGAAATTGCGCACATCGCCGAGGAGATCGCCGACCCGGCTTTGCGAGCGCGCGGTGCCGAGATGCTTGCCCATGCCCCAATAGATCAGCCGCAACTCGTCCTTGCTGTAGCGTTCGTTGGGATAACCGCGAAAAAGTTGCAAGCCGCCGCCGTGCTCGAGCCGCTCGCGCGCCTTGGCAAAGCGGGCGGCGACATTCGGCAGCGGAAAATCCTCGCGGGTGAGGGTCTCGAGCGTCTTGCC
>DATLUE010000397.1:0-3945 GCA_035533255.1 Allostellaceae bacterium | reverse complement strand
TGCAAAAACTCCTGAAGCCGGGCCCGACGGCGCAGCGGACGCGCCGATCGCTTCCCGATAAACCTTCTCCATGGCGCTTGCGATCGCCGGCCACGAGAACAGCCGCTTTGCCGCGCATTCGCCATTGGCGCCCATGTGTTGGCGCAATGCGGGATCCGCGCTCAAGCGCCGACATGCCGCGGCGAGCGACGCCGGATCGCTGCTCGTGACGATGCCGGCATCGGCCGCGGTCACCGTGGCGGCGATGCCGGCCTGCGGCGTGACGATGACGGTGACGCCCATCGCCATGGCTTCGGCGACGGCGTTGCCGAAATTCTCCGAGTAAGACGGCAAGACGAAGAACATGGCGTTGCGGTACAGCGCCCATTTATCGTCGTCGCCGACTTCGCCGATGAACTGCACCCGATCGCCAAGTCCGTAGGAGGCGGCCAGCCGCTCGAGCGTTTGCCGATAACCGTCCTCGTCGGGTCCGGCGATCACGAGTCGCAGCTCCGGCACCTGGCGCCAGGCATCGATGAGCCGATCCAAACCCTTTTTCCAGTTGATGCGACTGAGAAAGAGTGCGTAGGGCTGCGCATGGGTTGTGCCGGGCGCGGCCGGCTCCGGGGGCTCGGCATCGGGGAAGTCCACCCCGTTTGGAATGCAGCGGATCGGCGGCAAGCGCAGTCCAAGCGCCCGCAAGTCGGCCGCCTCCAATTCGGCGGTCACGTGCACCGCCGCGGCTTGCGCGAGCGAGCGCCGTTCGATCAGCGTGATCCACGCCGTCTTCAGCCACCGGCTCTTGCGGCGAATCAATCGCGACACGAGCATGCCCCTGGGCGAGATGATGTAGGGGATGCGGGCCGCGCGTGCGGCGCGGGCGGCGGCCCAGGTCGGCCACAAATACACCGAATGCAGGTGCACCAAGTCGAAATCCGCAACGGTCTCCTGCAAGCGGCGCTTCATCGCCGCCGAGCGATACAAGCGGCGCGCCGAGCCGACCGGGAAATAGTGCACCTGCACGCCGTGCAGATCGACCGGCCGGTCGAGGGGCACATCGCAAATCCCCGGGCCGTCGACGTTGGTCGTATAGACCTCGACCCGATGGCCGAGGCGCACGAGGGCGGCGCACAGCCCGTGCACCGAGCGGATCGGTCCCCCGTACCTCACCGCTGGGTAATAGGTGGGCACGACATGCAAGATGCGCATCCGGCGGAACTTGCTGGGGTGATTATCCGGGTCCAGGGTATGTTCAGGCACGCTCGCCGCCGGTATGTTGTCGCCGACGGTTTGAATATCATAGCCCCCGGCAAAGCGATACTTCCATGTGCGGCATCGTAGGACTCGTCGATCGCTCCGGTATCGGCCTTGCAGCCGGCGCCGTCGAGGCGGCGCTCTTTAGCTTGCGCCGCCGGGGCCCGGATGATGTGGGGCTGTGGCGCGATCCGAAGGTGTTGTTCGGGCATCGGCGCTTGTCGGTCGTCGATCCGTCGCCCGCGGGTCACCAGCCGATGGAATCCTGCGACGGCCGCTACGTCATCGTCCTCAATGGAGAGATTTACAACCATATCGATCTGCGTCATCAGCTGGATCCCGCGATCGCCTGGCGGAGCACCTCGGATACCGAGACCTTGCTCGAGGCCTATCGACGCTGGGGCGCGGATTGCCTTAAGCGGCTCAACGGCATGTTCGCGTTCGCGGTATGGGATCGGAGCGAGCAGACGTTGTTTTTGGCGCGCGATCGGATCGGCGTCAAGCCGCTCTATTATTCGCTGTCGAACGGGCGCATCGCGTTCGCCTCGCGCCCGGCTGCGATGACGGCCTTGCTCGGTCAAGAGAGTTTTCCGATCGATCCGGAGGCGCTGCGAGTCTACCTCGAGCTCGGGTTCATCCCCGCGCCGCTCTCGTTTCATCAGGGCATACACGAAATGCCGCCGGGGCACTACTTGCTGGCGAGCGCCAAGGGCGCGCGGCTCATGCGCTATTGGGACTTTCGGTCGATTCCCGCGGAGCCAGGCTGGCTCTCTCGTGCCGAGGACGATCTCGTCGACGAACTGGATGCCTTGATCCAGAGCGCGGTTCGCCTTCGCTTGATCAGCGACGTACCGCTCGGCGCGTTTCTTTCGGGTGGGGTCGATAGCGCGTTTGTCGTCTCGGCGATGCGCACGGCGGGAGTTGCGCACCCGCGGGCGTTCACGATCGGCTTCGAGGAGAAAGCCTTCGACGAAGGACCGGATGCGGCACGCATGGCCGCGCACTTGGGCGTTTCGCTTACGCAGGAGACCTTGAGCGTCGACTCGCTGCTCGATCTCATGCCGACGTACGTCGAACAATTCGACGAGCCGTTCGCCGACAGTTCGGCCTTTCCGACGATGGCGGTCGCCCGCCTGGCGCGACGCGATGTGACCGTTGCCCTCTCCGGAGACGGCGCCGACGAGTTGTTCGGCGGCTACCACTATTACCCGTTGATCGAGCGGCTCGCGCCCTGGATTCGCGGACGCCGCCGCTTAAGCCGCGGCGCGGCGCGCCTTCTGCAATCAGTCCCGGCACACCGCGCGAAGCTTCTCGCGGGCGCCCTGCGCTCGGCGAACGTGGTGTCGCTGTTCCATTATCTGCGCGGCATCGGCAAGGACTATCAGTCGCTGGTGAGCGCCGACCTCGGGGCATCGACCGCCGATTCGCTGAGCTGGTATGAGCAGTTCGCCGCCGGCTTTGCGGTCGACTTGAGCGCCGCGGAGACCGGCATGCGGCTCGATGAAGGCTTGACGCTGCCGGACATGTATCTACAGAAGACGGACTTGGCGACGATGGCCTTCTCGCTCGAAGCACGCTGTCCGATGACCGATTATCGCCTCGTCGAGTGGGCGATGCGCTTGCCCTTGCAGTTCAAGATTCGCCATGGCGAAACGAAATATCTCCTGAAGAAGGCGCTCTGCCGGCGCGTTCCCGCAGAAGTCGTCCATCGCCCGAAAAAGGGGTTCGCCATGCCGGTCGCGCGCTGGCTGCGCGGACCTCTGCGCTCCTGGGCGGAGGGGTTGATTTACGATGAGACGCTGATGTCGCGGCTGCCGCTCGACAAGCACGCCGTGCGGGCGTTGCTGCAGGGGCAGTTGAACCGCGAACGCGAGACGCACCCCTTGGTCTGGAGCGTGCTGATGCTCCTTTGCTACGTCGATCGCGAGCGGTATTTGCAAAGCGCCTCTGCGGTGCCATCCACGGCAGCCGCTTGATGCGCTCGCCGCCAAAATCCCAGCGCGTGCTCGCGCTCCTCTCGGAGGTCCGTGCGGACGGTGGCATTCAGCGCTTCAACCGCACCTTGCTCGCGGCCTGCGAGGAACTCGGCGTCGTTTGCGACGTCTTGTCGCTGAACGATGCCGGCGCCTTACCGGGCGGCGCAGGCGAGGGCTCCGAGCGGCCGCGGCCGCAGCGACTTACCGGCTTCGACGGCAGCCGCCTGCGCTTCTCGCTCGCCGCCGCCGCCCGCCTCGCGGGCGGCCGATACGACTGGTTGCTCGTGGGGCACATCCATTTTCTCGCGTTTGCGCTCACCGCGCGTGCCTTATGCGTCCATCGCCGACCGCAGGTCGTCTTGGTCGCGCACGGCATCGAAGTCTGGACCATGATCGGCTGGGTGCGGCGCCGGGCGCTCGCGTGCGTCGCGAAAATCCTCTGCGTCAGCACGTACACCCGCCGTCGGATTCTCGAGCAGGCGCCGTCACTCGATGCGGCGCGGCTCCAGGTTTTCCCAAATGCGATCGACGATCAATGGAGTCGATTGATTGCGGCGCCTTCGGGTCGGGTTTTGCCGGATCGTTTCCTCTTGTCGGTTTCGCGGCTTGAAAAAGGCGATCGCTACAAAGGAATCGTCACGGTCTTGGAAGCCTTGCCCATGGTCCAGGATGACGCGTTGCAATACCTCGTCGTCGGCCGGGGAGGCGATATCGAGTTCCTGAAACTCGCCGCGCG
>DATLUE010000396.1:0-12518 GCA_035533255.1 Allostellaceae bacterium | reverse complement strand
CGATAATCGTCCACGAAGGGCAGCCAAATCTCTTTTCGAGCCAATTCCGTGCCTTTTGAATACCTCGCCGCGCGCAGCGGCGGCGATAGTTTCAGCCTAGATATCAAAAGGTTCTTCGTACTCAACGTGCTAGCGCGCCCGTTGCGAGTCGTAGTTCGAAAGCGGAAAATTCAGCGACTGCGTTCCTCTTTTTGCAGGCTCCACCCTGAATACGGCGCGCCATGAGACGAAGCTGATCGGTCAACATCCCGATACGTTCTTATGCGCCCTACTGCACTTTATTCGCGATCCTCACCGACCATCAGCGCTGACGTCGCTCAAGCATTGGTTATTGGGTTGACCGCGTTCCTCGCAGAACCGACTCTTAGATTCGCTTTTCACGCTCGGCGACGAGATGGCAAACTGGAATGGCGACAAAGAAAAGCTGGGTTCTGTCCCAGAGCTGCTGAACGAACGAGAAGCGGCGATGATGCTGCGCGTAAAAGCTGCTACAGTACGGGCGGAGAGAATCAGGGGAAAGATCGCATATACTCGGATTGGCGCACGCATCTTCTATACGCTCCAACAGGTCTCTGATTATCTTGAACGACAGTCGGTACCAGCATGCACAAGCACCGAGTCCAACGTCCAGGTCAAATCGGGAGCTACTGGCTCAGCAAAAAGCCAGGCCGAGACGGCATTGAAGAAGCATGGTGCCGCACCTGGTATGACTCACGGTCTCGACAGACATCTCGTGTCAGCCTTGGCACCTCAGATTTTCGCGAGGCGAGCCTCCAGCTCGCCGCATGGGTTGTCGCAAACGAGCGACCACGAAAAGCCGCGCCGGACCAAGTCCTGATCGAGACCACTCTTCTGAATTATTGGAACGATCATGCGAAGCACCTTCCAAGCGCGAACACACAAAGGCTTGGACTCTCTTATTGGCAGGAATTTTGGGCGCGACGGACCATTGCTGATATTACGCCACATGACCAGCGCCTTTTTCGAGAATGGCTGGCGAAGCGAGGAACCGGCCTAAGCGGCATCGATCGGATCCTGTCTGTTGGGCGCGCGGCGTTAAATCGCGCACGAAAATGGCAAGAAGTCAGCGACGTGCCGCACATTTTTGGAACGCTGACGGCGGAAGCGAAACGGGCTCGCGAACCAAAAGGACGGCCCGTGTCGCCTGCGGAAATCGCTCTTCTTCTGGACGCCGCGCATTCTCGTCACATGCTGATGTTTCTTTTGGTCGCCACGAATACTCTCGCTCGCCCGGCCGCCATTCTCGATCTCGAGCCTCCACAATTCGATAAGCAGCATCGGCTGCTCGATCTCAATCCGATCGGCCGGCCGCAGAATAAAAAGTTTCGTCCGATAGTGCCTGTAACCCCGACACTGCTCCCCTGGCTGCAGCGTGATGTTGGGCTAGGCGGCCGCTACGTAAGTTATCGTGGCAAGGCTGTAAGCTCGATTTTACATATGTGGCGATTAACAAGGGCTGAGGCGGGTCTGGACCAAAGGGTGACCCCGTACTCGATCCGGCACGGTATAGCGCGTGAGATGCGCAAACGTCGGGTCCCGACCGAACAGATCAGCCTGTTCTTGGGACATTTGCCGGACGGCTCAGCGGCAACTACCTCGATCTACGCGCCATACGAGCCTGGTTTTCTGGAAGACGCGGTCTCGGCAATTGAGGCTGTCATGGCCGAGATACGAAGTCACCTCAAGCACGCAAGAATCGATAGTCCCGAAATCGATCCTGCTGAAATCGCCGCTGGTGTATTCACATCGCATCAGCGAGGTATTGGCGAGCGCAAGCGCGAGGAGGTCCGCTTCCTCATTCTCGCTGGCGTCCCACATGCCGAGGTGGTGCGCAGGACGGGCGTATCAAGCGGGACTGTGAGTTCCATTCGGCAGGAACTGAAGGCCAGAATGCCGCTTTATCGCAACTCCGAGCCCGTTGATTGCGTGCCGTTTGCGTGCCGCGGCCCCGACGATGAGGGTCTGGTAGATTCCCAAGTCATTGAAAAAAATGGTGGGCCCGGCAGGACTCGAACCTGCGACAACACCGTTATGAGCGGCGCGTTCTAACCAACTGAACTACAGGCCCAGACAGCCATCAGCCTTCAGCTTACAGCGAAAGGCTGACAGCCGATAGCTGACGGCTGAGCGCTTAGGTATCGAGGAAGCTGCGCAGCTTGCGCGAGCGCGACGGGTGCTTGAGCTTCCGCAACGCCTTGGCCTCGATCTGGCGGATGCGCTCGCGCGTGACCGAGAATTGCTGGCCGACCTCTTCGAGCGTGTGGTCGGTGTTCATGCCGATGCCGAAGCGCATGCGCAGGACGCGCTCTTCTCGCGGCGTCAAGGACGCCAAAACGCGGGTGGTGGTCTCGCGCAAATTGGCCTGGATCGCCGCATCCAAGGGCAGGATCGCGTTCTTGTCCTCGATGAAATCGCCGAGATGCGAATCCTCCTCGTCGCCGATCGGCGTCTCGAGGCTGATCGGCTCCTTGGCGATCTTCAAGACCTTGCGCACCTTCTCCAGCGGCATGATCAGCTTGTCGGCGAGTTCTTCGGGTGTCGGCTCGCGCCCGATCTCGTGCAGCATCTGGCGCGAAGTGCGCACCAGCTTGTTGATCGTCTCGATCATATGCACGGGAATGCGGATGGTGCGCGCCTGGTCGGCGATCGAGCGCGTGATCGCCTGGCGAATCCACCACGTCGCATAGGTCGAGAATTTATAGCCGCGGCGGTATTCGAATTTATCGACCGCCTTCATCAGCCCGATATTGCCTTCCTGGATGAGATCGAGAAATTGCAAGCCGCGATTGGTGTATTTCTTGGCGATCGAGATGACGAGGCGGAGATTGGCCTCGACCATTTCCTTCTTGGCGCGCCCGGCCTCGCGCTCGCCGCGCTGCACCGTCTGGACGATGCGACGGAACTCGACCGGCGGCACGCCGGCCTCGACCGCGACGATCGTGATTTCCTGGCGCAGATTCTTGACGTCGTTGATGTGCTTGCCGGCGAGCCCCGACCAGCCCTTGCCATGCAGCCGTTTGACTTGCGACAGCCAGTCCGGCGCGAGCTCGAAGCCGATATGGTGGTTGAGGAAATCCTGGCGCTTCACGCCGGCCGCTTCGGCCATGCGCAAGAGCTTGCCCTCGGCGGTGACGAGACGGCGATTGAGGCCGTAAAGCTGATCGACGAGCTGCTCGATGCGCGCGTTATTGAGGCGCACGTTCTTCATCGCCTCGACGATCTGGATTTTGAGCCGGTCGTAGCTGCGCTCCGAGGTCTTGCCCAGCTCTTCGCCTTCGTTCAGCGATTTGAGCCTCGTATCCTGGCGCTTTTGCAGCTTTTTGTAGAGCGCGGCGATCTCGTCGAGGATCGCCAGCACGCCCGGCTTCAGCTCGGCCTCCATCGCCGCCAGCGAGATCGCGTTCTCCTCGGCGTCGGCATCCTCGCCATCGCCGCCGCCTTCGGGCGGCGGCGTCTCCGGCTCCGCCGCTTCGACCGCCGCCGCGGGCTCGGCGTCCACGCCGTCGACCGCGCCCGCGGCCCGCTTGGCCGCTTCCTCGGTCTCGAAGGCATTGTTGCCGTAGGTCGCATCGAGATCGACCACATCGCGCAGCAGCATGCGGCTTTCGTTCAACGCGTCGCGCCAGCCGATCAGCGCGCGCATGGTCAGCGGGCTTTCGCAGATGCCGCCGATCATCATCTCGCGGCCGGCCTCGATGCGCTTGGCGATCGCGATCTCGCCCTCGCGCGACAAGAGCTCGACCGATCCCATCTCGCGCAGATACATGCGCACCGGATCGTCGGTGCGCCCGATATCCGCGTCATCGAGATTGCCGCTGGCGCGGGCTTCGCCGTCGCTCTCGCCTTCTTCCGCGTCGTCGGCCTCCTCGCTCTCGACGACATTGACGCCGAGCTCGGAGAGCATCGTCATCGTGTCTTCGATCTGTTCGGAAGAAACCTGCTCGGGAGGCAGCGCCGCGTTCAGCTCGTCATAGGTGACGTAACCGCGTTCCTTGCCGCGCGCGACCATCTTCTTGATCGTCGCCGCGACGGCATCGAGCAACGGGGCTTCCGCCGCTTCCTCGCGACCCTCGGGAACCTCTGCCGTACCCGCCGACTTGCTCGCCATTTCCGTCCCGCCCTGCAATACCGCTCAGCCAAGAACGAATGCCATGCCAAAGCAAGGCCTCGCCTGTAATCAACTTGCGTTTAAATTTTCGCGTGCCGCATCGACCCCCGTCGCGCCTGCGGACCGATCGACGCCCGCCATCCTCGTCTCAAGCTGCCCTCACGCAGCATCGTCGCCTTCGTCCTTGTCTTCGAGCAAGGGCTGCAGCCGGGTCCAGTTCTCGACGCTCATATCGTCAGCGAGATGGCGCTCGGCATCTCGGATTTGCACGCCGAGACGGCGCTTCTCGAACCGACCCCTGGTATCCGCCCAACCCAGCCGGACCGTCTCGGCCTCGGCATCGACCCGCGCGCAGGCGGCATGGTTAAGAACCTGTGCCGAGAGCACACCATCCACGGTCTTGGCGAATCCGTCTGCTTTCAAGTGGCGTGTCAGCGTTGCAGCGTCAAGGTCGGGTTGCAGTCCGTGGGTGTTTAGGATCGCGATTCGAAGCTTGTCAAGGTCGGGAGAGAGGAATTCAAGCTGTAGGAAGTCCTCTTCAACCTCGTTCAAAAGAAACGGATGATTGAGCACGAGCGCGAGCGCCACTTCCTCGCGCCGGCGCGCCAGAAGTTGCGGATCGCCCTGCGGCGCGGCCTCGCGCCACGGCGGCGGGGGTGCCGCGAATCGACGTAGACGCGCGCGGTCGGCCGGCCAGCGCGACGTTGCGAGTCGCGAGGGCGGATAACGCCCGCCGACCGGCCCGCGCCGCGCGCCGAACATCTGGGCCAGGCGCTCGCGAAAGAAATTGCGGTAATGCTCCTGCACGCTGCGGTCGGCGATCAGCCGCACCTGCTGATCGAGGCGCTTCTCCAGCGCGGCGCGACGCTCGGGGGTATCGATCGGCTGAGCCGCCTCGACGCGCCACAGCACGTCGGCCAATGGTTGCGCGCGATCGAGCAGCTCGCGCATCGCCGCGGGACCGTGATGAAGGATGAGACTGTCGGGATCCTCCGCCGCCGGAAGGGTCGCAAAGCGCAGCGAGAGGCCGGGCTTCAGGATCGGCAGCGCGCGTGCCAGCGCCCTGGCGGCGGCGCGCTGTCCCGCCGCATCGCCGTCGAAACACAGCACCGGCTCGGGCGCCATGCGCCACAGCTCTTCGATCTGCACCTCGGTCAGCGCGGTGCCGAGCGGCGCCACCGCGGTCGCAAAGCCGGCGCGATGCAGCGCGATCACATCCATATAGCCTTCGACCACGATCGCCGACGGGTCCTTGGCGGCGGCAATGCGCGCCAGCGCCCAGCCATAGAGCACGCGGCCCTTCTGGAAGAGCGGCGTATCGGGCGAATTTAGGTATTTGGGTTGGCCGTCATCCAACACCCGGCCGCCGAAGGCAATGACGCGGCCGCGGCGGTCGCCGATCGGGAAGATCACACGGTTACGGAAATAGTCGTAGCTCGCGCCGCCGCCCTCGGGCTTACGCAGCAATCCGGCCTCGGTCAGCAAGCTCTCGGGGATGATGCTGCTAACGAGCGCGCGCTTCAATTGGTCGCGACCGTCCGGCGCGAAGCCGAGGCGAAAGCGCCGGATCGTGGCATCGTCGAGCCCACGCTGATCGAGATAGGCCCGCGCCGCGCGGCCGTCGGGCCCGTGCAGCGTCTGCTCGAAAAAGGCGCACGCCGCGTCGACGGCACCCTGGAGCGTCGCCTCGCGCACCGCGCGCTCGCGCTCCTCGCGCGATTCCTGCGGCACTTCGAGGCCGGCTCGGCGCGCCAATTGCTCGACCGCTTCGGGAAAAGAGAGGCTCTCGGTCTGCATGGTGAAGCCGATGACGTCGCCATGAGCGCCGCAGCCGAAGCAGTGATAGAAGCACTTCTCTTCGACGACGTTGAAAGACGGGGTCTTCTCGTTGTGGAACGGACAAAGCCCGACGAATTCGCGGCCGCGGCGGATCAGCTTCACGCGCCGCCCGACAACCTCGGCCAGCGACAGGCGCTGGCGAAGCTCGTCGAGAAAGCGGGGCGGAAAGGCCATCGAGCGATCAGCTTTCAGCTATCAGCCGTCAGCACGGCGAAACCGAAACAAAGTGTAGCGCGCGCGCGCGCGAATGAAAGGCTTAGCTCAGAGCTGGCGGCTGAAAGCTGAGAGCTTTATTCCAGCAGCTTCTTCACCGCTTGGCTGGCCTTGGCGGGATCGAGCTGGCCGGCGTATTTCTCGCGCAGCGCCGCCATCACCTTGCCCATGTCCTTGATGCTGGCGGCGCCGGTGGCGGCGATCGTCTCTTTGATCGCGGCTTCGGTCTCGGCATCGGACATCGCTTTAGGGAGGAAGCGCTCGATGATCGCGATCTCGCCGCGCTCTTTTTCGGCGAGCTCGGGGCGATTGCCCCGCTCGTAGAGCTCGATCGACTCGCGGCGCTGCTTGATCATCCCCTGCATCATCGACTGGATGTCGGGATCGGCGATGCCGTCGGCATTGCCCTTCGGCCGCGCCTCGATGTCGCGCTCTTTGAGCCGCGCCAAGATCAGCCGCACGGTCGAGACCGCGAGCACGTTCTTGTCACGCATCGCCTGCTTCAAGGCTTCGCTGAATTGCTCGCGCAGCATCGCGGTTTCTCCGCTGAAGAATTGGGCCGGGTCGGCGGAAATTAGCGCGGCGCCGACCTTGACGGAAGGTGAGGCGCGGTCTATCTCCCGCTTCTAGCCCGATCTTAGTCTCATCGCGCCGCCCGGTCTTAGCACCGGCGCGTTTTGACGCGGGCCGGTCGCCACTCGAGCCACGAGGCCCGCCGCAAGAATGCCTTTCCAAAAATGACTGCCGCGCCCCTGCCGTCCGCGCGCCCCGAAGGCGCGAATGCCGCGTTGGTTCTGGCGGATGGCAGTGTTTTTTGGGGCCGCGGCCTCGGCGCGCCCGGCATCCGCACCGGCGAGATTTGCTTCAACACCAGCCTCACCGGCTATCAGGAGATCATGACCGATCCCTCCTATGCCGGTCAGATCATCACCTTTACCTTCCCGCATATCGGCAATGTCGGCGCGAATGCGGAGGATATCGAGACCATCACGCCCGCCGCGCGCGGTTTGGTGCTGCGCGCCGACATCACCGATCCTTCGAGCTGGCGCTCGGCGCAGCCTTTCGACACCTGGCTCAGAGCGCGCGACCTCACCGGCCTCGCCGGCATCGATACGCGGTGCCTGACGCGGCGCATCCGCGACGGCGGCGCGCCCAGCGGCACGCTCGCCTATGCCGTGAACGGTGTGCTCGATCTCGACGCGCTGTTGCGTGAGGCACGCGCCTGGCCAGGGCTCGAGGGCATGGACCTCGCCAAGGAGGTGAGCTGCCGCCAGAGCTATGCCTGGGACGAGACCGGCTGGGTGCAGGGGCAGGGCTACGGCAGGCTGACCGCGCCGCGTCACCGCGTGGTCGCGGTCGATTACGGCGCCAAGCGCAACATCCTGCGCATGCTCGCCAGCGAGGGCTGCGACGTGACGGTCGTGCCGGCGACCGCCAGCGCCCAGGACATCCTGCGCCACAAGCCCGACGGGATTTTCCTCTCGAACGGGCCCGGCGATCCCGCCGCGACCGGCGCCTATGCCGCACCGGTGATCAAGGAGCTGATCGCCAGCGGCAAGCCGGTATTCGGCATCTGCCTCGGGCACCAGCTTCTGGCGCTCGCCCTCGGCGGCAAGACGCGCAAGATGGCGATCGGCCATCGCGGCGCCAACCACCCGGTCAAGGACCTCGCCACCGGCAAGGTCGAGATCACCAGCCAGAATCACGGCTTCTGCGTCATCGCCGAGAGCCTGCCCGCCACGGCCGAGGCGACGCATGTCTCGCTGTTCGACGGCTCGAACGAGGGCTTCCGCCTCAAGGACCGGCCGGTGTTCTCGGTGCAGTATCATCCCGAAGCAAGTCCCGGCCCGCAGGACAGCCACTACCTCTTCAAGCGCTTCACCGCCGCGATGGCAAGGCAGAGCTGAGCGATGCCGAAGCGCACCGACATCAAGACCATTCTCATCATCGGCGCCGGGCCGATCGTCATCGGCCAGGCTTGCGAATTCGACTATTCCGGCGTGCAGGCGGTGAAGGCGCTCAAGGAAGAAGGCTATCGCGTCGTCCTCGTCAATTCCAACCCGGCGACCATCATGACCGATCCGGGCTTGGCCGATGCGACCTACATCGAGCCGATCACGCCCGAGATGGTCGAGAAGATCATCGCCGCCGAGAAGCCCGATGCGCTGCTGCCGACGATGGGCGGCCAGACCGCGCTCAACCTCGCGATGACGCTGGCAAAGAACGGCGCCTTGAAACGCCACGGCGTCGAGTTGATCGGCGCGTCGGAAGCGGCGATCGCCAAAGCCGAGGACCGGCTTTTATTCCGCGAGGCGATGGACCGCATCGGCCTCAAATCGCCTCAGAGCAAGCTGGTGCGGACGCAAGAGGACGCGCGCGCGGCGATCGAGATGGTAGGGCTGCCGGCGGTCATCCGGCCGTCCTTCACGCTCGGTGGCACCGGCGGCGGCATCGCCTACAACACCGAGGAATACGCGGAGATGGTGCGCGGCGCCTTGCGCGCCTCGCCGGTGCACGAGGTCCTGGTCGAGCAATCGGTGCTCGGCTGGAAGGAATTCGAGATGGAAGTCGTGCGCGACCGCGCCGACAATTGCATCATCATCTGCTCGATCGAGAATGTCGATCCGATGGGCGTCCATACCGGCGACAGCGTCACCGTCGCGCCGGCGCTGACGCTGACCGACAAGGAATACCAGCTCATGCGCAACGCCTCGATCGCGGTGCTGCGCGAGATCGGGGTCGATACCGGCGGATCGAACGTGCAATTCGCGGTCAACCCGGCGGATGGCGAGCTCGTCATCATCGAGATGAACCCGCGGGTCTCGCGCTCGTCGGCGCTGGCCTCGAAAGCGACCGGCTTCCCGATCGCCAAGGTCGCGGCCAAGCTCGCGGTCGGCTACACGCTCGACGAGCTGAAGAACGAGATCACGCGCGTGACGCCGGCCTCGTTCGAGCCGACCATCGACTACGTCGTCACCAAGATGCCGCGTTTCACCTTCGAGAAATTTCCCGGCGCGGAGCCGCTGCTCACCACCTCGATGAAATCGGTCGGCGAGGCGATGGCGATCGGCCGCTGCTTTGCCGAATCGGTGCAGAAGGCGCTGCGCTCGATGGAGACCGGCCTGACCGGCCTTAACGAGATCGAGATTCCGGGCGCCGAGAGCGGCGACAAGAACGCGATCCGCGGCGCGCTGGCGAAGCCGACGCCCGATCGCCTGCTGACCATCGCGCAGGCCTATCGTCACGGCCTCACCACGGCCGAGATCCACGCCGCCTGCAAATACGATCCGTGGTTCCTCGAGGAAATCCGCAAGATCGTCGCCGCCGAAACCGTGGTGAGGCGCGACGGCCTGCCCAAGGATGCGACCGGCCTTCTCAAGCTGAAGAGCCTCGGCTTTTCCGACGCGCGTCTTGCCGAGCTGGTCGGTATCGATGAGAGCGCGGTCTTCGCCACGCGCCAACGCCTCAACGTGCACCCGGTCTACAAGCGCATCGATACCTGCGCCGCCGAATTCCCCTCGCTCACGCCTTATATGTATTCGACCTATGAGGGCGATGGCATCTCGCCCGCGGAATGCGAGGCCGAGCCGTCGTCGCGCGACAAGGTGGTGATCCTCGGCGGCGGCCCCAACCGCATCGGCCAGGGCATCGAGTTCGATTACTGCTGCGTCCATGCCGCCTACAGCCTCAAAGAGGCCGGCATCGAGACCATCATGGTCAATTGCAACCCCGAGACCGTCTCGACCGATTACGACACCTCCGACCGGCTCTATTTCGAGCCGCTGACCGCCGAGGACGTGATCGAGCTGGTGCGCGTCGAGCAGCGCGCCGGGAATTTGCGCGGCGTGATCGTGCAGCTCGGCGGCCAGACGCCGCTGAAGCTCGCGGCCGCGCTCGAGGCCGCCAACATCCCGATCCTCGGCACCTCGCCGGATGCGATCGATCTTGCCGAGGACCGCCGCCGCTTTCAGGACCTGTTGCATCGCCTTGGCCTGAAGCAACCCGAGAACGGCACCGCCACCTCGCCCGAAGAAGCCGAGGCGATCGCGCAGCGCATCGGTTATCCGGTGGTAATCCGGCCGTCCTATGTCCTGGGCGGGCGGGCAATGGAGATCGTCCACGAGAAATCGGCGCTGGCGCGCTACATGGCGCGCGCGGTCAAGGTCTCGGGCAACAATCCGGTGCTGATCGACCGCTATCTGCAGGATGCGATCGAGGTCGATGTCGACGCGCTGGCCGACGGCACCGACGTCTTCATCGCCGGCATCATGGAGCATATCGAGGAGGCGGGCATCCATTCCGGCGACAGCGCCTGCTCGCTGCCGCCTTATTCGCTGGCACCCGAGATCATCGCCGAGCTGAAACGCCAGACCGCGGCGATGGCAAACGCGCTGGGCGTCGTCGGCCTCATGAACGTGCAATATGCGGTGAAGGGTGGCACGGTCTTCGTGCTCGAGGTCAATCCGCGCGCCTCGCGTACCGTGCCGTTCGTCGCCAAGGCGATCGGCGTGCCGATCGCCAAGATCGCCGCGCGCGTGATGGCGGGCGAAAAGCTCGCCGATTTCAAGCTGGAGGCCAAGGCGCGGCGCCCGCATGTCGCCGTCAAGGAAGCGGTGTTCCCGTTCGCGCGCTTTCCCGGGGTCGATCTGATCCTCGGCCCGGAGATGAAATCGACTGGCGAGGTCATGGGCCTCGATTCCGATTTCGGCCGCGCCTTCGCCAAATCGCAGCTTGCCAGCGGGGTCGCCCTGCCGCTCGCGGGGCGGGTGTTCGTCTCGGTACGCGACCACGACAAAGCCGCCATGATCGAGCCGTGCCGGCGCCTGATCGCGATGGGCTTCGCCTTGATCGCGACCCGAGGCACCGCCGATTTCCTGCGCCAGGCCGGGCTGACGGTCGAGTCGGTGAACAAGGTGGTCGAGGGTCGGCCGCATATCGTCGACCGCATGCTGTCGGGCGAGGTGCAGCTCGTGGTCAATACCAGCGAGGGCGCCCAATCGATCGCCGACAGCTTCAGCCTCCGCCGGACGGCGCTGACCAACGAGATTCCCTATTACACAACGGTTGCGGGTGCCCGGGCTGCGGTTCAGGCGATTCACGCGCTGAAAACCGGCAGCCTTGAAGTCGCACCCGTCCAATCCTATTTTGAAGGATCGTTCTGAGCGCCGTTTCCTTAAGCCTTCCGCATGATTAACGCCACGGGGACGAAGCCGCCCGCATGACGAAGATACCGATGACCTCCACCGGGTTCAGCCACCTCCGGGAGGAACTGAAGCGACTGAAATCCGTCGACCGCCCGTCGATCATCCGGGCGATCGCGGAAGCGCGCGAGCAGGGCGACCTCGCCGAAAACGCCGAATATCACGCGGCGCGCGAGCGTCAGGGCTTCATCGAGGGCCGGGTGATGGAGCTCGAGGACAAGATCGCCCGCGCCGAGGTGATCGACGTCTCGAAGCTTTCGGGCAAGGTCATCAAATTCGGCGCGACGGTCACGCTCGAAGACGAGGAGACCGAGGAAAAGGCCGTCTACCAGATCGTCGGCGAGGATGAGGCCGACATCAGCAAGGGCCGGCTGTCGGTGACCTCGCCTTTGGCGCGCGCGCTTATCAGCAAGAGCATCGGCGACAATGTCGAGGTCTCGACGCCGCGCGGGGCGCGGTCCTACGAGATCGCCAAGGTCCAGTTCAAATAGGATCTCTTCGGCCGAGCCTACTCGGCTTCGATCGGCACGCCCGGCTCGGCTTTCGAGGCGCGGATCGCCAGCGACGATTTCACTTGCGTGACGTTGGGCGCTGCGGTCAGCTTGGTGGTCAGGAAGCGTTGATAGCTGTCCCAATCCTCAGCCACGATCTTCAAGAGGAAGTCGGTTTCGCCGGCGAGCATGTGCGCTTCGCGCACCTCGGGCCAGGATGTGACGATCGCCTCGAAGGCCTTGAGATCCGGCTCGGCCTGGGTCGCGAGCCCGACTTGGGCGAACACCGTGACGCCAAAGCCCAGCGCCTCGGGATTGACCTCGGCATGATAGCCGCGGATAAAGCCGGCCTCTTCGAGCGCGCGCACGCGCCGCAGGCAAGGCGGCGCCGAAATGCCGGCGCGCTCGGCCAGATCGACATTGGTCATGCGGCCGTCGGCTTGCAGATCGCGCAAAATCCGCCGGTCGATGCGATCGAGCTTGCCGCGGCGCATGAAAAAATCCTGATTGTGGCGGTTTTATTTCCGATAATTGCCGATTCTAGCTCCGCGTAATAATATTTCAAGACGCACCACGCCGCAGTTGCGCGAGGCCGCCCGAACCGGCTACCACGGCCCGCGCCCCGTTCCCTGGGGCGAAGGGGCA
>DATLUE010000395.1:0-3761 GCA_035533255.1 Allostellaceae bacterium | reverse complement strand
GGGTCGGGCGTCAGCGAAAATCCCCTGGATTGACATAAAGCCCTGACCGACCTAGCTTCCTGCCGCTTCACCAGAAGCGTTTCTCTGGCCCCTGCGGGGGCGGGTCGGTCCGCGAGTATCGCGCACCGGCGCTTTTGGTTTTGGCACGTCTTGTACGTTCGGCGATAGGATTATGTTCGAGAGCCTCAGCAATCGCTTCAACGATGTCTTCGACCGGCTGCGCCGCCGCGGCGCGCTGACCGAGGGCGATGTCGATGCGGCGATGCGCGAGATTCGCGTCGCGCTCTTGGAGGCCGATGTCGCGCTGCCGGTGGTGAAGAGCTTCGTCGACGGCGTGCGCGCCAAGGCGGTCGGGCAGGACGTGCTGCGCTCGGTCGCGCCGGCGCAGATGGTGGTGAAGATCGTTCACGACCACCTGGTCGAGAGCCTCGGCTCGGATCAATCGGGCACGCTCAATCTCAATGCGGTGCCGCCGGTCGTCGTCATGATGGTCGGGCTGCAGGGCTCGGGCAAAACCACCACCTCGGCCAAGCTGGCGCGGCTGTTGAAGGATCGCGAGCGGCGCAAGATCCTGCTCGCCTCGCTCGACGTGAACCGCCCCGCCGCGCAAGAGCAGCTCGCCGTGTTGGCCAAGCAGATCGATGTGCCCTCGCTGCCGGTGGTGGCGCTGGAGCGGCCGGTCGCGATCGCCAAGCGCGCGCTCGAAACCGGGCGGTGCGAAGGCTTCGATGTCGTCATCCTCGATACCGCCGGCCGGCTCCATATCGACGAAGCGTTGATGCAGGAAGTCGCCGCGGTGCGCGACGCGACACAGCCGACCGAGACCCTCCTGGTCGCCGACGCGCTGACCGGCCAGGACGCGGTCAATCTCGCCAAGAGCTTTGCCGAGCGTATCGGCATTACCGGCATCATCCTGACCCGGATCGACGGCGATGCGCGCGGTGGCGCGGCACTGTCGATGCGCGCGATCACTGGCCAGCCGATCAAATTCGTCGGCACCGGCGAGAAGCTCGACGCGATCGAGGCGTTCCATCCCGATCGCATCGCCGGCCGCATCCTCGGCATGGGCGATGTCGTCGGCCTCGTCGAGAAAGCCGCCGAGACGATCGACCAAGAGGAAGCGGAGAAGCTCGCCAAGAAGCTGCAGAAGGGCAGCTTCGATCTCGACGATCTCGCCGGCCAGCTCAAGCAATTGCGCAAGATGGGCGGGATGGGCGGCATCATGGGCATGCTCCCGGGCATCAACAAGATCAAGAAGCAGCTCGGCGAGGCGAAGCTCGACGAATCGCTGCTGAAGCGCCAGGAAGCGATCATCGGGTCGATGACCAAGATCGAGCGGCGCAATCCCAAGGTTCTCGACGGCTCGCGCCGGCGCCGCATCGCCGCCGGCTCGGGCACCACGGTTCCCGAAATCAATCGGCTCCTGAAGCAGTATCAGGACATGGCCGACATGATGAAGCGCATGAACAAGCTCGGCAAAAAAGGACTGCAGCGGCACGGCGTCCAGGCGCTGCTGCCGGGCGGCGGCTTCCGGCCGCACTGATCGGTTTCAACGACACAGCATCGAAGGCTAAGGAGAATTCATGGGTCTTAAAATTCGCATGTCGCGGGGCGGCGCCAAGAAGCGGCCATTCTATAGCATCGTGGTGGCGGATTCGCGCAGCCCCCGCGACGGCCGCTTCATCGAGAAGCTCGGCACCTACAATCCGATGCTCGACAAAAGCCATCCCGAGCGCGTGATGCTCAAACCCGAGCGCATCACGCATTGGCTCAAGGCCGGCGCGCTGCCGAGCGATCGCGTGGCGCGCTTCCTCGGCGATGCCGGCCTTCGCCCCAAGCCCGAATATGGCGAGACGCCGAAGAAATCGGCGCCGAAGGCGAAGGCGCAAGAGCGCGCCAAGGCGGCTGCCGATGCGGCGTCCGCAGCGGCGCCCGAGCCTGCTGCGGCGCCGAGCGCCTAATTCAAGAATTGCCGGCGGCCATGATGAATTCCCCTCACCCTCACGTCGCTGCGCGCCAGGACCAACCCTCTCCCCTGCGGGGAGAGGGTTGGGGTGAGGGGGCGTCTGCGTCTGCGCGCGTTTGCCTCGGCATCATCACCGGCGTGCACGGCATCAGAGGCTGGGTGCGGGTCAAAAGCTTCACTGCCGCGCCCGAGGCGATTGCCGCTTACGGCCCGCTGCAAGACGAAAGCGGCACGCGGCGCTTCACTCTCGATCTCATGGGCGCGGGCAAGGGCGTGCTGTTGGCGCGGCTCGCCGGTGTCGACGATCGCAATGCGGCTGAGCGCCTGAAGGGCTTGCGGCTCTACGTGCGCCGCGCCGATCTGCCGCCGCCCGAGGACGGCGAATTCTATCAGACCGATCTGATCGGGTTGACTGCGACGCTGGAAGACGGCTCGGCGTTCGGCACGGTTCGCGCCGTGAATGATTTCGGCGCCGGCGCCAGCATCGAGATCGAGGATTCATCGGGCAAAGCGGTGGTGCTGCCCTTCACCAGCGCGGCGGTGCCGGTGGTCGATGTTGCCAACCGCCGGCTGGTGGTCGCGCCGCCGTCGGGCTTGCACGATGCGCCGGCGGGCGAGCCCAGCGACGAAGGCGAGGGGTGATCGCGATGCCCTGGACCGCGACCGTGCTGACGATTTTCCCCGAGATGTTTCCCGGGCCGCTGGCGCATTCGCTCGCCGGCAAGGCGGCGGCCGACGGCATCTGGCGGCTCGAGACCATCGATATCCGCGGCTTCGCCCAGGACAAGCATCGCACGGTCGACGACGCGCCGTTCGGCGGCGGGCCGGGCATGGTGATGCGGCCCGACGTGATCGACCGCGCGCTTGCCGAGACCATTGCAGCCGGCCCGACCATCTGCCTCACGCCGCGCGGCCCTCGCCTCGACCAGGCGCGTGTCGCAGCGCTGGCGGCGGGGCCGGGCGTGCGGCTGCTGTGCGGCCGTTTCGAGGGCATCGACCAGCGCGTCATCGATGCGCAGGGCATCGAAGAGCTGAGTCTGGGCGATTTCGTGCTTTCGGGCGGCGAGCCGGCGGCGATTGCGCTGCTCGACGCGTGCATCCGCTTGCTGCCGGGCGTCGTCGGCGATGCCGCGACGCTCGACGAAGAGAGCTTCCAGCACGGCTTGCTGGAATATCCCCATTACACGCGGCCGCAGGAATGGCAGGGCCGCGCCGTGCCCGAGATTCTGCTCTCGGGCCATCACGACAACATCCGCCGCTGGCGGATGGCGGAAGCCGAGAAGGCCACACGCGAGCGCCGGCCCGATCTTTGGCAACAATATATCGCCCGCCCCGGGCGGCACTGAGCATCGCGTCATTGAGACGTTTAGGTTGGAGAGAAAGATGAACCTGCTGCAATCGCTCGAACAGGAAGAAGTCAAGAGACTGGCCGCGCTGCGGCCGACGCCGGAGTTTCGGCCCGGCGATACGCTGCGCGTCAGCGTGAAGGTGATCGAGGGCGAGCGCGAGCGTGTCCAGGCTTTCGAGGGCGTATGCATCGCCCGCAAGAATTCCGGGGTCAATTCCAATTTCACGCTGCGCAAGATTTCCTATGGCGAAGGCGTCGAGCGCATCTTCCCGCTCTATTCGCCGCGCATCACCCTGATCGAGGTGGTTCGCCGCGGCGCGGTGCGGCGCGCGAAGCTCTATTACCTGCGTGCGCTGCGCGGCAAGGCCGCGCGCATCGCCGAGCGCGCTCGCGACGTTCCCGGTGCTGCCGCCGTGCCGGAAACTGGCACGCCGGAACAAGCGTCCT
>DATLUE010000394.1:0-8411 GCA_035533255.1 Allostellaceae bacterium | reverse complement strand
TCGATCTCGTCGGCCTGCCACCCGCCCCGCGCGGCGTGCCGCAGGTGGAGGTGACCTTCGATATCGACGCGAACGGCATCGTCTCGGTGCAGGCGAAGGACAAGGCGACCGGCAAGGAGCAGCAGATCCGCATCCAGGCCTCGGGCGGCCTGTCGCAGGCCGACATCGACAAGATGGTGAAGGATGCCGAATCGCATGCCGAGGACGACAAGAAGCGGCGCGAGCTGGTCGAAGCCAAAAACCAGGCCGAAGGCTTGATCCACACCACCGAGCGCACGTTGAGCGAGGCGGGCGACAAGGTGCCGGCGAACGACCGTCAGGCGGTCGAGCAGGCGATCGCCGCGCTCAAGGCAGTCACCGGCAGCGAGGATCCCGCCGAGATCAAGGCGAAGACCGAAGCGCTCGCGCAGGTGTCGATGAAGATCGGCGAGGCGATGTACAAGACCCAAGGACCGCAAGGCGAGGCCGGGCCGCAAGCAGGTCCCGCGGCCGGCGCGCCAGGCGGCGCGGCCGGTGCCGGCGACGAGAAAGTGGTCGACGCCGATTTCGAAGAGGTCGACGACAGCAAGAAGCGCGGCGCGGGTTGATCGATCCACGCCGGCGAGCGACCACCGCCCCGGCACGCCGGGGCGGTTTGTCGTCGGGCTCCGGGGAAGTTAGGTATCGGTAATGGCGAAACCGGATTTCTATGAGCTGTTGGGCGTGGGGCGCGACGCCTCGGACGACGACATCAAGAAGGCGTTCCGCAAACTCGCGATGCAATGCCACCCGGACCACCATCCGGGCGACAAGCAGGCCGAGCAGCGTTTCAAGGACATCAACCAGGCTTACGAAGTCCTGAAAGACACGCAGAAGCGCGCCGCGTACGACCGCTTCGGCCACGCCGCGTTCGAGCAGGGCGGCCGCGGCGATTTCGGCTTCGGCAATGGCGGCGGCTTTGCCGACATTTTCGAGGAGATGTTCGGCTCGATGATGGGCGGCCGCGGCAATGACGGCGGCAACCGCGGCAATGATCTGCGCTACAACCTCGAGATCACCCTCGAGGAGGCGTTCAAGGGCCGCGAGACCCAGATCCGCGTGCCAACCCTCGCACCTTGCGATGCTTGTCGCGGCAGCGGTGCCGAAGCGGGCTCGAAGCCGGTCAACTGCCCGACCTGCCGCGGCCACGGCCGCGTGCGCACGCAGCAGGGCTTTTTCACGATGGAGCGTACTTGCCCTGCCTGTCACGGCGCCGGCAAGGTGATCGACAATCCGTGCCGGGCGTGCGGCGGTCAGGGCCGCGTGCGCAAAGAGAAGACGCTCACCGTCACGATCCCGCCGGGCGTCGAGGACGGCACGCGCATCCGTCTCGCCAGCGAGGGCGAGGCCGGCTTGCGCGGCGGCGGCAACGGCGATCTCTACATCTTCCTCGCGGTGAAGGCGCATCCGCTGTTCCAGCGCGACGGCGCCAATATCCATTGCCGGGTGCCGATCGCGATGCCGGTCGCGGCGCTGGGCGGCACGATCGAGGTGCCGACCATCGACGGCTCGCGTGCCGCCGTGACGATCCCGCCGGGCACGCAGAGCGGCCAGCAATTCCGCCTGCGCGGCAAAGGCATGTCGGTGCTGCGCAGCCATGCGCGCGGCGATATGTATGCGCAGGTCAGCGTCGAGACGCCGATGCATCTGACCAAGCGGCAGCAGGAATTGCTGCGCGAATTCGAGAAGGACGGCGATGCGCGCAAGACCCATCCCGAAAGCGAGGGCTTCTTCGCCAAGGTGAAGGAGTTCTTCGAGGATTTGCGCGAGTAGGCCTTGTCTCCGACGCGACGCTGGGGGCGTTTCGCTCGATGAGCCGCACGAGGCCCTCGTCGACCGGCAACGGCGATCTCGCCGCGCTCGTTCTGCTCTGGCTCGCCGGCACGGGGCTGCGCCTCACGCTGCTCGCCGTGCCGCCGGTCATTCCGCTCATCCACGCCGAGTTTCATCTCAGCGAGACCGAGATCGGCACGCTCGGCACCTTGCCCTCGCTGCTGCTGGCCGCCGCGGCGATCCCGGGCTCGGCGCTGATCGCGCGTTTTGGCGCGCGTGCCGTGCTGGTCATCGGCTTGCTGCTGGTCGGCTTCGGCTCGGCGGCGCGTGGCGCGGCCAGCGACATCGGCCTCTTGTACCTCGCCACCATGATCACCGCCGGCGGCGTCGCGATCATGCAGCCGGCGCTGCCGCCGCTGGTGCGCACCTGGCTGCCGCAGCGCGTGCCGCTGGCGACCGCGGTCTATACCAACGGGCTCTTGGTGGCCGAGACGCTCGCGGTCGCGCTGACGCTGCCCTTCGTGCTGCCCTTGGCCGGCGGCTCGTGGCGCTTGAGCTTCGTCTATTGGGGCGTACCGGCGATGATCACCGCGGCGCTGGTCGTGAGGTTCGCGCCGCGCATGCCGGCGCGCGCGGTCGCCGCGCCCAGGCTGCGCTGGTGGCCCAATTGGCGCGACAAGCAGCTTTGGCGGCTCGCGCTCTGCCTCGGCTGCATCAACACCTGCTATTTCGCGACCAACACCTTCCTGCCCGACTACCTGACCGCGATCGGGCATCGCGACCTGATCGGCGCGGCGCTGACCTCGCTTAATTTTTGTCAATTGCCGGCCTCGTTCCTGATGCTCGGCCTGGCGCCGCGACTGGTGCGCATGCCCGCCGCTTATGTCACGGTCGGCCTGCTCAACCTGGTCGCCATCATCGGCATGGCGGCGATGCCGGGCTGGCCGGTCGTCGCCTGGGCCGGGCTGCTCGGCTTTGCCGGCGCCTCGGGTCTCATCCTCGTGCTCGCTTTGCCGCCGCTGCTAAGCGCGCCCGAGGACGTGCATCGTCTCGCCTCGGCGATGTTCACGATCTCCTATCCCTGCGCCGTGCTGATGTCGGTGCTGGGCGGCTATCTCTGGGATGCGACGCTGATCCCCTGGATCGCCTTCGTGCCGATCGGCTTCTGCGCCGCGGCGCTTGCGGTTCTGCCGCTCGGCATCGAGCTCGGCGCCAAAGCCGGCGCAAGGCAGCGCTGACATCATCGCGCTCGCCATCGCCGGGGCGGCCCCTTAGACTTCGCGCGATGCCCGATACCTTCAACGCCGCGCCGGCGCGTTTCAGCCATCGTGAAATCCTGCTGATGCTGAGCGGCACGATGTGCGGCATGTTTCTCGGCGCGATCGATCAGACCATCGTCGCGACCGCGCTGCCGGCGATGGCCGGCGAGCTGCATGGCATCGAATACATGTCCTGGGCGGTGTCGGCCTATCTCTTGACCTCGACCGCCTCGACGCCGATCTACGGCAAGCTCAGCGATCTTTACGGCCGGCGGTCGCTGTTCGTCTCTGCGATCGGCATCTTTCTGGTCGGCTCGATCATCTGCGGCGCGGCGCAGAGCATGGGCATGCTGATCGCGGGCCGCGCCGTGCAGGGCCTCGGCGGCGGCGGCTTGCTATCGCTCTCGCAAACCATCATGGCCGACCTCGTGCCGCCACGCGAGCGCGGTCGCTATCAGGCCTATTTCTCGATGGTGTGGACGGTCTCGACCCTGGGCGGGCCGATGCTCGGCGGCTTCCTGGTCGACATCGCGTCGTGGCGCTGGGTGTTCTGGATCAACCTGCCGATCGCGATCGCCGGACTCTTGATCTGCAACGCGCAACTGAAGCGCCTGCCGATCCGCGGCGGGCCGAAGCAGATCGACTATCTCGGCGCCGCGCTGCTGGTGCCGGCGATCGTCGCGCTGCTGCTGGTCACCACCTGGGGCGGCAATGAATTCGCCTGGACCTCGCCCGCGATTTTGGGCCTAGTCGCGGCGGCGGTGGTGTTGATCGCGCTGCTGATCGTGCAGGAGCTGCGCGCCGACGACCCGATCCTGCCGTTGCGGTTGTTCGCCAACAACGTCTTCGTGATCGGCAACAGCCTCGGCTTTCTGATGGGCGCCTCGGCGGTCGGCGCGACCATCTTCCTGCCGCTGTTCCTGCAAGTCGTGATCGGCGCCACCGCGAGCAATTCGGGCTTGCTGATCACGCCGCTGATGATCGGCATCACCATCGGCGCGCTGTCGGCCGGGCGGTTCATCCGTTGGACCGGACGCTACAAGATCATCCCGCTGGTCGGCCTCAGCATCGCGGCGCTGGCGTTCCTCGGCTTCAGCGGCGTCACCCATGCGACGCCCGCCGTCTACTACATCGCGCTGATGACCGCGATGGGGATCGGCCTCGGGCCGGCCGGGCCGATGGTCTCGATCTCGGTGCAGAACGCGGTCGACATGCGCGATCTCGGCACCGCGACCTCGCTGACCTCGTTCTTCCGCTCGATGGGCGGCGCGTTCGGCGTCGCCATCATGGGGGCGATCCTGTTCGCCGGCCTGTCGCGGCACGGCACGGGCGCGAGCGGCCTCAGCGCGGGCGGGCTGCTGCATGGCGGGCCGGCGGTGATCGCCGCGCTGCCCGAGCATGTCCGCCAGCTCATCGTCGCGAGCTTCGGCCACTCGTTCCGCTACGTCTATTTCGTCGGCGCCGGGATCTGCGCGCTCGGCGTCGTCCTTGCGGCTTTCATCAAGGAATTGCCGTTGCGCCGCTGGGGAGCTCCCGCGCCGGCGGCGCCGGCGGCAACGCCGCTGGCGAGCGAACGGCCGGCGCTGCCGGCGCTTGCCAAAAGCGACAGCGAGGGCTGATTCTCACTCAGCGGCGACAGTGTCCGCCTTCACCTTCGCCGCGGCGCGCTCGGCCGGATCGCCCAGCGCCATCGCCAGGCGCTCGCGGATATCGGCCAGCCGCTTCTCGTGCTCGACCTTATGGCCGAACAAATCCTTCACATAGAAAACGTCGACCACCTTCTCGCCATAGGTCGAGATCTTGGCGCTGGAGATTTGCAGATTGAGCTGGGTCAGCGCGCGCGTGACCTCGTAGAGCAGGCCGGGCCGGTCGCGGCCGTTGACCTCGATCACCGTATGGGCGCCGGAGGCCTTGTTGTCGATCAGCACCCGCGGCGGCACGGTGAAGATGCGCGTGCGGCTCGGCACTTTCTCGGGCGCCGCGAGATCGGCATGCGCCCTGAGTCGGCCCATCAGCACGTTCTCGAACATCACCGAAAGCTTCGCCAGCTTTTGCGGCTGGTCGAAGGCGCCGCCCTCGCGGTCCTGGACCCAAAAGGTATCGAGCGCCATGCCGTTCGACATGGTGTGGATTTTCGCATCGACGATGTTCGCGCCGGCCAGCGCCAGCGCGGCGGTGATGCGCGAGAACAAGCCGGGATGATCGGCGGTGTAGAGCGTGACCTCGGTGACGGCGCGACCAACATCGACGCGCGTGTCGACCGTGAGCGGCGCCTCGCTACGCTCGGCCTCGCGCACCAGCCGCGCATGCCGCGCCTGGGTCTCGGCATCGAAGGACAGCCAATAGAACGGATAGCCCTTGGCGAGGAACGACTCGATCTCGGCGGCGCTGAAATCGGGCAGCAACCTCTTCGCCGCCTCTTGCGCAAGGCGCACGCGCTCCTCGCGCGCGGTCGCGTCGATGCCGCCCGACATCAGCTCGAAGGCGCGGTGGTAGAGCTCGCGCAAGAGCGCCGCCTTCCAGCCGTTCCAGACCTTCGGCCCGACCGCGCGGATGTCGGCGACGGTCAGGATCAGCAGGAGCTTCAGCCGCTCGGGCGACTGCACGCGCTCGACGAAGTCCTGAATGGTCTTGGGATCGTCGATGTCGCGCTTGAAGGCGGTGTTGCTCATCGAGAGATGCCAGCGGATCAGCCACGATACGGTCTCGATCTCCTCGGCACTGAAGCCGAGGCGCGGACCGAGCTTTTCCGCGACCTGCGCGCCGAGGATCGAGTGATCGCCGCCGCGGCCCTTGGCGATGTCGTGCAGCAACACCGCGAGATAGAGCGCGCGCCGCGAATCGATGGTCGGGAAGACCGCGGTCGCGAGCGGCAGCTCGTCCGCGAGCGCGCCGCTTTCGACGTCGTGGAGGATGCCGATCGCGAACAGCGAATGCTCGTCGACCGTGTAGACGTGATACATGTCGTATTGCATCTGCGCGACGACGCGGCCGAAATCGGGCACGAAGCGCCCGAACACGCCGGCCTCGTTCATCCAGCGCAGCGCGATCTCGGGATTGACGTTCGTCGCGGTCAGAATTTCCACGAACAGGCGGTTGGCTTCGGCGTTATTGCGCAGCTCGGCGTCGATCAGCTTCAGCGACTGGGTGATGAGCCGCAGCGCGTGCGGATGGATGTCGAGGCCTTCGCGCTGCGCCACATGGAAGAGGCGAACCAGCGCGACCGGGTCGCGGCGGAACTGATCGTCGCTCGCGACATCGAGCCGCCCGGTATCGACCGTGAAGCCCGCGACCGAGCGCTTGCCGAAGCCCCAGCGCTTCAACGAGAATTTCGGCTGGTGGCGATGCTCCGATTCCAAGAGCGCGCAGAAGATGCGCGTCAGATCGCCGACATCCTTGGCGACCAGGAAATAATGTTTCATGAAGCGCTCGACGCCGCGCGCGCCGGCGCGCTCGGTATAGCCCATGCGCCGGCCGACCTCGCTCTGGCGATCGAAGGTCAGGCGGTCCTCGGCGCGCTCGGCGAGAAAATGCAGATGGCAGCGCACCGTCCAGAGGAAATTCTGCGCGCGCGCGAAACGCTGCGCCTCGTCGGCCGACAGCACGTTGAGACCGACCAGCTTGTCGATGCTGTCGACGCGGTAGACATATTTCGCGATCCAGAACAGCGTGTGGAGATCGCGCAAGCCGCCCTTGCTTTCCTTGACGTTGGGCTCGACCAGATAGCGCGAATCGCCGAGCCGCTGGTGGCGCTGATCGCGCTCGGCGAGCTTTGCCTCGATGAATTGCGCCGAGCTTTTCTTCACCAGCTCGGTATCGAAGCGCCGCTTGAGCTCGGCGAACAGCTCCTGGTCGCCCCAGATGTAGCGCGCCTCGAGCACTGCGGTTCGAATGGTAAGATCGCTTTCCGCGTGGCGAATGGTTTCCTCGACCGAGCGCGTCGATTGCCCGACCTTGAGCCCGAGGTCCCACAGCGTGTAGAGCAGATATTCCACCACCTGCTCGGTATGCGGCGTGCGCTTGTAGGCGGTGAGAAAGAGGAGATCGATGTCGGAATAAGGCGCGAGCTCGTCGCGGCCATAGCCGCCGACCGCGATCAGCGCCATGCGCTCGCCCGCGGTCGGATTGGCGATCGGATAGACATGCGCCAGGATGAAATCATAGAGCGCGCGGATGAGCTGATCGACCAGGAAGGACAGCGCATGCACGGTCTCGGTGCCCGAGGCGCCGGCCTCGAAGCGCGCTCGCACCTCGGCGCGGCCGGCCGCGAGCGCGGTCTTCAGCGCGTCGGCGATCACCTTGCGATCGGCCTCGGCGGCCTGCGCGGCGATCGCGTCCAGCGTCGCGGCCAGCGCCCGTCGGTCGATGATCTCGCGCTGGCGCGGAATTTCGCTCATGGCGGGATTTTATCGATAAGCGGACGCAATGTCGCGTTGTTGTCGAACGCCGCCGGAAAATTGGGTTCGTTTCGCAATTTTCAAGATTTCCCAGCTCTTTCAGGGAGTTAGCTCACCGCCGCATGTCCCGCGTGCCCATAAAGATGGGACGAAGCTCTGGCAGGTCAAGCCACGCGATCTTACTTTCCTTGGCAGTCGACCAGACAAAGCTGGCGAACAAGCGGCGCAACGAGAGGCAGAAGCGGCGCCAATAGCCAATATTTTGCCATCCCTCGCTCATGGTATGATCGCCCCGAGGGGTGCATCAAACCAAACATGGCCGTTGAATTGTTCCCTTGTCTGGGCCTGAGCTTCTTAGGCTCATGTGCTTATAACCCTGCTCAACCCTCGCCTGTTTATTTCACAATTGGCGATGCGGTTGCGGCACTGGCGTTAACTCTAGCCATTCAGCAATTCCTCAAGCCTATTGTCGTTTTTCGACTGCGGGCTTACGGGCTGAGCATCCGGTATCTGATTTTATTCGCATTTGTTGGATTCGGGTGCGCAATCATCGCGGCACTCCTTCCGAACTTGCCCGTCGCTCACGACAATCTATTTGAATATCCGATTTTCTGGGAATTGATTGGCGGGGCTTTGATTGGAGCGACTTATGCCGTTGCAGCATTTATCGCGTTGGGGCCGGCACGCATATACAATTTCAACTTGCCCGCTTTCGTTAGAGCGGGAGCGGCTTTGCTATCTTCGGCTGATGACAATGATCGGGTCAGCTTTGCGGAAGACCTATTGCGAAGTCCGCACAACCTCGCTCGGTTAATCAACTATGCAAAGGCATGGGAGGAAGCGGATGCGCATGCGTCGGCTCTAAAGTTCGACGAACTCCGGCAAGCAGGGAAGCCATTATCGTTCCAGGGGCGCGCTCCCATAAGCGCCTTTTATCTATTTGCACATCGGCGGAAGTTAGAAG
>DATLUE010000393.1:0-2080 GCA_035533255.1 Allostellaceae bacterium | reverse complement strand
GCCGGTGCTGCTCTATGATTTCCGCTGTCCCGGCGCGCAGGCCTATGTGCATCTCGCAAGCGAAGTCTTGAAGCGCGAGCGCGGGATTGCGCTGGCGGCCGAGGCGCTATCATGACCGACGAGCCGCCGCGCGCGCGCGGTGCCGATAAGCTCAAGACCGGGCGCGGTCTCGGCCGCGGCCTCTCGGCGCTGTTCGGCGACGAGGCGGAGGAAGCCGATCACCACAAGAATCTGCGCAGCGTCGCGGTCGAGAAGCTGCGGCCCGGCCGGTTCCAGCCGCGCCGTCATTTCGATGCCGCGAGTCTCGACGCGCTGACCGAATCGGTGCGCCAGAAGGGGATTCTCCAGCCGATCCTGGTGCGCCGGAATCCCGCCGATCCGGACGGCTACGAGATCCTCGCCGGCGAGCGGCGCTGGCGCGCGGCGCAGGCGGCGCAGCTCCACGAAGTGCCGGTGATCGTGCGCGAGATGGACGACCGCGCGGCGTTGGAGATCGCGTTGATCGAGAACATTCAGCGACAGGATCTGAATGCGATCGAGGAAGGCGAGGGCTATCGCCGCCTGATCGAGGAGTTCAGCCACACGCAGGAAGAGCTCGGCCGTGCGCTCGGCAAAAGCCGCAGCCACATCGCCAACACGATGCGGCTCTTGGCGCTGCCCGACGAGGTGAAGGCGATGATCGGCGACGGCAGCCTGACGGCCGGCCATGCGCGCGCGCTCATCAACGCGCGCGATCCGCTTAGCCTGGCGAAAGATATCGTGCGCGACGGGCTGAGCGTGCGTCAGATCGAATCATCGGTGCGCGCGCAGCGCGAAAGCGGCGCGGCGCCGAAGGCGAAGCTCAAACCCAAGGACGCAAACATCGACGCGCTCGAGAAGCAGTTGACCTTGCAGCTTGGTCTCAAAGTGACGATCGCAACGGACGGTGACGGCGGATCACTGTCGATCCGCTATCGCACCCTCGATCAGCTCGACGAGGTGCTGGCGAAGCTGCGGATAAAATAATCTCGTTTCGCTTGCCCTTCCAAGAGTAATTAGACTAGACTTAGACTAGTTTAATCTACTGGATCGCGATGCGATGGACGATTTCATCGGCGCGTTCGACGCTAAAACGCATTTCTCGCGGCTCCTCGAGCGCGTCGCCGCGGGCGAGGCCATCACGATCACACGCCACGGTACGCCGGTCGCGAGGCTCGTGCCGGTAAAGCCGACGCCCAGTCGAGAGCGCCGGCGCGAAGCCGTCGAGGGGCTCAAAGCGTTCGCTAAAAAACATACCCTCGGCGGGCTCGAGTGGAAGGCATTGCGGGACGAGGGCCGCAAGTGACCTTCGTCCTCGATGCCTCGGTTGCGCTCGCCTGGTGCTTCGGCGACGAAGCCACCGCGGTGACCGATGCGATCCGGGATCGCCTGATCGATGAATCCGCTCTGGTGCCCGCCAATTGGCCGCTCGAAATTGCCAATGTGCTGGCAACGGCCGAACGGCGCAAACGGATCGACGCAAGCGATATTGCGACCTTCCTCGCCCTGTTACGCCCGCTCGATATCGGCGTGGATCAAACCACCGCCGAGCGGAGCCTCGCCGAGATTCTACGCCTGGCGCGCGATGAAAACCTGACCGCTTACGATGCTGCGTATCTCGATCTGGCGATCCGGGAAGGATTGTCGCTCGCGACCCGCGATAAGGCATTGAGCGATGCAGCGCGGCGGCGGGGGGTTGCCTTGATTGCAGCTGGAGCGTGATCCGATCTAATAGAATCGGATCGCGCTCCAAGTTTCTTGATTTTGTCGCATTGCCTGCGGCGAACCGCTGCACACTTCGCCGGACAATGCTCTAACGCGCTTTCGCGCTCGCCGCGCCGCGCGCGATCCGCAGCAAGGCCTCGCGGCAGATCGTCTCCGCCGGCAGGCCCGTGGTCTTCATCCGCGCTTCGGCCTCGTTGAGCGCGGTCATCGCCGCCGCCGCCCGCGCCGGCGGCCACAGGCGGAGCTGGCGCTTGAAGCGGTCGACCAGCTTGAAGAACAAGGGCGGTCGGAATTTCAGCGCTTCGTCGTCGCTCTTGCCGGCAGCCTGGCGCGCGCC
>DATLUE010000392.1:0-16543 GCA_035533255.1 Allostellaceae bacterium | reverse complement strand
CGACGGGCTGACCGCCCTGCCAGCCGGCCTCGAGATTGACCAGAAGTAGCGGCGTGACCGGCGTTCCGTCCTCTTCAGCGAACTCGTTCGCATCGAACGTCCCAATCAGAACGTCGTCGATCCAGATCGAGATGTTGTGGTTGGTATCGATGAGCCAGCCGTAGCGGTGATAGCCGGTGGAGAAATCCGTGCCGGGCGTATACTGGAAGCCACCCATGTTTGAGCCGCTATAGGTGTTATAAATCGTGTTGCTCGAGTCATTGATTGTGTAACTTGGCACGCCGCCCGCTGACAGGAAGCACTTCGAGGAGGAGGAGTCGGTACCATCGTTATGGAGCGTCGAAAAACATGTGGTCGTACCGTGCCCTGGGTCACCGTTATTAAAGAACTCGAAACCGTCGATTTCCGGTCCCCAGGTCCTGCTGCTGCCATCCCACCCAATACACCACCATGCAGGCCACGAGCCTTCAACATTGGGTACTTGGAACTCCCCTTCGTAGTAGCCGGGACATGCGATCGTCTGCTGAAGCCCCGCTGAGAACGACAGGATTGAGCCGTTGCCATTCGACTGCTTGTTATCGCCGAGGGTCGGGATGGTCGTGCCGCTTGGGTGGATAGCATACATTTCAGCGTGGTTGGTAAAGACGGCAAAATTGTTGGACTGATCAGAGAGATATGTCTCAATTCCGTAGCCGTTGTTGTTCTCGGAGAAACTGCCATTGATAGACCACGGTGCCCAACCTGCATTCCGAAAATCATCCAGCGACGTTATGTTGTTGCCACTCGCCGTTCCGAAATTCAAGTTCGCTATTTGTGTCCAACTTTTACCGGCGATTGCCGCCGGTACACGAATGCCCCATTGACTGAAATCCGCAGTTGTGGCGCCGTTTTCGGAGTCTGTCCAAAACGCCGGATAGGCAGACGCGCCTGACCCTAACATGTAACCGAGATCGATGCCGCCTGTGCCGGTAGACGGATTTGCCGTGCTGCTTCCGTTCCAATAGCCTGAATTCAACCGGAACCAAGCTTGGCCGCCGTTGAACTGGATGGTTACGGTGTTGCCTTCCGAAATCGTGCCGAGATTGCCTCCACTCGAATAATCACCTCCGTAATAGATTTGGCCGGTCTGCGTAACGCAGACGCTCGATGAGTCCTCAAGCGAAGTATCGACGGTGTGGCTGTGATTGGCGAACCCGAACTGCATGTTCGCGCCGGATGGCAGATCATCGACAGTGAACGTAACCTGATGAGTGCCGCCGTTGTATCCGGTGGTGCCGAACACGCCACCCGCGCCGGTGTAGGTGGCCGTATAGGTGGCCGTCAGGTCGTTGTCGGAAAGTGTGATCGTGCTACTTTGATACGAGGAGTCGAAGGTCGTGCCGTTCATTACATCCCACTGACTAAAGTCAGCCGTCGTGGCGCTGTTTTCGGTGTCTGTCCAAAACGCTGGATAGATCGTTGCTCCGGAACCCATGTAACTCAGGCCGATACCGCCGACGCCGCTCGCAGGATTTGCGGTGCTGCTGCCGTTCCAATAGCCCGCGTTGTGCTTGAACCACGCCTGACCATTGTTGAACTGGATCGTGATCGTGTCGCCGTTCGAGAACGAGCCGATCTCTCCACCGCTGGAGTAATCACCCCCATAATAAATTTGACCACTTTGCGTCACGCATACGCTTGAAGAATCCTCAAGTGAAGTGTCGACAGAATGGCTATGAGTCACGAGCCCAAACTGCATGTTTGCGCCCGAAGGCAAATCATCGACCGTAAACGTGACCTGGTGAGCACCAGTGGCATAACCGGTGTTCCCATAGACACCGCCTGCACCGGTATAGGTTGCGGTGTAGGTTGCTGTGAGATTGGTATTTGAGAGGGTGATCGTGCTGGACAGATAACCGGTGTCGAAGGAAGTCGTCATTTCAAGTTCCTCCCTTATCGATTGAAAGCCCTTCCCCCAACAACTATACGATGTACGGTCTTTGTGGCAATTTCGCGGCTGCCCCAATCCCAATGACAGCCAACGCGGGAACCAATCACGATCCTCGCGCCGGATCAGATCTCCTGGTGGATCGACGTGATGAAGCGTCAGCGCATGCTCACCGGCACGCCCGACGTGACGAAGCTGATCTGGAAGTGACAAGCGTCGGCGCGATAGCGCCGTTGCTTGTCATCCCGGCGAAAGCCGGGATCCATACAGCAACCTCGCGATGGAGAAATGGACCCCGGCTCCTGAGCTTGTCGAAGGGCGCCGGGGAAAACCTATCGCGAATAGAATTCGACGACGAGGTTCGGCTCCATCGACACCGGATAGGGCACGTCGGCGAATTTCGGCGCGCGCAGGAATTTGCCCTTGAGCTTGCTGCCGTCGAGCTCGAGGTAGTCGGGCACGTCGCGCTCGGTCGAGGCGGTGGCCTCGAGCACCACCGCCATTTGCTTCGCCTTCTCGCGCAGCTCGACGGTGTCGTTGTCCTTCAAGAGATAGGACGAGATGTTGACGCGCTTGCCGTTGACCAGAATGTGGCCGTGATTGACGAGCTGGCGCGAGGCGAACGGGCTGACCGCGAATTTCATGCGGTAGACCACGGCGTCCAGCCGGCGCTCGAGCAAGCCGATCAGATTCTCGGCGGTGTCGCCCTTGCGGCGGCGCGCCTCGGTGAAGAGCCGGCGGAACTGGCGCTCGCTGATATTGCCGTAATAGCCTTTGAGCTTTTGCTTCGCCATCAACTGCGTGCCGAAGTCGGACGGCTTCTTGCGGCGCTGGCCGTGCTGGCCGGGGCCGTAATCGCGGCGGTTGAGCGGGGATTTGGCGCGGCCCCAGAGGTTGACCCCGAGCCGGCGGTTGATCTTGAACTTCGATTCGACGCGTTTGCTGCTCATCGTGAATGATGATCCATGCCGTTGTTGTTGTCCCGATAGGCCCGGGCTGATGCCCGTGCGGGATGCCGGCCGCCTAGGGCGCCATGCATCCACGTTCTCGGAAATGAAGGCGGCCACTATAGAAAGCCGGCCGGCGAAGTCAAGCCGCGCGACGGCAAGCCATTGGCAGGAAAGGGCTTAGCCCGCCCTCACGGCGCCGCCGCGGCTTCCTGGATGGCGGGGTAGCCGGGAAGCTGCGACAAGGGTTGGCGGCCATTGACGGCATAACCGG
Organism: Allostellaceae bacterium; assembly: GCA_035533255.1. Lineage (GTDB taxonomy): Bacteria > Pseudomonadota > Alphaproteobacteria > ATCC43930 > CGMCC-115725 > CAIKMD01. The sequence goes on along the minus strand of DATLUE010000392.1, from coordinate 13,395 downwards.
GCGCACCGCCGTAGTAGCTGTCGCAGCCCGCGAGCGACGCGGCGAGAAGAGCGAGAAGCAGCAGGCGCGACATAGGACGCATTCTCCGAATTGCATATCCGCAATCCGGCGAGCGGCTCAAGGGTTCCGGCGACGCGGTTTTAGGTCAGCGCACGCCGCCCTTGTTGACGACCGGCCCGGTGTAGCTCTCGAAGCGCTTGCGCAGCGCGACGATGCGCTTCTCGTCCGTGACCAACGGGCGATAGCCGGCGTCGATCTTGTAGGCCGAGAGCGGCTTGAGGCCCGGCGGCGGCGGCACGTCGGTCCGCGCCGAATACGAGCCGGTGCGGCTCTGCTGCTCCTTCGCCAGATACCAGGTGAGAAACAGCTTGGCCGCGTTGGGATGCGGCGCGCCCTTGAAGATGCCGGCGGTGATGAAGAAGGTCGGCATCGCATCCGATGTCGGGAACGCGAAATCGATCGGCTGGCCGGCTTTCTTGAGCGCGCCGGTGGTCGAGCTGGTCGAATCGAAGGTCGCGGCATTGGTGCCGTCGGCGACGCTCTTCAATTCGCCAAGATGGCCCTGAATGAAATTCGGCTTGTTGGCCATGTATTTTTTCATATAGCCCCAGCCGTATTTCTTGACGATGTCGTCGAAGACGAACAGCGTCGCATCGTCATCGGCCGGATAGGCGGTGACGAGCTTGCCGGTAAATTGCGGCTTCAAGAAATCGAGCGCGCTTTTCGGCACGTCGCCGGGCGCGACCAGCTTGGTGTTATAGGCATAGGACAGCAGCACGACGCTGGTCGGCCAGAACATACCGTCCTTGTCGCGAAAGCGTGGATCGATCTTGTCGGCGCCTTCGGGCGTGAAGCGCAACAGCACGCCTTGCTTCTTCCAAGCGACGAAATCCTGCACCGTCTGCAACAAGGCCATATCGACCTCGAGCTTGCCGGATTTGAGCTGCTGGTTGATCTTGGTGTCGAGGACGTTGCTGAAGCCGCCGGTGACCGAGACCGTCACGCCGGGAAAGCGCTGCGTGAACGCCTTGCCCCAGCGCTCGTAAGGCGCGACCGGCCCGCCGCTGTAGAAGACCACCTGCCCTTCGGCCTTGGCCTTTTGATAAAGCTGATCGACGGTTTCCGCGCGCGCCGCAACCGCGCCGCTCATCACGGCGAGCGCCGCGACGATCGACAACATCCTGCCCTTTGCCATGTCCCCTCCCGATCGCGCCCCCTTGGTGACGGCGCTTATCGGATCATGGTCGCACAAGGAGGTCGCTCGCGCCAGACCATCTCCTTTCGTCACCCGACCTCTTCGTCTCCCCGCGAAAGCGGGGGTCCAGGGAAACAACGCCGCGGTCGCTCTGGATTCCCGCTTGCGCGGGAATGACGGTGTTTATTGGCGTGGTTCTTTAGCCCGGAAAGACATGCTTGCCGCCCTCGCCCAGCGCCAGCGGCTTCACCCAAACCGCATCCGCGGTCGCGAGCGTGCCATAGAGATGCGGGAACAACTGGCCGCCGCGCGACGGCTCCCATTTGATCGCCGCGCCGAGCTTCTCGGCATCGACCGCGACCAGCACCAGATCGCCTTGGCCCGCGAAATGCTTGGCCGCGGTCTCGCCGGCCTGTGCGATGGTCGAGAAATGGATATAGCCGTCGGCGATATCGATCCCCGCGCCGCGGAACACGCCCGCACGCTCGGCAGCCTGCCATTCTGCAGCGGTGAGAATTTTATAAACGAGCCCGGTCACTCCGCCGCCTTGCGCGGGCGCCGGCCGCAGAACGCGGTGACGACGCCGTGCAAGGTCCGCAGCTCCTGCTCGGTGCATTGGGCGCGCTGAAAGAGGTTGCGCAGGTTGCGCACCATCGAGGGGCGCTTTTCCGGATCGCGCATGAAGCCGGCGCGGTCGAGCTCTTCCTCGAGATGCTCGAAAAACTGCACGAGCTTGTCCTTGGTCGCGGGCACGGAATGGCCGAGGGCGATCTGTTCGTCGGGCGTCGCGTCGGCGATCTGGAACCACTCATAGCCGATCAGCAGCACGGCTTGCGCGAGGTTGAGCGACGAGAAAGCCGGGTTGAGCGGCACGCTCAGCACCGTGTCGGCGAGCGCGATGTGCTCGTTGAGAAGGCCCGTCCGCTCGGGCCCGAACAGGATGCCGCAGGCCTCGTCGGCGTCGAGAAAGCCGCGCAGCTCGGCAACCGCTTTGTGCGGCGTCAAGATGCGCTTCACCATGTAGCGATCGCGCGCGGTCGAGGCATAGACGTGGCGCAGATCGGCGATCGCCTCTTCGACCGTGGCGAAGAGCTTGGCATGCTCCAGCACGAGATCGGCGCCGCTCGCCGCGGCCTGCGCTCTCGGATTGGGCCAGCCGTCGCGCGGCTTGACCAGCCGCAGCTCGGTCAGCCCGCAATTATACATCGCGCGCACGGCAGTGCCGATGTTCTCGCCGAGCTGCGGCTCGACCAGGATGATCGCTGGTCCGCCCTTGACGGCAGGACGGCGATGATCGGTCCCGGCCATGATTAGAGCATCACCGAGCGAGCGCTTAACATCTCATCGTCGTCCCCGCGAAAGCGGGGACCCAGGGCAAAGGCTGGACGTCCGCTTTCGCGGGCATGACGAAAGAAAAAATGCGGAACAGCGAGACAACACAAGGCGTCATCACCCGCGCCGGCCCGCGCGCCAGAGCTTGTAGGTCAAGCTGTCGTGTAGCGCGTTGTAGGAGGCGTTGATGATGTCGGACGAGACGCCGACCGTCGACCAGGCCGCACCGCCCTCGTCCATGCTCTCGATCATCACCCGCGTCACCGCGCTGGTGCCGGCCTGCGGCGTCAGGATGCGCACCTTGTAGTCGCTGAGCCTTATATTCTGCAGCTCGGGGAAAGCCGGCACCAGCGCCTTCCTGAGCGCGGTCGCCAGCGCATCGACCGGCCCGTCATGGCTTTCGGCGACCTCAGTAAAAGCAGTACCGCCGACATCGCCATAGACCGTCGCTTCGGAAACCGTGACGAGATCGCCCTTGGCGTTCCAGCGCCGCTCGTCCATCACGCGATAGCGCTGCACGCGGAAATAATCCGGCACGCCGCCGAGCGTGCGCTGCGCCAGCAATTCGAAGCTCGCCTCGGCGCCGTCATAGGCATAGCCCTGGAACTCGCGCGCTTTCACCTCGTCGAGCAGCGCGTCGAGCTTCGGATGCTTGGCGTCGATCGCGACGCCGATCTCGCGCAGCCGCGCCAGAATGTTGGACCGGCCCGCCTGGTCCGAGACCACGATATGCCGCACATTGCCGACGAGCGCCGGATCGATGTGCTCGTAGGATTTCGGATCCTTCTCGACCGCCGAGACATGCAGCCCGCCCTTATGCGCGAAGGCGCTCTCGCCGACATAAGCCGCGTGACGGTCGGGCGCGCGGTTGAGGCGCTCGTCGAGAAAACGCGAGATATGGGTCAAGCGCGCCAGCCCCTGCTCGCTGACGCCCGTGGCATAGCCCATCTTCAGCATCAAGGTCGGGATCAAGGTGACGAGATTGGCATTGCCGCAGCGCTCGCCGAGACCGTTGAGCGTGCCTTGCACCTGGCGTGCGCCGGCGCGCACCGCCGCGAGCGAATTTGCCACCGCGTTCTCGGTGTCGTTATGGGTGTGGATGCCGACATGACCGCCGGGCATCAATCCGGCAACCACGCCGACGATGCGCTCGACCTCGTCCGGCAGGGTGCCGCCGTTGGTGTCGCACAGCACGATCCAGCGCGCGCCGGCTTTATGCGCGGCTTCGATGCATTTCAGGGCAAATGCCGGATTGGCCTTGTAGCCGTCGAAGAAATGCTCGGCGTCGAAGACCACCTCGTCGAGCGTCGATGCGGCATGCCTCACCGAATCCGCAATCATCGCGATGTTCTCGTCGAGCGTGACGCCGAGCGCGACCTTGGCATGGAAATCCCAGGTCTTGCCGACGAGGCATGCAACCCGCGCATTACTTCCCAAGATGGCAGCGAGGCCCGGATCGTTGCCGGCGCTCCGGCCGCTGCGGCGGGTCATGCCGAAGGCGGCGATGCGCGCATGGCTCAGCTTCGGCAGCTTGGCGAAGAACGCGTCGTCGGTCGGGTTGGCGCCGGGCCAGCCGCCCTCGACATAGTCGATGCCCAGGAGATCGAGCTCGCGCGCGATCGCCAGCTTGTCGGGCACGCCGAAATCGACGCCTTGCGTCTGCGCGCCATCGCGCAGGGTCGTGTCGTAGAGATAGATGCGCTCGGAGGACATCGGCATCCTGAGTGAAAGCCCCCTCACCCAACCCTCTCCCCGCTGGGGAGAGGGTTGGACCCGCGTCAGCGGGAGGGTGAGGGGGAATACCTAGCCCCTACCCCGCCCTTCGCCAAGTGGTGCCGCCGGCGCCGTCTTCGAGGAGAATGCCCTTCAGCGCCAGCTCGGTGCGGATGCGGTCGGCCTCGGCGAAGTTTTTGGCCGCGCGCGCCGCGTTGCGGGCGGCGATCGACGCCTCGATACCCACGGCGTCGCTGTCGCCTTGCAGCCACGCCTCGGGGTCTTGCTGCAGCAACCCCAGCACCGCGCCGCCGGCGATCAGCTCGCCCTGAAGCCGCGCCTTATCGGCGTCGTTCGCCTTGTTCAACTCGGCGAGCAACTCGTGAAGCGCCGCGATGGCGAGCGGCGTGTTGAGGTCGTCGTCGAGTGCGGCTTGCACCCGCGCCGGTATCGTTGCATCCGCTGCTGTGCCCGCACCGCGCAGCGCGAGGTAGAAACGATCGAGGCCGAGCTTGGCCTGGCTCAGCCGCTCTTGGGTCCAATCCAGCGGATCGCGGTAATGGCCCATCAGCATCGCCAGCCGCGCCGCCTCGCCTGGCGCTTCGCTCAGCACATCGCGGATGGTGCGGAAATTTCCTTCCGACTTCGCCATCTTGGCGCCGTCGACGGTGACGAAGCCGTTATGCAGCCAATAGCGCGCGAACGGCGCGCCGCCGTGGACGCATTCGCTTTGCGCGATCTCGTTCTCGTGATGCGGGAAAATCAGATCGAGGCCGCCACCATGAACGTCGAAGCTGTCGCCGAGATGCGTCTCGCTCATCGCCGAGCATTCGATATGCCAGCCCGGCCGGCCGCGGCCCCAGGGCGATGGCCAGCCCGGTAAATCCTCCGGCGACGGCTTCCAGAGCACGAAATCCGCGGGATCGCGCTTATAGGGCGCCACCTCGACGCGCGCGCCGGCGATCATCTCGACGCGATTGCGATGCGACAGCTTGCCGTAATTCGGATCGCTGGCGACGTCGAACAGCACATGGCCTTCGGCGACGTAGGCGTGGCTCGCGGCGATCAGCCGCTCGATCATCGCGATCATCGGCGCGATATGCTCGGTCGCGCGCGGCTCGACATCGGGCGGCAAGCATAACAGCGCCGCGACATCCGCGTGGAACGCCTTCGCGGTGCGCTCGGTAAGCTCGCGGATGCTCTCGTGATTGGCCCTGGCCGCGGCGTTGATCTTGTCGTCGACATCGGTGATGTTGCGCACGTATTTGACGTGGTGCTCGCCATAGACCTGCCGCAGCAAGCGATAGAGCACATCAAACACGATCACCGGCCGCGCATTGCCGATATGCGCGAAGTCGTACACCGTCGGCCCGCACACATACATGCGCACGTTCTGCGCATCGAGCGGCGCGAAGATTTCTTTGCTACGGGTCAGCGTGTTGTAGAGCGAAAGCGGCATTCGCTAGCTTTTAAGGGATTATCCAAGCAAAATCCATGTGCTAGCGAGTATGCGCCTGCCGGGGTCGGCACCGACGCGCTCCAAGTCGACGGAGCAGCACGGAACAGAAGGAGCGATTCATGGCTGCATTGACTACCGCATTTTTCACAGCGGCACTCGCCCTCCTGGGAACAATAATCCTCAGCTTATGGAACAGGTATCGGGAACGCTCCAGCATCGCGGGCGCGTTAGCCGGCGAGATAGGCGCTTACGCAACATTGATCGATGCGCCAACATCCGTTGTCGCATATCGAAAGCTCGCAACTTTCGAACACGCCATCCGCCGGCGGCGTTTGCGGTCGATGCCGAAGACCCCAGTGGGGCATCCGGTCTTCGATAAGGTTGCTGACAAAATTGGCCTCCTGCCAAGTGCGGAAAGTCAAACCGTATCGGCAATCTATAACATCGTGAGCGGCTTCCGGATTATCCACGCAAGCCTATCCAGCCCCGAAATGTCGGAAGCCGACGATGAGGTGCAAATTGCTCTTCTCAATAAGGTCGCGGAGACTATCGAACGATACGCGCCCGACGCGCATGAATTGGCAACGCGTTTGAATCAAATATCGCGCGAGAGTTTCTGGCAATTTGTCCAGCGCGAGGTGTTTGGCCATTAACCTCGTCGGCTCGTGAGAGTGCGGCGATCTGGATTTCCGAAGCGACGAGACGTTGCCGAGACAAATCCGTCACGCCTTCGCGTAGCTGTCGCGCAAGCCGATGGTGCGGTTGAAAACCAGCTTGCCGGGCAATGAATCCGGATCGGCGCAGAAATAACCCTGGCGCTCGAACTGCACCGCCTCGCCTACCTTCGCCTCGGCCAGCGATGGCTCGAGCCGGGCCCCGTGCAAGACTTCGAGCGAATCCGGGTTGAGATCGGCGATGAAATCGCCGCCCGAGGCGGCGCCGGGATCGGCGCGCGTGAAGAGTGGATTGTAAAGCCGAACCTCCGCCGGTAGCGAGCGTGCGGCATCGACCCAGTGCATCGTCGCCTTGACCTTGCGGCCGTCGGGCGCGTTGCCGCCGCGGGTCGCGGGATCGTAGGTGCAGCGCAGCTCGACGACCTCGCCCGCCGCATCCTTCACCGCCGCGCGGCAGGTGATGAAATAGGCGTAGCGCAAGCGCACTTCCGTGCCCGGCGACAAGCGAAAGAATTTCTTGGGCGGGTTCTCCATGAAATCGTCGCGCTCGATATAGATCTCGCGGCCGAAAGGAATGCGACGCGTGCCGGTGGCTGGATCATCGGGATGATTGATCGCCTCGAGTTCCTCGCCCGGGCCGTCGTAATTCTCGATCACAACTTTTAAGGGCTTCAGCACCGCCAGGCGGCGCTGCGCCCGCTTGTTGAGATCGTCGCGGATCGCATGCTCGTACATCTGGATATCGACGGTCGAGTTGGCGCGCGCGATCCCCGCGGTCTTCACGAATTCGCGCAGCGCCATCGGCGGCACGCCGCGCCGCCTGAGGCCGGCCAAGGTCGGCATGCGCGGATCGTCCCAGCCGGAGACGCGGCCCTCGCGCACGAGCTGCAAGAGAAAGCGCTTCGACATCACCGTGTAGCCGATGTTGAGGCGCGCGAACTCGTATTGCCGCGGCCGTGCCGGCACCGGAAGGTTATCGAGGAACCATTCGTAGAGCGGCCGGTGATCCTCGAATTCGAGCGAGCACAGCGAATGCGTCACATGCTCGATCGCATCCGACTGGCCATGCGTGAAATCGTAATTCGGATAGATGCACCATTTTTCGCCGGTGCGCGGATGATGCGCGTGGAGAATGCGATAGAGCACGGGATCGCGCAGGTTGATGTTGCCCGAGGCCATATCGATCTTGGCCCGCAAGACCCGCGCGCCGTTCGGGAATTCTCCAGCGCGCATGCGGCGGAAGAGATCGAGGTTTTCTTCCGCGCTGCGGTTACGATACGGGCTCTCCTTGCCCGGCTCGGTCAAGCTGCCGCGCGCGGCGGCAAGCTGCTCGGCACTCTGGTCGTCGACATAGGCGTTGCCGTTCTGGATCAGATGCTCGGCCCAGCGATAGAGCTGATCGAAATAATCCGAGGCGTAATGGAGATGCGTTCCCCAATCGAAGCCGAGCCAATGCACGTCGCGCTGGATCGCGTCGATATATTCCTGCTCTTCCTTGGCCGGGTTGGTGTCGTCGAAGCGCAGATGGCAGCGGCCACCGAATTCCTCGGCGATGCCGAAATTGATCCAGATCGCCTTGGCGTGACCGATATGGAGATAGCCGTTGGGCTCGGGCGGAAAGCGCGTAACGACGCCCTGATGCTTGCCGGAGGCGAGATCGGCCGCGACGATCTCGCGCAGGAAATCGCGGGGCGGTTCGGCGATCGTGGTTTCGTTCTCGCTCATGCGGCGCCGTCCGAATCCGTCGGCACCGGCGCGCGCGGTGTCTCGCCGGGTTCGGAGACCTCGCGCGGCATCGCGCCGGTGGCCTGAAACGCATTGGTGATCGGGTAGCGGCGGTCGCGACCGAAGGCGCGGTTGGTGATCTTGACGCCGGGCGGCGCCTGGCGGCGCTTGTATTCGGCGCGATCGAGCAGCCGCCACACCATGCGCACCATCTCCTCGGCATGGCCGCGCGCGACGATCGCCTCGACCGGCATCTCGTGCTCGATCAGGCATTCGAGAATATCGTCGAGCGCCTCGTACGGCGGCAGGCTGTCCTGATCGGTCTGGTTCGGCTTTAGCTCGGCCGAAGGCGGCTTGGTGATAACACGCTCGGGCATGACGCGGCCGATCGGCCCCATCATGCCGGGCAGCCGGCGCTGATTGCGCCAGCGCGACAGCTCGAAGACCATGGTCTTGTAGACATCCTTCAGCACCGCATAGCCGCCGCACATATCGCCATAGAGCGTCGCATAGCCGGCCGACATCTCGGATTTGTTGCCGGTCGACAGCACCATCCAGCCGAATTTGTTGGAGAGCGCCATCAGCGTGACGCCGCGCGCGCGCGACTGCAGATTCTCTTCGGTGATGTCGGGCTCGCGACCGGCGAAAGACGGCGCCAGCATCGTGCCGAAGGCCGCCATCGCCGGGCCGATATCGATTGTGCGCAGCTCGCATCCGAGCAGCGAGGCGCAAGCGGCGGCGTCTTCCAAGCTCTCGGTCGAGGTGTAAGGCGACGGCATCATCACGCAATGGACGCGGTCGGCGCCCAGCGCATCGACCGCGACCGCCGCCGAAAGCGCGGAATCGATGCCGCCCGAGAGGCCGAGCACGACGCCGGGGAATTGGTTCTTGCGCACATAATCGCTGAGGCCGAGCACCATCGCCTGATAGATCGAGCTCAAGCGATCGCCGCGCTCGGCAACCACACCCTGCTCGACGTTCCAGCCCTTGCCTTCGCGCCGCCAGCGCGTCGGCACCAGCGCATTGCGCCATTCGGGCGCCTGGACGCGCAGATCGCCATCCGCCGCCAGCGCGAAGGACGCGCCGTCGAACACCAGCTCGTCCTGGCCGCCGATTTGATTGACATAGAGCAGCGGCAGGCCGGTCTCCTTGACGCGGTCGCGCGCCAAATCGAGACGCTGCTGCTGCTTGCTCGCCTCGAAGGGCGAGCCGTTGACCACGATCAGCAGCTCGGCGCCGCTTTCCTGCAAGCACTCGCTGGCGTCGAGCGACCACATATCCTCGCACACCATCACGCCGAGCCGCACGTTTTTGAGGACGATCGGGCCCGGCGCGGGGCCAGCGGCAAAGACGCGCTTTTCATCGAAGACGCCGTAATTCGGCAGGTCGTGCTTGAAGCGCAACGCCGCCACCTGCCCCTCGGCCAAGAGCGCCGCGGCGTTATAGAGCTTGCTGTCCTGGCGCCACGGCGTGCCGAGCAGCACCGCCGGCCCCTCTTTCGTCGCGCGCGCGAATTCCTTGACCGCCGCCTCGCAGGCGGCAACGAAAGCCGGCTTCAGCACCAGATCCTCGGGCGGATAGCCGGCGACGAACAGCTCGGACGCGACCACCAAATCGGCGCCCGAAGCCGCCGCCTCGCGCCACGCATCCTTGAGACGGCCGAGATTGCCGGCGATGTCGCCGACGGTCGGATCGAGCTGGGCGATGAAGATCGACAGCGAATCGGTCATGATCCCTGCCAGATTGCTGGCCGCGACCGGATGTGTCAATCAGCGGAACCGACGAACCGATTCCCATTCGTCATGGCGAGCGAAGCGACGCCATCCAGGGATTTCGACCGCCCAGGATCGCTTCGTCGTTTCACTCCCTCGCGATTACGGCTGGTTGTCACTCCTTATCGACCAGCACCGATTCGCGGACATCCTCCTCGATCAACCGCCAGATGTGATCGACATATTTCACGAATTCGGGCGTGCGCTTCAGCGCTAGAGCGCGCGGGCGCGGCAGATCGACGGTCACGATCTCGCGGATGCGCCCCGGCCGGCGGGCGAACACGAAGACGCGGTCCGAGAGGAACACCGCCTCGTCGATCTGGTGGGTGACGAACAGCACCGTCTTACGGCCCTGCTCCCAGATGCGGATCAGCTCGGTCTGCATGATCTCGCGCGTCTGCGCGTCGAGCGCGGCGAAGGGCTCGTCCATCAGCAGCACTTTCGGATCGATCGCAAGCGCGCGGGCAAGGTTGACGCGCTGGCGCATGCCGCCTGAAAGCTGGCGCGGGTAATACTGCTCGAAGCCGGCAAGGCCGACCAGCTTCAAGAGATCGATCGTGCGCCGCTTGGCCTCGGCATTCGCCGAGCCCGAGACTTCGGGACCGATCAGCGCATTCGCCAGCACCGTGCGCCAGGGCAGTAGATTGTCGTTCTGGAAGACGAAGCCGCGATCGATGCCCGGCTTCTTCACGATCTCGTCGTCGATCCGCACCTCGCCCGCGCTGGCGCTCTCGAGCCCGGCGACGATGCGCAAGAAGGTGGTCTTGCCGCAACCCGAGGGACCGACGATCGAGATGAACTCGCCATCGGCGATCGCGAGGCTGATGTCGCTCAGCGCCCGGAGCGTGCCGAAATCCTTGTCGAGGCCGGTGACGGCGAGCTTCGCGGGGGGCATGTCAGTCTCGCGTCCAAGGGACGAGCCTGCGCTCGAGCCACGAGAAGCCGGCTGTCATGGCGATGCCGGCGCTGGCGAGCACGACCACCGCCGCAAACAAATTCGGCATGTTGAAGCTGTCGGCCGATTGGCTGATGAGCTGGCCGAGACCGGCGCGCGAGCCGAACAGCTCGGCGACGACGACGCCGATGAGGCCGCGGCCGATGCCGAGCTTCAGGCCCGCGAGCACGAACGGCGCCGCCGACGGCAGCGAGAGCTTGCGAAAAATCTGCGGCCGGCTCGCGCCGAAGCTTTTCAGCATCTCGATCAATCGCGGGCTGGTGGTGCGCAAGCCGGCTTCGGTGTTGATGATGACCGTGAACACGACCAGCGTGATCACCACCAGCACTTTCGACCAGATGCCGATGCCAAGCCATAAGAGGAACAGCGGCGCAAGCGCGATCGTCGGCGTGGCATAAAAACCGGAAATCCAGGGCTGCAGGATGTTCTTGGCGCGATCGCTCTCGGCCATCAGCAGGCCGATGGCGATGCCCAAGAAACTGGCAATGACATAACCGATGATGAACTCGATGCCGCTGACCTCGATATGCCGCCACAGATCGCCGGCCACGGCGAGCTTCCAAATCGCGTAGATAATCTGCGACGGCGAGGCGAGGAACAGCGAATTGTCGACCCCGAACCGGCTGATGGCTTCCCAGATCAGCAGCCCGCCGACGATCGATAAGAAGCTGACGCCGAAATTGCCTTTCCTCACTCCGTCAGCTCCGTCAAGCCCGGCATGATCAGATCCTCGGCCTTGATCGGCTTCGCCACGTCGCCCGACTTCCGCATCACCGCGATGAGGTTGTCGAGCGATTTGCGCGAGACTTTGCTGTCGGGCGCGAAATATTCGATCTTGCGCAGGAAGTCGAGGCTTTGCGCGGCTTGGGCCGGATTGATGTGGAAATTCTTTGCGCCCATCTGGATCAGCGCGTCGCGATTGCCGGGCACGTAGAACCAGGCCGCGCTTTCGTCGAGCGCCGCTAGGAGGCGCTTGGCGGTGTCGAGATGCTTGGTCGCCCAGGGCTTCGACACTTCGAGGCCGGTGAAGGGATAATCCTTCACATAGTCGATGACGAGGCCGAGATTCTTGAAGCCCGCGGCCTCGGCCAGGAAGTTGAACGGCGGCAGCACCAGGGTCGCGTCGACCGTGCCGGATTTGAGCGCGGCAAAGCGTCCGCCGGTGGCGCCGATCGTGGTGATATCGACATCGCCCTTCTTGAGGCCGTTGGCTTCCGCCATGCGGTTCCAATAAATCGCGGTGATATCGACGAGACCGCCGAGCACGATGGTCTTGCCCTTCAGATCCTTGATCGAGGAGATCGTCGGCTTGGCCTCGAGAGCGTAAGGGCTGTTGAGGCCGATGATGCGCGCGATCGCGATGTTGGTGGCGCCGTGGTCGACCGCGTGGATCGGCTCGGCAACGCCGGTGGTCGCGACGATGTCGAGCGAGCCGGCGGTTAATTGCTGCAGGATGCCGGGCGCGGTCGGCGCGAAGATGATGTCGAGATCGATGTCGTGCTTATTGAAGAAGCCCTCGTCGAACCCGACATAGAACAGCCACATCGTCGCGGTCGGCCCGCCGACGGCACCGGCCTCGATGGTCTCGGCGCGCGCCCCGGGGGCCATCAACGCCAACAAAGATACACCGGCAGCGATTACCGCCGCGCGCAGCCATGAACGATTCATCTCACCCCTCCCTGATCACCAACAATAGAGCAAGCGCCCATTAATGTTATTTCGTCACCCCGGCGAAAGCCGGGGTCCATCTTTCGACCGCGCGGGCTGATGAATGGATACCGGCTTTCGCCGGTATGACGATGCTAGGTATTGCCGCTCGAACACCATCACAACTGCGCCTTGTAAGCCGCGACGATCTCGCTGCCGGTAGCAAGCCACACATCCTTGTGGCCGCAGATATAGCCGAGCGCTTGGTCGAGCGCGGCGATGCGAAAGGGCTTGCCGGTCAGATAGGGATGGAGGCAGATCGCCATCACCCGCCCCGACTGCGCGCCCTCGGCATACAGCGTGTCGAACTGCCGGCAGATCATGTCGCGGAATTCGTCGGGCGTTCGGTTGTGCCGCTCGAATGCCGGGATGTCGTTGATGTCGTGGCTGTAGGGAAGCGAGATCAGCGTCTTGCCGCTCTCGAGCGTCATGATATAGGGCTGGTCGTCATTGGTCCAGTCGCCGACGTAATCGACCTGCTCGGCGGCGAGATGATCGAGCGTCGACCAGGTCTCCTGCATGCCCGAGCCGAGCCAGCCCTTGGGCCGCTTGCCGGCGACCCGCGCGATCGTGTCGAGCGCGTCCTTGATGACCTTGGGCTCCTCGGCTTCGGCGAGGTCGATGAGCCGCTGGGTGTTGGTCTTGTTGTGGCCCATCCATTCCCATTGGCGCTTGTTGCCTTCGGCGATGATCGCGGGGTGGTAAAGGCATACATCGCTGTTGAGCGCGACCGTGGCGCGGATGCCATAGCGGTCGAACACCTCCATGAAGCGGAACACGCCGACGCGGTTTCCATAGTCGCGCGCCGCCCAGGTCGGAACGTCCGGCAGCTTGCCGGTGGGGCTCGCCGGGATGCGCTCGGC
>DATLUE010000391.1:0-4003 GCA_035533255.1 Allostellaceae bacterium | reverse complement strand
TGGTCGATAGCCACGGCCTGCCCGGCTTGCGGGTCACGCGTTTGCAGGATTATCGCGCGCTCGATCGCAGCGAGCGCTGAGCTCGAGACGGCCGGCCTGTTCCGGCCGGCGACGCGACGCGGCACGAACTGCCGCCCGGTCGGCAAAATCTGCCGGCTCTTTAACACTCTGTTCACCGAACCGCCCTTAGTGTCGGCCTGGGCATTTGGCCCGGATCGCCAGCCAAGGATCTGCGACGGTGAACGGCTTCCTCCAACTTTTACGCAATCTCGGTCCCGCGCGGCTGCTCGCCATTGTGCTGGTCGCGGCCGGAACCATCGCGTTGTTCTATTATCTCGCCAACAAGGTCGACACGCCCGAGATGGCGCTGTTGTTCAGCGACCTCGACCTCAAGGATAGCGGCGAGATCATCCAGAAGCTCGATGGCATGAGCGTGCCCTACGAGCTGCGCGCCCAGGGCTCGCAGGTTCTCGTCCCGGTCGATCAGGTGACGAAGCTGCGAATGGCGCTCGCCGAGCAGGGCCTGCCGCAAGGCGGCTCGGTCGGCTACGAGATTTTCGACAAGACCGATAATTTCGGTCCCTCGCAATTCGTCGAGAACATCAACCAGCTCCGCGCCCTCGAAGGCGAGCTCGAGCGCACGATTGCCTCGATCAACCTGGTGCAATCCGCGCGCGTCCATCTCGTTCTGCCGCAGCGCGAGCTGTTCTCGCACGACCGCCAGGAAGCCAGCGCATCGATCGTCCTCAAGCTGCGCGGCGCCGAGCGGCTGTCGGCCGGGCAGGTCGCCGCCATTCAGCATTTGGTCGCGGCTGCGGTTCCGAGTCTCAGCCCCAACCGTGTCTCGATCGTCGACGACGAGGGCAATCTGCTGGCGCGCGGCGATGGCGATGCCGCCGACGCCCTCACCTCCACCAATGCCGAGGAAATGCGCATCAACTACGAGAACCGCATGGCCCGCAACGTCGAGCAACTGCTCGAGCGCTCGGTCGGCCCCGGCAAGGCGCGGGTCGATGTCCATGCCGAGATGAATTTCGACCGCGTCACGACCAATTCCGAGACCTACGATCCGGACGGCCAGGTGGTGCGCTCGACCCAGACCGACAGCCAGAGCGACGACAGCGGCACCGCCGGCGCGGCGGTATCGGTCTCGTCCAACCTGCCCAACGGCCAGACCGCGCCCAGCAATTCGAAGCAGACCAAGAGCACGCACAACCAAGAGACCACCAATTACGAGATCAGCAAGACCGTCAAGAACCAGATCAGCGATCAGGGAACGGTGAAGCGGCTCTCGGTCGCCGTCTTGGTCGACGGCACGACGACGGTCGGCGCCAACGGCAAGAAGACCTATCAGCCGCGCTCGGCGGACGAGCTGAAGCAGCTCACCGCGCTCGTGCGCTCGGCGGTCGGCTACGACGACAAGCGCGGCGACACGGTCGAAGTGGTCAACATGCCCTTCGCCGGCGTCGCCGAGCCGCCGCCGCCGCCGCCGGTCTGGAATCTCATGGGGCTCGAGAAAGCCGATCTGATCCATATCGGCGAGACCGGCGGGGTCGCGCTGGTCGGGCTGCTGATCCTCCTGCTGGTGGTCAAGCCGATGATCGCGCGCTTCCTCGATACCGCCAAAGCGGTCGGCTCGGGTGCGATGCCCGCGCTTGCCGGCCCGGGAGGCGCGATGGCGCTGCCCGCGCCCGGCAACGGCATCGCGCGCTCCGCGCCCGGCAGCAATGGCGAGATGATCGATATCGGCCAGGTCGACGGCCGCGTCGCGGCATCGAGCATGAAGAAAATCGGCGAGATCGTCGAAAAGCACCCGGACGAAGCTGTCGCCATCGTCCGGAGCTGGATGTACCAGAACGGCTAGGCGGGAAGGCGAAGCACCATGCGCGTCCGTGACGATTATCGCACCTTGAGCGGAGCTGAGAGAGCCGCGATCCTGATGCTGTCTCTCGGCGAAGAGCATTCCACCCGCCTCTTCACCCTGATGGACGACGAAGAGATCAAGGAAATCTCCGCCTGCATGGCGAACCTCGGCACCGTATCGTCGAGCATCGTCGAGCGCCTGTTCGTCGACTTCGTCGACCAGATATCGGCCACCGGCTCGCTGGTCGGCACGCACGAGAGCACCGAGCGGCTGCTTCAAAAAGCCCTCGGCGCCGACCGCGTCGCGACCATCATGGAAGAAATTCGCGGCCCCGCCGGCCGCACGATGTGGGACAAGCTCGGCAACGTGAACGAATCCGTGCTCGCCAATTATCTCAAGAACGAATATCCGCAAACCGTGGCCGTGGTGCTCTCGAAGATCAAATCCGATCACGCCGGCCGCGTGCTGACCCAGCTTCCCGAGAGCTTCGCGATGGAAGTGATCATGCGCATGCTGCGCATGGAGGCAGTGCAGAAAGAAGTGCTCGACGATGTCGAGCGCACGCTCCGGAACGAGTTCTTCACCAGCCTTGCCCGCACCAACCGGCGCGACGCGCACGAGCTGATCGCCGAAATCTTCAACAGTCTCGATCGCAACACCGAGACGCGGTTCATCGCCGCGCTCGAGGAGCGCAACCGCGACAGCGCCGAGCGCATCAAGGGCCTGATGTTCACCTTCGAGGACCTGCAGAAGCTCGACAGCGGCGCGATTCAGACGCTGATGCGCGGCGCCGAGAAAGAGAAGATTCCGGTCGCCCTCAAGGGCGCCTCCGATCCGCTCAAGGACCTGTTCTTCACCAACATGTCCGAGCGCGCCGGCAAGCTGCTCAAGGAAGAGATCGCGGGCATGGGCCCGGTGCGCCTCAAGGATGTCGAGGAAGCGCAGAGCTATCTCGTCTCGGTGGCGAAGGACCTCGCGGCGCGCGGCGAGATCATCATCTCGGACGGCAGCGCCGAAGACGAATTGGTGTACTGAGCGATCATGGCCCTGCCCCAGAAATTCACCTTCGACGTCTCGTTCGACCACCTCGACGGGCCGTCGTCGCGCTCCGGCACCGAGCGGCGCTTCACCCGCGCCGAGCTCGAGGCGACGCGCCAGGCGGCTCTCGCCGAAGGCCATGCCGCGGGTCTCGCCGAAGCGGCCAAGGCGGCTGCGGCGCTGAGCGCGGATTCGCTGGCCGCGATCGCGCGCGGCGTTGTCGCGCTACTCGCCGCGCAGGACGCCACAACCGCCGACACGCAGCGCCGCGCGCTGGCCGCGATGCAGAGCATCGTCGCCAAGCTCGTCCCGGGCCTCGCCGCCAAGGACCCGCTCGGCGAAGTCGAAACCTTCGCCGCCAAATGCCTCAACGAGGCAATCGAGGAGCCGCGAATCGTGCTGCGCGTCGCCCCTGAAATCTACGAGCCGCTGCGCGAGCGGCTCGACGCGCTGGCCGCCACCGCCGGCTACGCCGGCCGCATCGTCCTCCTTGCCGAGGACGCGCTCGCCGCCGGAGACGCGCGCGTCGAATGGGCCGATGGCGGCGCCGAACGCAATCTCGCCGGACAATGCGAACAGATCGACACGCTGCTTGCCCATCGCTGCGATCCTGCAGCCGCACCAAGCACGCTTACCGCCTAGGAGAAGAGCATGACCGAGAATCCCAATATGGCGCTGAACGAACTCGAAAGCTCGCAAGAGGCGCAGCCCGATGCGAAGCCTCAAAGCGCCAAGGACCTCGAGGCGGTCTACGACATTCCGGTCCAAATCTCAGCGGTGCTCGGACGCGCCAACATGCAGGTCAGCCAGCTCTTGAAGCTCGGCCGCGGCGCGGTGGTCGAGCTCGACCGCAAGGTCGGCGAAGCCATCGACATCTACGTCAACAACCGGCTCGTCGCGCGCGGCGAGGTGGTGGTCGTCGACGAGCGTCTCGGCGTGACGATGACGGAAATCGTCAAGGCCGATCGCGCCTAGCCAGGAAGGGTATCATGCGTCTCCTTATTCTCGGACCGCTCGGCGGCCATTTCAGCACCGCCGGCAAGATCGCGCTGACCCGGGGCGCCAGCGTCGCCCATGCCGACGACATCGACCACGGCTTGA
>DATLUE010000390.1:0-2379 GCA_035533255.1 Allostellaceae bacterium | reverse complement strand
CTCGTTTGTTGTGAGGATCGAGTTCGAGAATGTCACGCATGTACTTGGAAAAATCCATGACCACCGCGACGTTGCAGCACTGGCCGGCCAGGCTGGTGCCACCTCCGCGCCCGAGGACGGGCGCGCCAAAACGGCGTGCCGCGGCCATCGTTTCGATCACGTCTTCTTCGTCGCGCGGGACGACAACGCCGATGGGCACCTGACGGTAGTTCGACGCATCCGTCGCATACAGGGCGCGGCTGCCGTCATCGAACCGTATTTCGCCACGGATCTTACCACGCAGTTCCGCTTCCAGGGCCCTGGCATCGAACTGAGAGACTTCAATGGGACCGGTGTGGCCGCCCATGCGCTCGGTGCCCAAACTGGTTAACATCGTCATGACACTTTGACCTCCAGGTAAACGGATTGTCTCTAATCGCGGCCCCAAACTCGGTATCGTTCGGCATCTGCGCGTTTGAGTTCCAGCCCCAGTCCGGGTCGCGACAGGTCCGGATGCAGCGCTCCTTGGACCGGCGTCAAGGCGCCGTCGAAGAGCATGTGTTCAATGCGCACGTGGTCGTGGAAATACTCCAGATGGCGGAAGGGAATCAGCGCACAAGCGGGATGTAAGTGCAAGGATGGGGCGCAGTGCGCCGAAAGTTCCAGCGAGCGAGCTTGACAAAGGGCGCCGGCCTGCAAGAAGCCGGTGATGCCCGCACAGCGTGTGGCGTCGGCTTGCAGCACATCCACCGCCTCCGCTTCCAGCATGCGCCGGAAGTACAACAGGTCGTAACCATATTCACCGGCGGCGATATCCATGCCCGCCGGCGCGCGGTCGCGAAGCAAGTGCAACCCGCTGAGATCGTCGGCCGAAACCGGTTCCTCGAACCAGCTAACGCCCAGCTCGGCGAAGGCGTCGGCAAAGGCCAGGGCCTGTTTACGGTTGTACGCCCCATTGGCATCGACGAACAGTTCGGCTCCTGGCCCGATCGCCTGACGGGCGGCGCGCACCCGATCAACATCTTCATCGACATGGGTTCCGATCTTCATCTTGACGCGAGGAATCCCCGCCTCGACCCAGCCGGCTAGCTGTTTTTGCAACTGGGCCGTCGAATAAGAGGTGAAGCCGCCGCTGCCGTAGACCGGGGCGACCTCGTGGGCCGCGCCCAGAAGGGTCACGAGCGGTACGTCGAGCAGATGGCCTTTCAAGTCCCACAGGCAGGAATCCACCGCGGCAATGGCCATTGAACAAATACCCGGTCGGCCGAGGTTGCGGATGGCACCGACCATCGCCTCCCAGGCGGCCGGCACCGCCAGCGCGTCACGTCCCCGCACTACGCCCGCTAGCAATTCATGAATCAAGTGCGCGGTGGCCGTATCGGCGTAGCCGTAACCGAGACCACGCTTACCGCCCGCCGTCGCCTCCACAACGACAAGCGTGGTTTGGTCCCAGGCAAACGTGCCATCCGCTTCCGGCGCATCGGTCGGGATGGTATAAGCCGAAACTTCAATCCCTTCGACGGGCGCGCCCACGCTGCGTGTCATTTCAATCTCTCTCTATTGGGTTGTCCACCGGCTAATAAGTCCGCTCCGAGCGCTTGTGCCACCCCGCATCGCTTGCGCGCGTTTGGTTGGAGGGCGGTGCCCACCCGACGCGAACCCGACTATCCGCCCTTCGCTCCTCCCGTGTAGCTCACCGCCTTGCGGGTCCATTCGGCCTCCATCCTCGCCTGGCGAAGAGGGATGAGCCGTGCTCGCTCGCGCGCCGCCAGAACTCTCCGGTGTTTTGCTTGCTCCCGCGACCAGCTCGCATATGACGCCGCCGCCAAACCGGCACCAGCCAGTGCGAGCCAACCGCGATTCCTCTCCGCCCACGGTTCCCAATGGTATTTGGACATCGTTCATTCCTCTTGGGTGGTAACTGGGCGAGGCCCGGCGTCTCCCAGACGCTCGAGCAAATGGTCGCCGACGCGCAGCGCATTGGCGATGATCGTCAAGGCGGGATTCACCGCCCCGCACGAGACAAAGAAACTGCCATCGACGACGTAGAGATTGTCCAAGTCGTGCGCCTTGCAATTCAGATTCAGCGCCGAGCTTTTCGGGTCGCGGCCGAAACGGATCGTTCCGTTCTGGTGGGCCGTGCCGCCGATCGGAATCTTATGGTTCAAATACAGCGAACGGGGCAGCAGGTGCTCGTGGCAACCAATGGCCTTGAGCATGCCCTTGAGCTTGGCAACCAGACGCCGGTGCCCTTCGACGTTGGTATCTTTGAGATTCAGCTTGATCGTTCCCTTCGCGTCGAGCGTCACCCGGTTTTCGGGCATGGGCAGATCCTCCGTCTGCAACCAGAAATCGAGGGAGTGATGGGCCAGGGCGTCCATGGCCATGATCGGCGTCCAG
>DATLUE010000389.1:0-8160 GCA_035533255.1 Allostellaceae bacterium | reverse complement strand
GCTCGCACCGCTCGAAGCTCGGCAAAGCCCGCCTCAAGGATGTGGTGACGCGCTCGCGCAATCTCCTCGGCATGCCCCAGGATTACCGCCTCGCGATCACCCCGGCCTCGGATACCGGCGCGGTCGAGATGATCCTCTGGTCGCTGCTCGGCCCCCGCGGCGTCGACGCGCTGACCTGGGAGAGCTTCGGCGAGGGCTGGGTCACCGACATCGAAAAGCAATTGAAGATCAAGGATCTGCGCGTCATGCGCGCGCCTTATGGGCAGCTCCCCGATCTCAGCAAAGTCGATACCGACCGCGACGTGGTCTTCCCTTGGAACGGCACCACCTCGGGCGCGCGCATCCCGAATGGCGATTGGATCAAAGCCGATCGTCAGGGCCTGACAATCTGCGACGCGACCTCGGGCGTCTTCGCGATGGACCTGCCGTGGGAGAAGCTCGACGTCGTCACCTGGTCCTGGCAGAAAGTGCTGGGCGGCGAGGCGGCACATGGCATGTTGGCACTCAGCCCGCGCGCCATCGCGCGGCTCGAGAGCTACACGCCGCCCTGGCCGCTGCCGAAGATTTTCCGCCTCACCAACAAGGGCAAGTTCAGCGAAGGCATCTTCGCCGAAGAGACCATCAACACGCCGTCGATGCTCGCGGTCGAGGATGCGATCGATTCGCTGAAATGGGCGGAATCGATCGGCGGGCTGCCGGCGCTCCGGGCACGCTGCGAGGGCAACCTCGCCGCCATCGCCGCCTGGGTCGAGAAGACGCAATGGGTGGATTTCCTGGTCGAGGACCCGAAAATTCGCTCCTGCACTTCGGTGTGCTTGAAGATCGTCGCCGACGGCTTCGACCGCTTGCCGGCGGAGCAGCAATGGGCCGCGGTCAAGAAGATCGAATCGCTCTTGGATGCCGAAGGCGTCGCCTACGACATCGCCGGCCATCGCGACGCGGTGCCGGGCCTGCGCATCTGGTGCGGCGCCACCATCGAGCGCAGCGACGTCGAGGCGCTGCTGCCGTGGCTCGACTGGGCCTTCGCCGAAGCCAACCAAGCCGCCGCCGCGGCCTGATCTTTTTCATTCATTTTTGATAGGGACGGAGTCTCGCCATGCCGAGAGTCTTGATTTCCGACGATTTGAGCCCGCGCGCGGTCGAAATCTTCAAGGAGCGCGGCGTCGAGGTCGTGGTCAACACCAGCTTGACGCCCGACGATCTCAAGAAAGAGATCGGCAAATATGACGGTCTCGCCGTGCGCTCGGCGACCAAGGTCACGAAGGCGGTGCTCGAAGCCGCGCCGAATCTCAAGGTGGTCGGCCGCGCCGGTATCGGCGTCGACAACATCGACATCCCGACGGCGACGCAGCGCGGCGTCGTGGTGATGAATACGCCCTATGGCAATTCGATCACCACCGCCGAGCACGCGATCGCATTGATGATGGCGCTGGCGCGCGAGCTGCCCGCCGCCGACCGCTCGACCCAGGCCGGGAAGTGGGAGAAATCGCGCTTCATGGGCGTCGAGCTGACGGCCAAGACGCTCGGCATCATCGGCTGCGGCAATGTCGGCTCGATCGTCGCCGACCGGGCGCTCGGTCTCCGGATGAAAGTGGTCGCCTACGACCCGTTCCTGACGCAGGAGCGCGCGGTGGCGCTGGGCGTCGAGAAGGTCGAGCTCGACGAGTTGTTCGCGCGCGCCGATTTCATCACTCTCCACACGCCGCTGACCGAATCGACCAAGAGCATCATCGACGCCAAGGCGATCGCCAAGATGCGGCGCGATGTGCGCATCATCAATTGCGCGCGCGGCGGGTTGATCGTCGAGGCGGATTTGAAGGCGGCGCTCGACAGCGGCCATGTCGCCGGCGCGGCGATCGACGTCTTTCCGATCGAGCCGGCGAAAGAGAACATCCTCTTCGGCCATCCGCGCCTCATTGCGACGCCGCATCTCGGTGCCTCGACCAACGAGGCGCAGGAGAATGTCGCCCTCCAGATCGCCGAGCAGATGGCGGATTACCTAATGACCGGCGCGGTCGTCAACGCGCTCAACATGCCGTCGCTCTCGGCCGAGGATTCGGTGCGGCTGAAGCCCTATCTCCGGCTCGCCGAAGAGCTCGGCAGCTTCGTCGGCCAGCTTACCGATGTCGGCCTCTCCAGCGTCGCGATCGAATATTCCGGCGCCGTCGGCGAGCTCAACGTCAAGCCGCTGACCGCGACGGTGCTGACGGCGCTGCTGCGCCCGCAGCTCGACACGGTCAACATGGTCAACGCGCCGGCGATCTGCAAAGAGCGCAACATCAAGATCGAAGAGACCCGCAGCACCGACACCACCGATTATCAGACGATGATCAAGGTGACCGTGAGCTCGGGCAACAAGCAGCGCAGCGTTGCCGGCACGCTCTTTGGCGGCGACAAGCCGCGCATCGTCGAGATCGAGAAGATCGCGATGGAGGCCGAGCTCGGCCCGACCATGCTGTTCGTGCGCAACCAGGACAAGCCCGGGTTCATCGGCAATCTCGGCCGCACCTTGAGCGAGGCCGGGATCAATATCGCGACCTTCCACCTCGGCCGCCAAGCCGCGGGCGCCGACGCGATCTGCCTCGTGCAGGTCGATCAGGAGCTCGACGAGGCCGTGCTCGCCCATGTCTGCGCGTTGCCCAATGTGATGCAGGTGCGGCAGCTTCATTTCTAGGGATATCCCCCTCACCCTCCAGCTTCGCGGGTCCAACCCTCTCCCCAGCGGGGAGAGGGTTGGGGTGAGGGGCTTTTCGTTTGCTCGAATCCCCCAAACCCGCTATCCCGGCCCCATGCCCGGGCCGACCAACGACAACCTCTCGAAGGCGCTGCTGCCGCAAGGCTTGCGCGATCTTCTGCCGCCGGATGCCGCGGCCGAGGCGGCGGCGGTCGGGCGGCTGATCGCGGTCCTGTCGAGCCACGGCTATCAGCGGGTGAAGCCGCCGCTGATGGAGTTCGAGGAGAATCTGCTGTCGGGCGCCGGCGCCGCGATGGCGCCGGAGACCTTCCGCCTGATGGACCCGATCTCGCAGCGCATGATCGGGTTGCGCGCCGACATGACCACCCAGGTCGCGCGCATCGCCGCGGCCCGTCTCGCCAACGCCGCGCGGCCGCTGCGGCTTTGCTATGCCGGCCAGGTGCTGCGCGTCAAAGGCAGCGACATGCGGCCCGAGCGCCAGATCGGCCAGGTCGGCGCCGAGCTGATCGGCAGCGACGCAATCGCCGCCGATGTCGAGGTCGTTATCCTTGCAGCGGAAGCGCTCAGCATCCTCGGCATCGAAGGCCTCTCGGTCGATCTCACCTTGCCGACCCTGGTGCCGGCGATCTGCCGCGCTGCCGGGATCGCGGGCACCTCGCTCGACGCGCTGCGCCGCGCGCTGGATCATAAGGATTCGGCGGCGGTTGCGGCGTCCGGCGGCAAGGCCGCGTCGCTGTTGCAGCGGCTGCTGGCCGCCGCTGGCGCCGCCGAGCCCGCGCTGAAAGCGATCGCCGCGCTGGACCTCTTGCCGGAAGCGGCGGCCGAGCGCGCGCGCCTCGCCGCGGTCGCGAGCGGTCTCGCTTCGGCGGTGCCGAAACTGGCGATCACCATCGACCCGGTCGAGAATCGCGGCTTCGAATATCACACCGGCGTCAGCTTCTCGTTCTTCGCCCGCGGCATCAAGGGCGAGCTCGGGCGCGGCGGGCGCTATCGTACCGGCGTGGGCAATGGCGGGGGAGAGGGTGAAGACGCGACCGGCTTCACGCTCTATACCGACACCGTGCTCGAGGCGATGGCGCCGCACCGGCCGGCGCCGCGCGTCTATGTGCCGGCGGGCAGCGATGCGGCCGCGGCGGCGCGCTGGCGCAGCCAGGATTACGTGACGGTGGCGGGTCTGGTGCCGGTGGCGGATGCGGTTGCCGAGGCGCGGCGGCTGGGCTGCTCGCATGTGCTGAGCGGCGAGAAGATAATCGGGGTCGAATAGATGTCGAACGTCGCGGTGATCGGCGCTCAATGGGGCGACGAAGGCAAAGGCAAGATCGTCGATTGGCTGTCGCAGCGCGCCGACCTCGTCGTGCGCTTCCAGGGCGGCCACAATGCCGGCCATACGCTGGTCATCGACGGCGTCGAGTTCAAGCTGAGCCTGTTGCCGTCGGGGATCGTGCGGCCCGAGAAAATCTCGATCATCGGCAGCGGCGTCGTGGTCGATCCCTGGGCGCTGATCAAAGAGATCGAGGCGATCAAGCAGAAGGGCGTCGCGGTCTCGCCCGCCAATCTGAAGCTCGCCGAGAACGCGACGCTGATCCTGCCGTCGCACGGCCAGATCGATCGTGCGCGCGAGGAGGCGCGCGGCGCCGGCAAGATCGGCACCACCGGCCGCGGCATCGGCCCCGCTTATGAGGACAAGGCTGGCCGCCGCGCGATCCGGGTCTGCGATCTCGCCGATCCATCGACTTTGCCGGCGAAGATCGAGCAGCTTTTGCTGCATCACAACGCGCTGCTGCGCGGCCTCGGCGCGGTCGAGGTCGAGCCTGGGCCGCTGCTGCAAGCGCTGATCGAGATCGCGCCCAAAGTGCTGCCCTATGCCGAGCCGGCCTGGCGGTTGCTCGACGAGGCCAAGAAAGCCGGCAAGCGCGTGCTGTTCGAGGGCGCGCAGGGCATCATGCTCGACGTCGATCACGGCACCTATCCGTACGTGACCTCGTCGCACACCCATCCGGGCCAGGCGGCGTCGGGCGCGGGCATCGGGCCCGGCGCGGTCGGCTACGTGCTCGGCATCAGCAAGGCCTATACGACACGCGTCGGCAGCGGGCCGTTCCCGAGCGAATTGAAGGACGATGTCGGCGAGCTGCTCGGCCAGCGCGGCAAGGAATTCGGCGTCGTCACTGGCCGCAAGCGCCGCTGCGGCTGGTTCGATGCGGTAATGGTGCGCCAAGCAGTGAAGATGGCGGGCATCGACGGCATTGCGCTGACCAAGCTCGACGTGCTCGACGGCTTCACGGAGATCAAGGTCTGCACCGGCTATCGTCTCGGCGATGCGGTGCTCGACCGGCTGCCGCCGAGCGCCGAGGCGCAAGCAGCGGTGCAGCCGATCTACGAGACCATCGAGGGCTGGAGCGATTCGACCCGCGGCGCGCGCTCCTGGGCGCAGTTGCCGGCGCTGGCGATCAAATATGTCCGCCGCGTCGAAGAGCTGATCGAGGCGCCGATCGCGCTCTTATCGACCAGCCCCGAGCGCGACGACACCGTGCTGGTGCACGATCCCTTCGCCGATTGAGCAGCGCGCTCGTTCCGGTTAGAGCATTGTCCGGCGAAGTGTGCAGCGGTTCGCCGCAGACAATGCGACAAAATCAAGAAACTTAGAGCGTGATCCGATTCGATCCGATCGGATCACGCTCTAATCCGCTGCCGCGCGTTTCGGCGCGGCGCCGGCGAGGTAGCGTTCGACCATGCCGCCAAGCTCGGCGAGCTGATTCTGGAAGAAGTGGTCGGCGCCCTTGACGATGCGGTAGTCGATCGCGATGTCGCGCTGGCGCTCGAGCTTGGCGACCAGCTTCTGCATCGCCTCGAGCGGCACGATCTGGTCCTGATCGCCCTGGACGATCAGGCCCGAGGACGGGCAAGGCGCCAGAAAGTTGAAATCGAACATATTGGCCGGCGGGGCCACGGCGACGAAGCTCGCGATCTCGGGCCGCCGCATCAGGAGCTGCATGCCGATCCAGGCGCCGAAGGAAAAGCCGCCGACCCAGCACGCCCTGGCGTTGGGGTTGTTGGCCTGCAGCCAGTCGAGCGCCGACGCCGCGTCGGCGAGCTCGCCCTCGCCGCGATCGAAATGCCCCTGGCTCCGGCCGACGCCGCGAAAATTGAAGCGCAGCGCCGCGAAGCCGCAATGCAGGAAGGCGTGAAACAAGGTGTAAACGACCTTGTTGTTCATCGTGCCGCCATGCTGCGGGTGCGGATGCAGCAGCAGCGCGACCGGCGCGTTGTCCTCGCCGGCAGCGGTATAGCGGCCCTCGAGCCGCCCGGCGGCGCCGCTGAAGACTATTTCGGGCATCGGCATATATCCGACTGCCGCAGTAGGTTTTGGGCCCCGTCATCCCACATGTATCACCAGCTAAACTTGATCGAGCTACTCGGATAAGCTATAGGTCGGGCGAGGCCATCGCTCTCGGAGAGATGCCGAGAGGGACGCGATAATAGCACAGCGATTCCGATGATTTTCAAGAACCTGCGCGACGACATCGCCAATGTCCTGAGACTCGATCCGGCCGCCCGCTCGGCGCTCGAGGTCGTGCTGTGCTATCCCGGCATCCACGCGGTGATGCTGCACCGGCTGGCGCATGGGCTCTGGCAGCGCGGCTGGCTGGTTGCAGGGCGGTTCGTCTCCGCGGCCGGGCGCAACCTGACCGGCATCGAGATCCATCCCGGCGCCAAGATCGGCCGGCGGTTTTTCATCGATCACGGGGTCGGCGTCGTGATCGGCGAGACCGCCGAGATCGGCGACGACGTGACCCTCTACCAGGGCGTGACGCTGGGCGGCACCTCGCTCAATCGCGGCAAGCGCCATCCGACGCTCGAGGACGATGTGATCGTCGGCGCCGGCGCCAAGATTCTCGGCGCCTTCACAATCGGCCGCGGCGCCCGGGTCGGCGCCAATGCGGTGGTGCTGCAAGAGGTGCCGGCCGGGGTCAGCGTCGCCGGCATTCCGGCCAAGCCGATCGGCGAGCGGCCAAAGCAAGAGCGGGCGCCGGAATTCCTGCCCTACGGCACGCCGTGCGACGACACGCCCGATCCGATCGCCTGCCAGTTGAGCGTCTTGCATGGCGAGGTGGCGCGGCTGCGCGCGCGGCTCTCTGACCTCGAGGAGGAGCGCGAGCGCGAGCGGCTCGGGGGCTCGGTTCCGGCCGGCAGCTTCGATCCGGCGCGCCGGAGCGCCAACGAGTGAGGCTGAGCACCAAAGGACGCTACGCCGTGATGGCGATGGTCGATCTCGCCAAGCATGGCAGCGGCGAGCCGATCTCGCTCGCCGAGATCGCCGAGCGCCAGGAAATCTCGTTGTCCTATCTCGAGCAGCTTTTCGCCAAGCTCCGCGCCGGCAATCTGGTCAAAAGCGTGCGCGGCCCCGGCGGCGGCTATCTGCTGGCGCACGGTGCCGACGGCACGCGCATCTCGGACATCATTCTCGCGGTCGACGAGCCGATTCGCGCGACGCGCTGCACGCCGGGCGCGCCAACCGGCTGCAGCGGCAACCAGACCCGCTGCCTCACCCACGATCTGTGGGAAGAGCTCGGCAACCAGATTCATCTCTACCTGAGCTCGGTCACCTTGGCCGATGTTTGCGCGCAGCGCGTGCTCGGGCGCAGCGGCGCGCTCCATTGCCAGGTACAGGATCGCGACGATGCCGCATCGGCGCTTCCGGGTGCCGTGGCGGCGGAATAGCGGCGCCGTCCCCAACGCGATGCGCGCGACTTATCTCGATTGGAACGCGACCGCGCCGGTTCGGCCCGAAGCCACGGCGGCGGTGGTTGCGGCGCTGAGCGCGCTGGGCAATCCGTCCTCGGTGCATCGCGCCGGCCGTGCCGCGCGCCGCTTGCTCGCGGAAGCGCGCGCGACGGTCGCCGCGCTGGTCGGCGCGCAGCCCGACGCGATCGTCTTTACCAGCGGCGGCACCGAAGCGAACGCGCTGGCGCTGCAAGCCTTCCCCGGCCGCCGGCCGATCGTCTCCGCGCTCGAGCATGATTCGGTGCTTGCGGCAGCGCCCGACGCAGCCGTAATTCCCGCGCGAGCCGATGGGCGCGTCGATCTGGCCGCGCTCGACGCGCGGCTCGGCGACGACACGCGACCGGCGCTGGTGTCGGTGATGCTGGCCAATAACGAGACCGGTGTGATCCAGGATGTCGCCGCGGCCGCGGCGATCGCGCATCGCCGCGGCGCGCTCCTTCATTGCGACGCGATTCAGGTGGCGGGCAAGATCGCGGTCGATATTGCGGCGCTCGATGTCGATCTCATGAGTCTTTCGGCGCACAAGCTCGGCGGCCCGATGGGCGTGGGCGCGCTGGTGGTGCGCCACGCGCTGCCGCTGCAACCGCTGCTCCGGGGCGGCGGGCAGGAGCGGCGGCTTCGCGCCGGCACCGAGAATCTGCCCGGCATTGCCGGCTTCGGCGCGGCAGCAAGCGCGGCTGCCG
>DATLUE010000388.1:0-2560 GCA_035533255.1 Allostellaceae bacterium | reverse complement strand
GCTATGGGTGCCGACCACGGCGGAGACGCGGCCGTCGCAGAAATGTCCCATCGCGGTTTTCTCGGAGCTCGCCTCGCCGTGGAAATCGACCACGATCGCATCGACCGAGCCGAGCGGATGCTCGGCCAGCAGCCGCTCGAGCGCGGCGAACGGATCGTCGATCGCGTCCATGAAGAGGCGCGCCATCGCATTGACCACCATCACCTGGCGGCCGTGCGGCATGCCGTAGATGCCGAAACCGTTGCCGGGCGTGCCGGGCGGGAAATTGATCGGCCGCAGCAGCCGCGCATCGCCGCCGATATAGGTCATGATCTCGCGCCGGTCCCAGACATGGTTGCCGGTGGTGATGACATCAACCTCGGCGGCGTACAGCTCGGCGCAGATGGTTTCGGTGATGCCGAAACCATGCGCGGCATTCTCGCCGTTGACGATCACGAAGTCGAGGCCGAGCGCGCGCCGCAGCCGCGGAATCTGCGCCGCCACCGCTTCGCGCGCAGGCCGGCCGACGACGTCACCGCAGATCAGCAGCCGCATCGTCGCTCACCGCCTGCCACGAAGGGGATCGAGAATAATGAGAGAATGGAGCCGCCTCGGCCGTCGGCATGGCTAAACCCTCGTGGCCCGCTTACGCAGGTGGGAGCCATATAACGAAACCAGGGTTCCGTCAGGGACAGCCCCCTTGAGGTACATATCGGCCCCGGGGTATTGCGGCCTAGCGCACCGCGCAGCCCCATTCTCTCGCCCTATATGTGGGACGATTCGAGTCGCGCCGCAACCGCTTCGATGCGTTGCGCCAAACGACTGACATTTCCCGCGACCGCGGCGCTGTCGGCGGCAGGCTGATCGGTGCCGAGCCGGCGCGCCGCCTCGCTCGCTTCGGCAAGCTCGTCGGCCAGCACCAGCGCGGCCAGCAGCAGCAGCCGCGCCTCGCCCGCCTGCCCCACCTGGCGCGCAAAGCCCGCCACGCGCGCATCGATGGTGCGAGCGAGCTCGCGGATGCGTTCTTCCTCGCCCTCGTTGCAAGCGACCGGATAAGCCCGGCCGTTGATGGTGATCGAAACTTGCGGCATCATTCCTCCAGCAGACGATCGATGCGAAGGATCGCTTCCTCGAGCCGAGCGGCCACCGCCGCCGTGGTATCGGCCAGCGCCGGCGACCCAGCTTTGGCGGCCGGCTTGCCGTCATTGGCGCGCTTCGAGGCGGCCTCCAAACGCTGCACGGCAAGATCGAGCTTTCGGGCGGCCTCGTCCAACTCGTTCATCGGCGCCTTTCTCCAATTCGGATCAGCGAAGTTATTCCGAGCCTTGGCGGATCGTCAATGTAACCCCGCCGGTCGGCGACGCCACCCGCGAATTTCCGGCAGCGTCAACCATTCGTTAATGCCCGTCCGATTATGGTCAACAGCGAATGAACGGCTCCGCGTGGCGAATCGACCGCACGGATCGCTCATTCGCGAACGAGAAGGTTTATAATCCATCCTCGTCGGCGTAAGGAGTATGCTGCGATGACCGCCCCGGCTGCCACTTGGCAGCTCGACCGCCTCTCGACCAGCGCCCGCGAAGCCGCAGAGATCGCGTCCCTCGGCGCGGGCCTGTCCTTGTCCTCCTGGCTCGCGCGCCTGATCGGCGAGACCTGCGCCGCCGAAGGCGTCGCGCCGCCCAGCGAGCCCCCGAAAATCCTCGAATTCACGCGCGAAATCCGCGACCGGGCGCAACCCGTGCCGCCGCGCATCCCAAGCGCCGCGGCGATGCCGGCCAGCGTCGCCCCGGCCAGTGTCATGTCGGCCGCGCCACCGAGCATCGAGCCCGCAGCTTACGCCGCCCCGCAGCCCGCGCCCGTGCCGCCGCCCGCCTTCCGCCCGGTGCCGGTGCCGACCGCGGTCGCGAGCCCCGCCCCGATATCGGCGCCAACGCCGACCGCGACCGTTACGTCGATCGGCACGCCGCGCCCGCAAACCCCGCCGCCGATCCTTGCGCCGGCGATGCCGATCCTCGCGCCGCCGCCCGTTGCGGCAGCCATGCCGCACCCCGTGCCATCGGGCGCGAGCATGCTGCCGGTCGCGGCGATCGTCGCCGCCAATCTCGGCACGCGGCGCGGCGAAGACCTGCCCGAAGCGCTGCTGAGCGATATCGCCACTCGCGGCGTGCGCCAGCCGATCACGGTTCGCCGCTCCGCCGGCGATCCCGAGCAATACGAGATTGTCTGCGGTCATCGCCGCTGGCGCGCCGCGCAGCGCGTCGGCCTCGCGCAGCTCCCGGCGATCATCGTCGCCCCGGATGACGCCAGTGCGATCCTCGCCTCGCTCACCGAGAATTTGCAGCAAGGCACTTTGTCGGCGATCGACGAGGCGCAAGCCTATCTGCGGCTCCTGACCCAATGCGCGATCGATGCGTCGGCGGTCACCGCAGCCGTCGGTCGCGATCGCAAGCATATCGTGCAGAGCATGCGCCTTCTTGGCCTGCCGCCGCTGGTGCGCCACCTGGTCGGCTCCGGCATGCTGTCGCGCGAGCACGCTTACCTGTTGCTCGACGCACCGAATCCCGAGGCACTGGCCGATGCG
>DATLUE010000387.1:0-6264 GCA_035533255.1 Allostellaceae bacterium | reverse complement strand
GCATGCACTTTCCGCTCCGGCATGACTGTGGAAATTATGTCTAGGGCTGCCATTACGCCACGCCGACGATAATCGTCCAGGCTCACGTCGCGATCGCGCCCGTCCGGGTTCTTCCACGAGACCATGAATACCGTGTGGCCGTGTTCAACCAGCCAGCGCACCAGCGAGCTCTCGGGAGTCAAATCGAGGATGTAGTATTTCATGATCCAAGCCGAAACGATGAGAACCGGCTCGGGCCGAACCAATTCAGTCCGCCGCTCGTATTGGATCAATTCCATCAGATCGTTGCGGTAGATCACTTTGCCCGGGGTCACGGCGACATCGCGGCCCACCTGGAAGGCTTCCGCGCCGACCGGCGGCTTGCCAGCGAGCAAGCGGTCGAGGTCCTCCAGCCAGTTGGTGATGCCGCGGACCAGATTGAGACCTCCTTCCCTTGCGGTACGGCGTAAGATCACTGGGTTCAGCCACGGCACGTTGGTCGGAGCGAACACGTCAATAAGCTGGCGCATCATGAAGCCAACTTCTGCCTCGTGATGCCGCATTAGGCCCGGTACCTCGCGGGTGGCTTCCAGCCACAACGCCTCAAAGATCAGATGGACCTGCACGATGGCGTTGAATGGCCATTCAAACCAAGCGGCCTCGCCAAACTGCTTGTCATCGGCTGGTAGCTGCAAGGGTGCCTCGCGAGGTCTGCCCGCAGCGGCGGTAGGCAGCCACAACCAAAACCGCGCCAGCGCCACCGAAGCGTGCAGCCCTAGCGCCAACTGTTTTCCGGGGGCGGCCGCCAGATTCACGGCCCATTCTGTCCAGGCATCGCTGATTGCGACTGGAGAAAGCCCCTGTGTCACGCGCGCCTGTATGGCACGCAGCATCCGGTCAAATGTTCGGAAGCTTGGCACGTCCAAACCGGCATAATCTTTCAAACTGCCCTTCTCCATGTGATGGTTGATCACCCTTCGTCCCGGCCTCGGAGCAACAGTGAATAGTGAATAGCTCGCTGGCGGTTCCGCCCCTCACGCTAACCGCCCCTGACAAGCGCAAGGGTGATTAGAACCTCGAGATTATGCTCGTCAATCGAGCGCAGTGTGGCGCAAGCAATCCAGCCTGCCGCCGCGCCGCTTATGGCTTCGGACAAAAAAAGCCTACCGGCTTCGAGCGCCGAGGCGTCACCACCGTTCTGACGCCCCGTTAGCTTGCCATGCCGTGAAGGTGTTTGCGGCAGTGACGATGAACGGCATCTTGATGGCAGCGCTTCTCTCACCTGAGTACCTATGCCGTCTCTCTCGAAGGCTATAGAAGCGACCACCCGAGGAGGTGCTCCCGTTTTGGTTAGTGGTAAAGAAAGAGCGCGCAAGGTGGGGTCTCAGCAAGCGTGCTTGTCGTCGATCCGAGCAGAAACTCCCGAAATCCGCGGTGTCCATAGGCGCCCATGACGAGTGTCCCTATCTTTCGATCCGCGACCTCGCGCGCCAGAATTTTTGCCGGAGGAAGCGGAGATACAATCGGGTGAGGCAAGGCTTCGAAGCCGTGACGCCGAAGATAGCCGACCGCGCCAGCGGCTCTCCGGGCTGCTAGCTCCTGGCTGGTGTCGATCGATGCCACGTGAATTGACTTGCCCTCACCAATGCCGAGAAGCGTGAACATCTGCACCGCACGCATGGACGGAAGACTCGCATCATAGGCGAGCATCATGGCGTCCGATGGGGTAAGGTCGTCAGGACAAACGATGGCCGGCCGCGGCGTCCTGGCCAAGAGGTTCGTGAGCGTTTCCGAAAGCGGCTTATTCACATCTCCGTGGAAGGCGGTATCGTGACCGGTGACGACGAGGTCGCAGCTCTCGCTTGCGTGGTACAAAGACTCGGTTGGGTCGCCATCGAACGAAAGCCATTCGAAGTCGAGCCGACGATCTCTGCATTCGGCCTCATAAATTTCATGCAAGCGGCGGCAAGCCGCATCGGCCTGCGTCTTGATATGCTCATTGATTCCAGCCTGCCAGGCCGACGTGCCAATGCCGCCGATCATGGGGCTATCCAAATAAGTGAGATCAACGCCTGCTAGTCCGGCGATCCTTGACTGCGTGCTCTGCGCCAAGCGGAAAGCATATTGCCGTGCGCAGGCGGAGGATCGCGTCTCTCCGAGCAGAACAAGAATTTGTTTCAGCATCTCTCTCCCCAGCCATAACGGAGACAAGGAACGGGTGTAGTACGCGAAAATTCTGTCTCATGTGCCGATCCGCGAGACCGCGTGGCGTCTCGACCTCGCTCGCTCGACCGCGAGAGGAGGTTGAACGTTTCGAAAGCGCCGCCCTCAACCGGCCTCTGCCAGAGGATATCACCGACCGCAATTTCGAGACTGCGCTCTACACCAATCGAGGAACCAAGCAGGGCCACCTGCGTTACGCTGAACTCTCATAATCTTAGTCTCTTTCACCGACAATGAGCTGATCTCCTGGTTTTAGCTCGCCGTCCTGAATTTCCGTATAGACGTCGTCGTCCAGACCAAGCTGCACGGTAACCGGCGTTTTCTGACCGTTGCGCAAAATCCACAAACGCGCCAAACCCTGCGACGGCAGCCCAAGAGGTTCCCGATCATCGGTCGCGAGCTTTTCGGGCGAGTAGCGCAAGGCCCGATTGGGCACGCGCAGCACGTCGTCGCGCCGCTCGACGACGATCTGAACCGAGGCTTTTGTTCCGCTGGCAAGAGTAAGATCCGAAGCCTGCACATCGATGACGAGCTGACGCTCTCCGTCTCGCTCGTGGACCTGGCTGACCTCTCCCTCGAGCGTGCGGCCGGGAGCAGCGTCAGCAGCGATGGACGCCTTGTCGCCCAACTTGATCTCTCCACTATCCTTCTTACCGACGGTCGCATCAATTCGCAAGAGAACTCGATCCGGGACGATAAAAAACAGCGGCGCCTCTTTCTCCGGCCCGACCATCTGCCCAATATTGACGTTGCGCGCCGTCACCGTTCCATCGACGGTCGAAACGACATTCGTGCCGGCGAGATTCGTCTCGGCGGCGTCGAGCGCCCTTTGTCGACGAATGATTTCCGCTTCATTTCGCGTCGCGCGATCCTGCGCCCTTTTAAGGGCGGTATTCGATTTGGCCAGCGCTTTTTTGGAGACCGCGCGGCGCTTCGCCAAGGCTTGTCTACTCTCAAAGACCACTTTCGCGCGCAAGCCGAGCGGCGTCTTTCTGAAGCCGGTTTTGCGCAGCCGCCAGCATCGCCTTCTCGCGATCGATAATTGTGCGATAGGGTTGGGGATTGATTTCCGCGCAGAGTTGTCCTGCTTTCACCTTGTCGCCTTTGTCGCAATGAAGCGCCTGAACCGCGCCGGAAACGCTTGCGCCGACCGCCTCAGGCACCGCGGGGGCGACGACGCCGCTCACGGCGACTGTGCGGATGATTGACCCGCGCGCGACCGTTTCCGTTACAAAGCGCGACGGGGCTTCGCGTCGCGCGATCCAGTAAAGCGACCCGGCCGTCGCGACGGCGAGAAGCCCGACGGCGCTCGCAGCGATGCGCCAATAGCGGCCAGTCTCGCGCGTTGCTCTAGCTGGAGCTCGCGCAACCCTCCCGGCGGCGAGCATATGGCGCTCCGTCCGCCATTTTTCGAGTTCCATGACCACAAGCAACGCAGAGGCGATCAAGGCAAGGGAGCCCCACTCTTCAAACGACACGGGCGCTATGCGCAACGTAGCGCTCAAACCGGGAACATGCATTGCTCCGAAATGCAGCACCTGGGCACCGATCACCGATGCGACCAGCAGGGGATTGGAGAAAAACCTTTGCCGGAACATGGAATGGCGCTCCGACCGGCTGTTGAAGACCTGGAAATTCTCGAATAGGACGAACAAAAGAAGTAGCAGGTTGCGGGCATGCTCTTCGCTGTAGCCGCGTTTGATCAGCCAGTAAAAGACAGCGAAGCCACCGACGCCCATGACAAGGGCGGAATATCCAATTCGTTTTATCATAACGCGATCAAAGATCGGTTCTTTTGGTGGCCGAGGCGGATAGGTCAGTTCATCGCCTTCCGGCCTCTCGGCCGCCAGCGCCACGTCCTGGACGCCGTTGGTGACGAGGTTGAGCCAAAGTAGCTGCACGGGCAGCATCGGCATCGGCAAACCGAGTGGGATCGTCATGAGAAACAGGAGCACCTCGCCGGCGCCTGTGGAAACCAGCAGGAAGATCACCTTGCGGATATTCGCATAGGCCACGCGCCCTTCGAGAATACCGTGCACGATGGACGCAAAATTGTCGTCCGTGATGATGATGTCGGCGCTTTCCTTGGCGACATCCGTGCCCTGCTTCCCCATGGCGACGCCGACATGGGCGTGCTTGAGTGCCGGCGCGTCGTTGACGCCGTCACCGGTGACGGCCACGAAATGACCATTGCGCGCCAGCGACAGCACAATAGCGAGTTTCTGGATGGGTTCGACGCGGGCGTAGATTCGCGCGCGCCGGGACAACTGATCAAGCGCTTCCTCGCTCTCTTCTTCGGCGCGGCGCACCTCAGCGCCCGTGACGATTTGATCCGGCGTAAAAGCGAATCCAGCCTGCCTGGCGATCACGCTCGCGGTTCCGGGGGCGTCCCCGGTCACCATCGCGACCTCGATCCCGGCGTTGTAACAATCCCGGATGGCGCGCGGCGCTTCCGGGCGCACCGGATCCTGCATGCCCACGAGCCCGAGGAAGACCAGATTCGCCAAATGCCGGTCGCCGTAATTGTCGTCCAGTTCCGCGTTAATCTCACCTTCGGCGAATCCCAGGACGCGCAGTCCTCTCGCCATCAGAGCGTCCTTCTGCCGTAAGAGCAGTTCGCGTTCGACGGGCGCCGGTTCGCTGCCTATGTTCATCCGATCTGCCATGGCGATCAGAGTGTCGGGCGCGCCCTTAACGAAAACGCGAATCTTTTCTTGTTCTTCGTGGCGATGGAAGGAAGCCGCGTATCTCAGATCGGGTTCGTAAGGAATGCGCGTCACGAGAGGGTAGCGCTCCCGAAGCTCCTGGTGCGGCACGCCGACTCGATAAGCTGCCATTAGCAGGGCGACGTCCACCACGTCGCCGACACCCTTCAGGCCGGACTGTTCCTTCAATATCTCGGCCTCGTTCGGCAGCGCCGCCGCCCGCAGAAGCGCCGCCAGCAGAAGGTCGGCTTGCTCGGCGCGATTTTTTGGCCCGCGAAAGGAATAAGTGTCGGTTTCCTCGCTCCGTTCACCGGTGAAGACTGAGCCGTCGGGTAGGCAGATGTCGGTGACCGTCAACTCGTTCAAGGTGAGCGTGCCGGTCTTGTCCGTCGCGATCATCGTACAGGAACCGAGCGACTCGACCGCCGCCATTTTGCGGACGATGACATTGACGTTCGCCATGCGGCGCATGCCGACCGCCAAGGCGACCGAGATCGCGACCGGAAGCCCCTCGGGGATCGCACTGACCGCGAGTCCGACCGCCATCATGAAGAGTTCTGTCAGGCCCATGGCCCGAAAACGGCCAACGACAAACAGGATCGCAACCACGCCTACAACGAGCGCCGCGATCATGCGCGAAAAGCGCTCCATGCGGATCATCAAAGGTGGTTGCGACACAGATGGCTTCGCGAGTTGCCCGGCGATCTTGCCGACCTCCGTCGCGAGTCCTGTGGCCGTCACCACGCCGCCGCCGCGGCCACGCGTGACCATCGAACCCGCGAAGGCCATCCCGCTCCGCGCGAATTCGCCGCCGTCCAGCGCTTCTTGCACGACTTTCTTGACCGGCAAGGACTCGCCTGTCAGTAGCGACTCGTCACATCGCAGATCTGTGCTGTCCAAGAGTCGCAAGTCGGCAGGCACGCGACGACCCACCTCCAGCAGCACGAAATCGCCAGGAACAAGGTCGCGCCCGTTGATCTCTTGCTGCGCGCCGTCCCTTATCACCAACGCGTGCGGTTGATCGTGCGCCCGCAGCGCGGCGGCCGCTTCGCCTGCAGAGTATTCCTGCACGGCGCCGATAACGCCGTTGATCAGCAGCACGACGCCGATGAACAGCGCATCCTTCACGTCGCCGATCACCAGCGAAACAGCCGCCGCCGCCAAGAGAATATAGATCAGCGGGCTGAGGAACTGCTTGAAGAAGACGGAGATGAAAGACGGAGGGCGGGCCTCGGGCAGAGCATTTGGCCCATGTTCAGCCAGAAGCGAACGCGCTTCCGTAGTGGTCAATCCCTGCATTTTTTCACCACTAAAGTGTAAACGCGATTTCAATAGATGCGGCATGCCGGATGCGAAG
>DATLUE010000386.1:0-14865 GCA_035533255.1 Allostellaceae bacterium | reverse complement strand
CGCCGCTGCCGGGCGCGACGCCGTTGAAGCCCGGCTCGGCGACGCGGCCATTCTTCGGCATCACGCCGCAGATCGTCGACGGCGAGGGCAAGTTGCTGGAGGGCGCGGCCGAAGGCAATCTCTGCATCGCCGATAGCTGGCCGGGCCAGATGCGCACCGTCTATGGCGACCACAAGCGCTTCATCGAGACCTATTTCTCGACCTTCACGGGCAAGTATTTCACCGGCGACGGCGCGCGACGCGACGCGGACGGGTATTACTGGATCACCGGCCGGGTCGACGACGTGATCAACGTCGCCGGTCATCGGCTCGGCACCGCCGAGGTCGAAAGCGCGCTGGTGGGCAACACCAAGGTCGCCGAGGCCGCGGTGGTCGGCTATCCGCACGACATCAAGGGCCAGGGCATCTATGCCTATGTCACCTTGAAGCTCGGCGTCGAGCCGAGCGAGGCGCTGCGCCAGGAGCTCAACCAGTGGGTCCGGAAGCAGATCGGTCCGATCGCGACGCCCGATCTCATTCAATGGGCGCCGAGCCTTCCCAAGACGCGCTCGGGCAAGATCATGCGCCGCATCTTGCGCAAGATCGCGGCCAACGAGCAGGACCAGCTCGGCGATACCTCGACCCTCGCCGATTCCGGCGTGGTCGCCGAC
Source organism: Allostellaceae bacterium (assembly GCA_035533255.1). Classification (GTDB taxonomy): domain Bacteria; phylum Pseudomonadota; class Alphaproteobacteria; order ATCC43930; family CGMCC-115725; genus CAIKMD01. Next base: position 14,215 of record DATLUE010000386.1, on the reverse strand, counting down.
CTGGTCGAAAACCGGATGAATAAGGGCTCGGCCTAGCACAGGCGCGGCGCGAGTCTTGAGCGCCGCGCGGTCTTGCGAAGCCGACAAGGGAGACCGTCATGCCGCATTCCCGCCGCTACATCAAGCGCGAGGCAACCCAGCCGCGCGCCTATTCGCCCGCGGTTATCACCCAAGGCGGCACCACCGTCTTTCTCGCCGGCCAGACCGTGATCGAGGATGCGACCGGCAAATCGCTCGCCGGCGATTTCGACGGCCAGGTGCGCGAGATTTTCGCGCGGCTCGGCACGACCATCGAGGAGGCCGGCGGCACGCTTGCCGATATGGCGACGATGACCGTCTTCATCACCGATGCGCGCTATGGCGATCGCTTCACGCAATTGCGCCGTGAAATCTTCGGCGACAATTTTCCAGCCAGCGCCCTCATCACCGTGACCGGCCTCGCCCGGCCCGGCATGCTGGTCGAGGTGCAAGGCATCGCGGTCGTCGGGTAGCGGCGAACCACCTCGACACCGCGCCGTTATCGGTGTGATGGCGCGGCAACGGATTACGCAATTGCAGGCGGTCGATTCATCGGCGATCCGCGCGATCGGCTATGCGCCGGCGGCGCGGCGATTGTTCATCGCCTATCGCGGTGCGCGCGGGCTTTATGCCTATGACGAGGTCGCGCCGCGCGAATGGCGCGAATTGCTGGCCGCCCCGTCAAAAGGCCGCTACGTCAATTTCCGGATCAAGCCGCGACATGCGTTCATGAGGATGGACGACGATGCAACGGCGCGGCGATCCGTTATTCCACCAGAAACCCGCGCAGCGCGCGGTTCGCGACCGTGAGCATCGCGAGGTCGGGCAGGGTCGCGGTCTCGATCTCGAGCACCAGCGCGTCGAGGCGCGCAAGATCGCGCGCATGGCCTGCGAGCCAATGCTCGAAATCGGTATCCTGCGCCAAGGCGCGGGCAGTCAAATCGGCTTGGTGGGCATAGAGGTCCTCGATCAGCGCCGAGACCGCGAGCTTCTGCCATTGCGTATCGGCGAGCAGCTTGCGCGCGGCGATCCGCAGCGTATCGAGCTTGAAGCGCGAGCCGATCGCAAAGAAGCGCCGTCCGGCCTCGAGCAGGTCCTTGGGCGCGGATTTGGCGAGACGCACGATGTCGACCGCCGACAGAAGAAAGTCGAGCCGCGCGACCCGCAGCGCCAGCTCATGCGGCGCGCCCTTGGCCGCGAAGGCGGCAACGCGGCGCAACAGCTCGGCCTGGTGCGAATCCGGCATGAACGTGCCGAGATGCCCGGCCAAGAGCGCGACGCCGGGCCGATAGGCTTCGACCTGCGCGGCGATATCGAGCTTCGATCCGGCGAGAAACCAGGTCGTCACCCGCTCGACGAGGCGCAACGCGGTCTTGAGCATTTCGAGCTGGAGCGGCGCCGGCACCTGGTTGTCGAGCGCGTTGACGTCGGCCCAGAGTGTATCGAGCGCGAATACCTGGCGCACGATCATATAGGCGCGGGCGACATCGCCGGGGCTGCGCCCGGTGCGCGCGCCGACCTCACGCAGGAAGGTGATGCCGGTGCGGTTGACGAGATCGTTGGCCGCGACCGTCGCCACCAACTCGCGGCGCAGCCGGTGCTGCTCGATCGCCGGGCGGAAGCGCTCGGTCAGGATTTTCGGGAAATAGCCGAACAGGTCCTCCGCGAGCTGCGGATCGTCGGGGAAATCGCTCTCGATCAGGTCCTCGGTCAGCGTGTTCTTGACATAGGCGAGCAGCACCGAAAGCTCCGGCCGGGTCAGGGGCTGGCGTGCCAGCGCGCGCGTGGCGAGCGCATCTTCCGACGGCAGGAACTCGATCGCGCGATCGAGCCGCCCGGCACGATCGAGATCGCGGATCAGCCGCGCTTCGCCGTCGAGCCGCTCGACGCCTTGCGCCTCGGCCAATGACAGCGCGAGGCCCTGGAGGTAATTGTCGCGCAGCACATGATCGGCGATCTGGTCGGTCATCTGCTGGAGCAGCGCATTGCGCTGCTCCAGGCTGAGATCGCCTGCCGCCACCACCGCGTTCAGAAGAATCTTGATGTTGACCTCGTGATCCGAGGTATCGACGCCGGCGGAATTGTCGATCGCGTCGGTATCGATGCGACCGCCGGCCATCGCGTATTCGATGCGGCCCTTTTGCGTGACGCCGAGATTGGCACCTTCGCCCACGACCTTGGCGCGCACATCCTGGCCGTCGATGCGCATTGCGTCGTTGCCTTTGTCGCTGGCCTCGGCGTGGCTTTCGCTCGACGCCTTGATGAAGGTGCCGATGCCGCCGAAGAACAGGAGATCGACCGGCGCCTTCAAGATCGCCCGGATCAGCTCGGCCGGCGTCACGCGCTCGGCCGCGATGTCGAGCTGGGCGCGGATTTCCGGCGACAGTGCGATCGATTTGGCGCTGCGCTCGAAAATGCCCCCGCCTTTCGAGATCAGCGATTTGTCGTAATCGGTCCAGCTCGAGCGCGGCAGATCGAACAGCCTTTGCCGCTCGGCAAAGCTTTTCGCCGGATCGGGATCGGGATCGAGGAAGATGTGGATGTGGTTGAACGCGGCGATCAGCTTGGTATGCGGCGAGCGCAGCAAGCCGTTGCCGAACACGTCGCCGGCCATGTCGCCGATACCGACGCAGGTGAAGTCGGTGGTCTGAATATCGCTGCCGAGCTCGCGGAAATGGCGCTTCACCAGCTCCCATGCGCCGCGCGCGGTGATGCCCATCACCTTATGGTCGTAGCCCGCGGAGCCGCCCGAAGCATAAGCGTCGCCAAGCCAGAAACCGTATTCCTCGGACACCGCGTTGGCGATGTCGGAGAAGGTCGCGGTGCCTTTGTCGGCCGCAACCACGAGATAGGGATCGTCGCCGTCATGGCGCACGATGTCCTTGGGCGGCACCAGCTTGCCGGCGACGATATTATCGGTGATGTCGAGCATGCCGCGCATCAGGGTCCGGTAGCATTCGATCACTTCGGCTTGCTGCTCGGCGCGCGCCGCCGGCATGCGCTTCACGACGAAGCCGCCTTTCGAGCCGGTCGGCACGATGACGGCGTTCTTCACCACCTGCGCCTTCATCAATGCCAGAATCTCGGTGCGGAAATCCTCCTTGCGGTCGGACCAGCGGATACCGCCGCGCGCGATTTTGCCGCCGCGCAGATGCACTCCCTCCATTCGCGGGCTGTAAACATAGATCTCGCAGAGCGGCCGCGGCAGCGGGAACAGCTCGATCTCGCGGCTGGCGAGCTTCACCGAGAGGTAGGGCTTGGGCGCGCCGTCGCTTTGGCGCTGGAAATAATTGGTGCGCAGCGACTTCTCGATCAGCCGCAGAAAGCCGCGCAGAATGCGGTCTTCGTCGAGGCTCTCGACCCGATCGAGCTCCTGCGCGATTTCCTTGACGCGGCGCTCGGTCTCGACGGCTGCACGGGCGGCATTTGCCGGATCGAACCGCGCCTCGAACAAGGCGGCGAGGCGCGCGGCGATCGCCGGATAATGCGCCAGCGCATCTTCCATGTAGGCCTGGCTATAGGTCGAGCCGGCCTGGCGCATCGCTTTGGCATAGAGCCGTAGCACCGTCACCTGGCGCCAATCGAGTCCGGCGGCGAGCACCAGGCGGTTGAGCCCGTCGCTCTCCATCTTGCCGGCCCAGATTTGCGCGAAGGAATCCTCGAAGCGCCGCCGCTCGGCGGCGACGTCGATATCGCCGAACCCCGAGACCAGGCCGAAATCCTGCATCCACATCGCTTGAGAAGCGTCCGGCGGCAGAATCTCGAACGGCTCTTCGGTGATCGCCTTGAGGCCCATATTCTCGAGCATCGGCAAGACATCGGCGAGGGCGCACGGACTGCCGGCACGGTAAAGCTTGAAGCGCAGCGCACCGGCCTCCGCGCCGGCCGGGCGGTAGAGCGCGAGCGCCAGCGGTGCGCCCGCGCGCAGCTCCTCGACGCGCTCGATATCGGCGAGCGCCGCCGCCACCGGGTAACGCTCGCGGTAATTGCTCGGAAAGGCATTGCCGTAACGCGCGGCGAGCGCCAGCCCGATCTCTTCGCCGCGTGCGGCGATCAAGGCGTCGGCCAGCTTGTCCGACCAGCCGCGCGCGGCGTCGGCGAGATCGCGCTCGACCGCATCGAGATCGATGTCGGGCAGGCCGCTCTCGGCGCGCAACCCGAAATGCACGCGGGCCAACACCGCATCATCGAGCTGAGTGGCGAAGCCGTCGACCTTCGCGCCAAAAGCCTTTTCCAGAATGGCGGCGAAGCGCTGGCGCAGATTCGTGTCATAGCGCTCCCGCGGCACGTAGACGAGGCAGGAAACGAACCGGCCGAAGGGATCGCGCCGGACGAACAGCGCGACGCGCTGGCGCTCCTGCAGGGCGAGGATTCCCATCGCGACGTCGTGCAACTCGGTCTCCGAGACCTGAAACAGCTCGTCGCGCGGAAAGGTCTCGAGGATATGGGCCAGCGCCTTGCCGTCATGGCTCTGCGGATCGAAGCCGCTGTGCCACAGCACGCTCGATACCTTCAGCCGCAGGAACGGCGTCGCGCGCGCCGGACGGCTGTAGGCGAGCGAGGTAAAGAGACCGAGGAAGACGCGCATCGCGACCGCCCGGCCCTTGGCGTCGAACAGCTTGACGCCGATCGCATCCATGCGCGCCGGGCGATGAATCGTGGCATGGCGGTTGGATTTGGCGATGAAGAGCGCATGCGGCGCGCGCAGGAACGCCTGCAATTCCGGCGACAGCGCGGTGAAATTCCGCAAGCCGTCGAAGACGATGTAGGACGGATCGCGCAAGATGCCGAGGCCGGGTGCGAGCGCATTGCCGGCGGCATCGAAGCGATAGTCGCGGCAGCCGAGAAAGGTGAAATTGTCGTCATCGAGCCAGGCGAGGAAATCCAGCGTCTCGGCGAGCTCGTCGGCCGGCAGCGGCGGCTTCCCGACCGCCAGTGTGCTGCGTGTCTCGGCCAGCGAGTCGCGCATCGAGCGCCAATCGGCGACCGCGGCGCGGGTGTCCGCGAGCACCGCATCGAGCCGCGCCGCGATGGCGGCAAGCCGCGCCGCGTCGCGCACTTCGCTGATCTCGATATGCATGATCGATTCGCGCGTGCCGTCGGCGTCGCCGGGCTCGTGCAGATCGACGATCCGACCCTCGGCATCGCGCGCGACGCGCATGATCGGGTGGATGATGAGATGGACGGCGACGCCTTCCGCGCTTAGCGCCATGCCGACGCTATCGACCAGGAATGGCATGTCGTCATTGACGATCTCGACCACGGTATGATGCGCGGTCCAGCCGTGCTCTTCGGCGCGCGGATTGAACACGCGCAGCTTTGCCGTGATCGCCAAGCGCGATTGCGCGAATTGCCAGAGCGATAAAGCGGCGCCGTAAAGATCCTCGGCTGGCCGATCGGCGAGGTCGCTCGCCGATACGTGATCGTAGAATTGCGCGAGAAAGCGTTGAACCATGACCGCGCGGCTTGCGCCCAGCCGGGTCGCGGCCAGCCCCGAAACCGCGGCCAGCGTCGCCCGCTTGTCCTGCTCCGCCCGTTGCGCCATGTTTCCCCCAAAGCATTGATACCGATGGCCGCGTCGCCCGCGCGGCAGACCAAGCCATCAGGCCCGACCGCCCGAGTCTAAGACCGGGTCGGTAAATAAATGCATATCAAATTTTAACAAATTGCGACCGATCGGGCCGCGGGCGTCAGGCGCGGCGGTCGGTGCGGGTGCGCGGCAGGTGGTCGGACAGGCCCAGCGCCGGCCGCAGCGGCGCCTTCTCCAACTCGGCCACTTGGCGCAGCGGCACGTTGAGCTTTGCCTGGATATTGCGATAGACCGTCGCGACCGACTGCGCGGTGCGCGAGCCGCGGCTGTAGAAGAGGCCCGGATTTTCGCGCGCTGCCGCGGGCACGACCTTGGCCGCCGACTGGCCGCCATTGACGTCATGCGCCTTGATGAAGCGGATCGCGCCATTGGGTCCGAGCAGATGGGCCAAATGCAGCTCGGCCGCCGTTGCCTTATGGCCGGTGGTCGCCTCGAGGCGATGGCCGTTGGTCTTGGCGTATTCGGCGGCAAAGAGCGCCGATAGCCGGGTGTTGCTGCGCAATTCGAGGATGCGGCGCTCGGTCTGCTTGTCGGAGACCAGGGCAGCGCCCTGCGCGTTCAGCCGCACATTCTTGGCGAGCTCGCCATAGCCGTATTGCGCGCCGTGATCATGCATCATCTGCAGCCAGGTGGCGCCGGTGAACTGAAACAACCCGGTCGCGCTGCCCTTGGTCGCATGGACGTTGCCGCGAAACCCGCTTTCGAGGCTCGCTTGCGCCACCAGAAAATCGAAATCGACGCCGGTTTTGGACGCGGCTTCGCGGAGGTTGTCCATCACCTCGGGCGACAGTCGCTGGCCGGCAATCATCGTGCCGAATTGCGGCGCGGCAGTCATGGCAGAACGCCTACGAGGTCATCGATGCTCATCTCTACCCAGGGATGATCGACGGTGCGCCGAGTATCCCGCCCCGGCCGGATCGAGGCAAGCCCATTGCCGGAATTAAGATTAACGGGAGTTTTACCCGTTATCGCCGACCCTGGGGCAGCATGGACAAGGCCGCGCAACTCCAAACGACCCTCGGGCGCCTCGCGCCGCCGCAGGCCTGCGAGCTGGCGCGGGCGGTCGAGCTGGATCGCGCGCTCGGCCGCGACGGATTGCCGAGCAATGCGATTCTCGAAGCGCTGCGCCCGGCCCTGCGCATCGCCAAGCCGCCGCGAATCCCGACGCTGCACCGCCTCATCTGCGCCGGCATCGAGGAATTCCTGACCGATCGCACCGACGATCCGCGGCTCGAAGGATTGATCCCGCGCAGCTCGCTCGCGCCGTGGTGGCAGGCCGCAACATCGATCGCCGCAGCCGACATCGCCGCGCTCGAGGCCCACTTGCGCGAGCAATTGGTGAGCGCGGCGCCCAATCTGGAGAATTTGCAGCACGAGGCGCAGGAAGCGGCAGCGCGCTGGTCGATGGCGATGCTCGCCGAGCTGGCGAAACCCAAGCCCGGCATCGCAATGCGCAAGCTTTTGCCGCCATCGATCGCCCACGACGTCGACGTGATCGCGCATGTGCTGACCGTGGCGCGGCCGCTCGCGGCGGCGATGAAAGCGTTGCACCGGCTGGCGACGCGGCTCAACTTGCTCGAGGAACGGCGCCTCATCGATCTGTCGCCCGATTGCGTCACGCTGTTGAAGCAGCAATATGTCGCGCTATCGGAAAGTCACGGCATGGACGCTCGGTTTCTGGCGCTCGCGGCGCTGAACCGCCTCGCGCAATCGCGCCAGATCTTGCGCCTGGGACGCGCGCTCTCGTGGAAGCCGAACGACACGCTGGTCTCGAACACGGAATTGTTCTGCGTCGGCGCGCGGCTGATCGGCGAGGTCGAGCGGCTGGCACGGGCGCTGTTGATCCAGATGCCACGGCGCGGCCCGCTACCCGCGGCCGGCGCGCTCGGCGCGGCGCTGGTTCACTATCTCGATGAATCGGAAGGGGTGCTGAGCGAGATCGGCGTGCGCCGCGATTCGCCCTGGGGCGCGGCGATCTTGCAGACGCGCAGCGACATCGCCAATGCCCTCGACAGCGATTTCCTCGACCGCTTCGCGCGGCAAGTGCTCGCGCTTCTGCCGCAGGCCGATCGACACGGCCCCGATCTCGCCACGGTGCCGGATCGCGAGACCGTGGCGGCGGCGCGCGAGGCCGCCGGCTTCCTGGGACTGTTGACGCAACGCGGGCAGCGCCACGGCTTTGCCAAAGCGGCGCATGAGACGATCGAAGCGCTGAGCGAGGAGATCGAGGATCGCATCGACGCCCTGTGCGAGGCGGCCCGCCAAACGCCGGCCAATCATGCCGCGATCGAGGCACAGGGGCGGGCGGCGGCCGAGCTGTGCGACGAATTGTTCGAGGATGGCCGCTCCACCGCGCTCATGCGGCGCGTGACCGCCGCGCTGCGGGCGCCGGCGGCGTAGCGCTTGCGACAATCATAGGCCGAAAGCAATCATCCGGAGATGGTTGGCGTCGCGCCGCAATATTGAAAGCCGCAGCGCAAAAATATAGACTCCCCGACGGCACCAGCAACGCAATGGCGGAGCCTTGGCCCTCAATTTCAGCAATCTGTTGTGGCTCGCGATCGCGGCGATCGAGGTCGTGCTCGTGACGGTGCGGATGCTCCTCCGGCACGGACCGGCCCGGCTGTCGCTGGCGCTGACGATCCCGAGCCTGATCATCCTGGGCGCCATCGCCAACGCGATCTACAATCGGGTGACGACCGGCCACGCGATCGACGATCTGCCGCGGGGTAACCGCCACTAGCCGCGCTTGACTCCGGTCGGGCAGCGCTCAATATCAATAACAACGCCTTTTGCGCCGGAATCGGGCGCTTTCCCGGCCGCCGGCGCGGCAATTTCTCAAGGAGACTCCGATGGCCGATGACGGCTTTGCGCATACCGTCAACCGCGAGGCCGAAAAAGGCCGCGTCGAGTTTTATGGCCGCGCCAACCAGCAGCATCTGGCGCCGCTGTGGCGGGTGCTCGGCAATCTGGTGCTGGAGCAGCCGAAAAGCCCCTGCGTGCCGGCGATCTGGAAATGGGGCGATGTCCGACCCTATCTGATGGAAGCCTGCAAGATCATCACCGCCGAGGAAGCGGAGCGCCGCGTGCTGGTGCTCGAGAATCCCGGCATGCCGGGCGAATCCCGCATCACCCGCAGCCTGTTCGCCGGCATGCAGATCATCCTCCCGGGCGAGGTCGCGCCGGCGCACCGCCACGTCGCCTCGGCGCTGCGCTTCGTGATCGAGGGCAAGAACGCTTATACCGCGGTCTCGGGCGAGCGGACGATGATGGCGCCCGGCGACTTCGTCATCACCCCGTCCTGGACCTGGCACGACCACGGCAATCTCAGCCAGGAGCCGATGGTGTGGCTCGACGGGCTCGACATGCATCTGGTCAATCTGATGGATGCCGGGTTCCGCGACGGCTATCCCGACAAAACTCATCCGGTGACGCGGCCCGAAGGCGCGGCGGACGCGGAATTCGCCTACAATCTGCTGCCGGTAGATTACAAGCCCGGCAGCCAAACGACGCCGATCTTCAACTACCCTTACGCGCGCTCGCGCGAGGCGCTCGCCAAGATGGCGAAGTTCCATCCGCTCGATGCTTGCTTCGGCCACAAGATGAAGTTCGTCAATCCGATCGATGGCGGCTGGGCGATGCCGACGATCTCGACCTGGATGCAGCTTCTGCCCAAGGGCTTCACATCGATGCCCTATCGCTCAACCGACGGGGTCGTGTTCGTCTGCGTCGAAGGCAGCGGCAAGACGCGGGTCGGCGACCAGGTGCTCGACTGGGGACCGCACGATGTCTGGACCGTGCCGAGCTGGCAATTCTGCGAGCACGAAGCGTCATCGGACGCGGTGCTGTTCAGCTTCTCGGACCGGGTCACGCAGGAAAAGCTCGACTTCTGGCGCGAGCAGCGCGGCAACGCGTAGCCTCTAAGACTCGTTTGAGATGCAAAAGGCGGCAGAATCTCTGCCGCCTTTTTCGTCTCTGGGCATACTGAAGAAAACCGCCCCGACGCCAAGGCAAGAAGAGAATTTCACCGGCGCTACGCGCGCTAAACCAATCTTGGCGTTTTTGCGACTGGGCGGTTCACCTTCTATTTAAAGCGTCACGATGACGTTCAAGAGCGCCTGGCGCTTTTCCTCGCGCACGACTTTGACCGCACGCGCCAGCGCCGCCGGCAGATCGGCCGGCTTCTCGACCCGCTCGCCATAGCCGCCGCTCGCCTCGATCAGCTTCTCGAAAGCAGGCGAGGGCTGGAGATCGGCGAGCGTCATCGCATCGTCCTTCTGCTGCGCGACGCCTTTCTCGTACATCCCCAAGGTCGCGCGGCGCACGGCGTTGTAGACTGCGTTGTTGTTGATCACGGTGAGCACGGGCAGCTTGTGCGCCTCGCCGACCCAATGGCACGCGGTCGGATTGGCGAACATGTAGGCGCCGTCGCCGCAGGTCGAGACCACGAGCTTGTCCGGCAGCGCGAGCTTGGCGCCGAGCGCCGCACCGAGACCCCAGCCGAGGCCGCCAGCCGGGCTCGATCCATAAAACGTGCCGGCTTTCTCGCGCGGGCATAATTCCTGCCGCGCCCAATATTCGTTGACGATGACCGCGTCGGGACCGATCGCCTGGCCGAGGCAGTGATTGAGATATTCCAGCTTGATGGTTGGCTGCGACGCGGCTTTATCAACCGCCGCCTTCCATTGCGCGCGCATCGCCTTGTGGCGCTCGGCCAAGCGCTGCCGGCGCGCGGCGAGGTGGGCGTTGCGATCGACGCCCTTTTCGGCCAGCGCCGCTTCGAGCGCCGTCAGCGCGGCCACGGTTTCCGCAGTGATCGACAGATCGCACGGGAAGCTGCGCATGGGATAGCGCGTGAAGGCCGGGTCGTCGCCGATCTGAACGATGCGGCAGCCGGCGGGCGGGCTTTCCTGCGAGGGATACCAGGGCGCGTCGCAATCGAGCACGATCACCAGATCGGCCTCGCTCAAGAGCGGCTTCACCTGATAGCCCAGATTCATCGGGTGGCTGGACGGCAGGCAGACGAAGCGCGCATTGAACGACACCACCGGCAGCGCAAACCGCTCGCTGACGCGCGCCAGCGCTTCCATGCCCTGGCGCGTGCGGCCCGCCGCCGAGGTAATGATCATCGGCCGCTCGGCGGTCGCGATCATCGCCGCGAGCTGTTCCATCGCCACGGGATTGGGATGCGGCATCGAGGGATGCGCGCGCGGCGTCATCGGCTTGTTGGAATCGGGCACCGCGCCGCCCAGCACCTCGCGCGGCAAGGTGAGATAGGCCGAACCGCGCGGCGACGCCATCATCACCTCGAGAGCGCGCGCCACCACGTCCTCGGCCTGCATGGGCAGGCGCATCTCGTAATCCCATTTGACGAATTCGCGCAACATGCCGGCCTGGTCGAACATTTCCTGGCCCCAATGAATCGGGCCGTTGCGCGAGCCGAGCACGCCCTGCTCGGTGATCGGGTTGCGGCCGGCCATCAAGAAGATCGGCACGTTGTCGCGGCAGGCGTCGGCGAGGCAGTTGAGCGTGTTGGCGGTGCCGACATTGGTGTGGACCATCACCGCCTGCGGCTTGCCCGAGACCATGTAATAGCCATGCGCCATCGCGACCGCGCAATTCTCATGCGTGATCACCATCGGCTTCGGGATGTCGGCGCCTTTGCGCTGGCAATGCACCAGCCCTTCGATCATCGGCGCGAAATCGGTACCGGGGTTGGCGAACATGTAATCGATGCCGTTCGCCTTCATCGCCCGCAGCAGCACCTCGGCCGCGCTGTCGGAGCCTTTCGATCCGGCGGAAGGAAACGGCGCGTCGTCCATGATGAGCCTCTTGGGGATGGAGAAGCGGCGATGTTACCGCCACTCCGACTCGAATCAAAGGCCGGCCAAAGGCCGTGATCGGCCCGGGGTCCGTTCGCAGTTGCGTGCGGCGATGCGGCATATTCAGCTTTTTTTAAGCATGCCGGACCTAGGGTTCGCGAGCATCGAATAGGTCTGAGCCCCGTGGAATCGATCACCATTGCTGGCCGCCGCATCGGCCCCGACGCGCCGCCCTACATCATCGCCGAAGCCTCCGCCAATCATGGCGGCGATCTCGCGCGAGCCAAGCGCATCGTCAAGCTCGCGGCCGAGAAGGGCGCCGACGCGGTGAAGTTCCAGGCCTATACCGCCGACAGCCTAACCCTCGATTGCGACCGGCCGGATTTCGTGATCAAGGGCGACAACCCGTGGAAAGGGCGGCGCCTGCATGCGCTCTACCAGGAAGCTGCGACGCCCTATGCCTGGTTCCCCGAGCTCTTCGCTTATGCCAAGGAATGCGGCATCGTCGCTTTCGCCTCGGTGTTCGGCAAGGATTCGATCGAGCTGCTCGAGACGCTGGGCGCGCCCGCCTACAAGATCGCGTCGTTCGAGGCGGTCGATAGCGAGCTGATTGCCGCCTGCGCCGCGACCGGCAAGCCGGTGATCATCTCGACCGGGCTTTGCACCCTCGCCGACATCCAGACCGCGCTCGACGCCGCGCGCAACGGCGGCGGCCGCGAGATCGCGCTACTGCGCTGCAACAGCGCCTATCCTGCCGATCCGGCCGAAGCCAATCTCTTCACCATCGCCGACATGATCAAGCGCTTCGACGTGCCGATCGGCTATTCCGATCACACGCTCGAGACTTTGCCGGCCGCGATCGCGGTCGGGATCGGCGCGATGATCGTCGAAAAGCACGTCATCGACGCGCGCGAGCCGGCGACCGCGGATTCGACCTTCTCCTGCCTGCCCGACCAGTTGGAAGCGCTCGTCAAAGCTTGCCGCGAGGCGTTCCGCGCACGCGGCGGCATCAAATACGGCGCATCGAAGCGCGAAGAGCCGTCCGTGGTCTTTCGGCGCTCGCTCTACGCGACCGCCGATATCGGTGCCGGCGAAAAGCTAACGCGCCAGAACGTGCGCAGCATCCGCCCCGGCAATGGCTTGCCGCCGCGCTGCCTGCCACAAATCCTCGGCAAGCCGGCCTTGCGGGCGATCGCGCGCGGCGAGCCGATCGTCTGGGAGGCGCTGCGATGAGCCGCAACGCGCGCCGCGGGATCTTTTTCGATCTCGACGGCACCCTGGCCGATAGCATCGGTATCCTGCGCGCGATGTTCGACCGCTTTGCCGCAAGCTGCGGCGCGGCCGCAAGCGACGAGGCTTTCGCTTCGGTCAACGGCCCGCCGCTGCCGATGGCAGTCGCCATGCTGAAGCGGAGCTGGGCGCTGCCGCAGAGCCTCGATGAATTGCTGGGCCGCTACACCGCGCTGATCGATGCCGCTTTCGGCGAGGTGGTGCCGGCGGCCGGCGCAGCCGCGACGCTCGAGGCCGCGTTCCGCAACGGCTGGGCGGTCGGCATCGTCACCTCCAACACCGCCGCGCGCACGCGCGCCTGGCTGGCGCGCGTGCGGCTCGCCAGCTTCGTCGACATCGTGGTCGGCGGCGACCAGGTTTGCCTCGGCAAGCCCGAGCCCGAGCCCTATCGCATCGCCCTGGCGCGCAGCGGCTGCGCCCGCGAGCTGTCGATCGCGGTCGAGGATTCGCCCAACGGCGCGAAATCGGCGATCGCGGCCGGCATCCGCACCTATGGCGTCGCCGCCGAAAGCCGCACCCCGGTCGAATGGCCGCAATCCGTGCGGCTGATCGGCGCGATCGACGAGCTGATCCCGGAACTGGAGCGCCAGCGCGCCCGGCGCATCGCCGGACGGCGGTAATGCTGCGCGTCGAGGCGCTCGACGGCGAGCCGGTCATCGAGCTTCTCCCCGCACCGGCCCTCGATAGCGCCACGCAACGGACCGTCGATGCGATCTGGGAGCGCGAGCAACAGAGCCGCGCGCGCGCGCTGTTCGACGGCAGGCTGCTCTCGCTGATCGCGCGCGACGGCCGAAATCTTCGCGGCTGTCTCGTCGATTATCGCCGCTTCATCGCGCAGCGCCGCGCGCCCGCGCTGTTCCCGCTGCTGCGCGTGCGGCCGGTCGCGGTGTCGGGCCTGCTGATGTGCGGCGACAGTGTCGTGTTCGGCCGGCGATCCGCGGCGACGACCCAGGATGGCGGCCGCTGGGAATTGGTCCCCTCGGGCGGGATCGGCGACAGCGCGCGCGATCCGCGCGGCCAGTTGCTGCAAGAGCTTGCCGAAGAGACCGGCATCCCCACAGCGGCGGTCAACGAGATCGTCGTATTCGCGCTGATCGAGGACGAGGGCGCGCACACGACCGATATCGGCTACGCGCTGCGCACCGCGCTATCGGCGGCCGAGATCGCGCGCCTGCATAAGGAAGCCGCGAGCGGCGAATACGACCGGATCGAGATCGTCGCCGCAGACGCATTGCCAGGCTTTGTCGCCGCGCAGGACGTGATCGCGGTATCGCGCGCGCTGCTGCGCGAGCGCCGCCTCGCTTAATCAGACGTCGAGATTGGCGACTTCCAGCGCATTCGCCTGGATGAAATCGCGGCGCGGCTCGACCAGGTCGCCCATCAGGGTCGAGAAGGTCTCCTCGGCCTGCGCCGCATGCGGCACCTTCACCTGCAAGAGCGAGCGCGCATCGGGGTTGAGCGTCGTCTCCCAGAGCTGCTCGGGATTCATCTCGCC
>DATLUE010000385.1:0-6157 GCA_035533255.1 Allostellaceae bacterium | reverse complement strand
CGAGGGACGCGCGATCGCCGTGCAACCCGCTCACTTCGCCGCGACCGGGAAAAACTTCTCCAGCCAGGCGCGGATCACCGCGATCACGCGCGGGTTCTCTTGGCTGAACATGAAATGATCGACGTCGGGCATGAGGTGCAGATCGGTCGAGGCTTTGCCGGCATGCTCGAATAATCGCAGCGATTGCTCGGTCGGCGTCACCGAATCGTTCGAGGAATGCAGCAGCAGCAACGGCCGCGGCGCGATCGCGCCGACCACCTCGTTGGCGCGGAAATTATACATGCTGTCAACGGTGTCGAAGGTGAACTCCATGATCGAGTTCTGCGCGAGATTGCCGCGCAGATGCTCGGGGATCGGCACGATGTCGTAGCGCGGGACCATGATGCTCTCGCCCTTGGCCTTGGCGGTCTTGCCGCGCGCCATCATTTCGGTGAAGCGCTGCCATGCCTCGGGCGAGGCATGCTGCTTCCTGAACTTGGTCTCGCCGTCGCCCCAGCCGCCCGACGAGATCACCGCCGCGACCCGCTGGTCGACGCCGCCGGTATAGACCGCGACCGCCGCGCCGAAGGACGAGCCGACCACGGCGACGCGCTTGCCGTCGACCTCGCCGCGAGTCTCGAGGAAGCTTAAAGCGTTGCGCGTGTCCTCGACCTGCTCGAGGCAGACCGCGTTGGCGCGCTTGCCCTCGCTTTCGCCGCAGCCGCGGAAATCGAAGCGCAGCGCGACATAGCCCCAGTCGCTCAGCATCTCTGCCGGCAGCACGCAATTGCTGCTGCTACTATTCGAGCCGAAGCCGTGCAGCACCATGAACGCCGGCCGCTTCTCGCCCGGCTTCATCCCGGCCGGCCGGTGGATATAGCCGTTGATCTTCAGCCCGGCGGATTGAAAGGAAACACGCTCTGCGGCCATCGCCGTCCTCCCTATTGCTGAAACCGTCTATGCCGCAGGGAGGTGCCGGCCGCAATCGGATTTGCTAGGATGGGCAAAACCGGAAGGGTATCGGGATGTCGGGCGAATTTCTGCGGAATTGCTGGTACGTCGCGGCGGAAGCGGGCGAGGTGACGCGCGCGCCGCTGGCGCGGTTGCTGCTGGCCGAGCCGGTGGTGCTCTATCGCACGGAAGACGGCGCCGCCGTCGCGCTCGAAGATCGCTGCTGCCACCGCCGCGCGCCTTTGTCGAAAGGCAGGGTGATCGGCGACCGGCTGCAATGCGGCTATCACGGCTTCACCTTCGATGCCGCCGGCGCCTGCGTCGCCATTCCGGGGCAGGAGCGCGTGCCCGCGGGGCTCGGCGTCGCCGCCTATCCGCTGGTCGAGCGTCACGGTTTTCTCTGGATCTGGATGGGTGAGGCGGGCAGCGCCGATCCGGCGCCTATCCCCGATTTTCACCGCAACGCCGACCCGGCTTGGGCAACCGTGCATAGCCGCCTGCCGATCGCGGCGCATTATCTGCTGGTGGTCGAGAATCTCATCGACTTGTCGCATGTCGGCTTCGTCCACGCCAAGACCATCGGTACCGACGACAGCGGCGCCGAATTGAAATTCGAGCGCGACGAGAAAGCCGTGCGCGTCATCCGCGCGCCGGTCGAGGTCGCGACCGCGCCGCATAATCTCAAGCAGGGCATGGGTCCGCGCTCGGTGCTGGAAAAGACCATCACCTTCCTGCCGCCCTGCCAGGTCGTGATCGCCATCCGCACCACCGAGGTCGCGCCGGAGAAGAAGTCTCCGATGTCCTTGGGCATCACTGTCCTGAATGCCTGCACGCCCGAGACCGAGACCAGCACACATTATTTTTGGGTCAATGCGCGCGACTACCAGCAGGGCGACCGGCAGGTCGATGCGTTCATGCACAAGCTCACGGTCGAGGCGTTCAACGAGGACAAGGACATGCTGGAGGCGCAGGAGCGCTCGATCGCGCTCGATCCCGCGGCGCCGACCGTCAGCGCCCATGCCGACGGCGGTAGCGTGCAAATGCGGCGGCTGATGACGCAACTTGTCGAGAACGAAAATCGAGCGGTCGCGGCGCAGTAAGCTATCAGCTATCAGTTTGTTGAGAGCTGACGGCTGATAGCTGAAAGCTTCTCTACGCCACCGCCTTGTGCATCTCGCCGGGGACCACTTCCTGCTTGGGTGCCGGATAGGGGTAAGGCCCCAGCCCGACGAACAGCGCGCAAGTAATCACCAGCAACACCTCGTAGACCATGAAGATCGGCACGTAGGAGTGGTAGCGGTCGAAGCTCATGCCGCTGAGCGAAGGCCCGACGCCATTCGCCAGCGCGAACAGCGCGAACATCACGCCATAGATCTTGGCGTAGTCGCGCATGCCGAAATAGCGGCTGGTGAAGAACGCCATCAGATCGACCTCGGCACCGACGCCGAGGCCGCACAGCACCGCGCCGAAGAGCGGCGCCGCGCCGCCGGCGCCGCTGGCAAGCAAAGCGATACCGCCCATCGGTATGATGAAGAAGACGATCGCGACATAGGGGCCCCAGAAGCGATCGAGGCACCAGCCGGCGACCATTCGGCCGACGATCAGCGCGATGCCGGCCATCGACAAGAAGAAAACCGCGACTCCCGCCGGAATGCCGCGATCGGTCAGCAGGGCGACGACCTGGGTCAAGGTGCCGTTGATCGCGACGATGGCGACGAAGAAGGCGAGCGTGAACGACCAGAAGCGCCAGGTCTTGAAGGCGTCGCGCGCGGCAATGCCGGGCAAGAGGCTTGCCGCTGCACGCTGCGCCGCACGCCGTACCGCTGGCTGGTAGCCCGGCGGCTCGCGCAGGAAGATCGCGACTGGCAGCCAGGCGATGACCATGATCGCGATGGCGAGCCCGATATAGCCGCGGCGCCAGCCGAAATGAACGATCAGCGTCAGGGCGAGCTTCGGCACCAAGGCGACACCCAATCCGACACCGGCAATGGCGATGCCGAGCGCCAGGCCGCGGCCGCGGTCGAACCATTGCGAGATCGAATTGGCGTAGGCCACCGGCGACTGGCACGCATACATCAGGCCCGAGAAGCCGAACAGCAGATAGATGCGGCCGGGATTGGGCAGGATGGTCGAATAGAGCGCGGTCGAGAGCGCGCACAGCATAATGCCTGGGATCATCACCCGCCGCGTGCCGAACCGGTCGAGCAGCCAGCCGAGCCCGAAGCAGCCGGCCGCCGTCATCACCGAGTTGATGCCCAGTGCCGAGCCGAAATAGCCGCGGCCGATGCCGAGCTCCTCGGTGACCGGCTTGAGGAACACGCCGAACGCGAACACGTTGATCGCGCCCGAGCCGACCAAGAGCCCGCAGACGCTCGCGAACACCACCCACCAGCGATTGCCGAAGACTTTGCCCATGAAACTCCCCGTTTTCGTTCGGCAGCGCTTAGGCCGCCTTGTCCGATGGCTTTTTCTAGCAGATATGACGCGTGCCGACAGCCGAAAACACGGGCCGCCGAATCCGTATCGCGCCCCCCGGTTGAACCCCGACGGCGGAATCGGCAGAATGGCGCCAGATCAAGAGCTCGGGAGAAGCAGCGATGAATCTCGCTGACGGCCAATCGACCATCGAGGTGAACGGCGTCGCGCTTGAGATGGAGGTTCGCGGCAGCGGCAAGCCGGTGCTGTTCCTCCATCCCGAGATCGGCCTCGACCGCGCGGGGCCGGCGCTCGATCTGCTGGCCCAGCACGCGCGGGTGATCGCGCCGCTCGCGCCCGCCTATGGCAAGCCCGAAGTGCCGGGCAGCTTCAACACGATCGACGACATCGCCTATCTCTATCTCGATCTGCTCGATGCGCTCGATCTGCGTGAGGTGTCGGTGGTTGGCCTCGGCATCGGCGGCTGGATCGCGGCCGCGATCGCGGTGAAGAACGCGCAGCGCCTCAAGCGGCTGGTGCTGGTCGATGCCTTCGGGGTGAAGCACGGCGATCGCGAGACGCGCGACATTTTCGACATGTATTTCGTCACCGATGCCGATCTGCAAAAAGTTCTCTACGTCGACGAGCAGCTCGTCGCACGCGATGTCGGCAAGCTGCCAGAGGATGAGCTCTATGCCATTGCCCGCGCGCGCGAGGCGACCGCGCGCTACGGCTGGCGGCCTTATATGCACGATCCAAAGCTGAAAGGGCGGCTGCATCGCATCAAGATTCCGACGCTGGTGCTGTGGGGCGAAGAGGATCGCATCGTCGCGCCGGATTACGGCCGGGCCTACGCCGCCGCGATTCCGTCGGCGCGCTTCGCGACCGTCGCGCGCGCCGGCCATTTTCCGCATGTCGAGCAGCCGCAGGAATTCGCGCGGCAGGTGCTGGCGTTCATCGAAGGGAAAGAGGCATGAGAGTCTTTCATTTCACCGAGCAGCCTTATTCCCCGGCATGGAAGGATCACAACGGCACGCTGCGCATCACCATCCCGAACAAGCGCCAGGACCCGGCGCTCGCCGCCGATCTCTATCATCGCTATTACGACGAGTGGCAGCTCGCCGACGAGATCGGCTTCGACATCATGGTCAACGAGCATCACAGCACCGCGACCTGCATGGCGGCGACGGTGATCGTGACGTTGTCGATCCTCGCGCGCATCACCAAAAAGGCGCGGCTGCTGGTCCTCGGCTATCCGCTGGCGCATCGCCCCGACCCGGTGCGCGCCGCCGAGGAGCTCGCGACCATCGATGTGGTGTCGCGCGGCCGGCTGAATATGGGTTTCGTCAAAGGCGTGCCGTCGGAATTCGCGCCCTCCAACGCCAATCCGGTCGCGGTCGAGGAGCGATTTTGGGAATCGCTCGATCTCATCCTCAAGGCGATGACCAGCCATGACGGGCCGTTCAATTGGGAGAGCGAGAATTTCCACTATCGCCAGGTGAACATCTGGCCGCGGCCCTTTCAACAGCCGCATCCGCCGGTCTGGAGCACCACCGGCAGCAAGCACAACGCCCAGCGCCTGGGCGAGCGCGGCTATACGATGGCGACGTTGGGCACCGGCTACAACACACGACCGCTCTACGATGCCTATCGCGAATCCTATCGCGCGAAATTCCATCGCGAGCCGCCGCCGGATCGCTTCGCCTATCTCGGGCTGATGGCGGTCGGCACGACCGAGGCCGAGGCCCGCCGGCGCGGCGAGCTGGTCGCGGATTATCTGCGCACCTTGCCGCTGACGCCGGCGGCGTTCCGCAATCCGCCCGGCTATGCCTCGGTTCAGGATAATGTCCGGATGATACAATCCGCCGGCCGTCCGCCGATTCGCAGCCTCACCAAGGACGGCCGCGCCATCAATATGATGACCGGCAGCGTCCAGGACCTGATCGATGCCGGCATCATGTTCTGCGGCACACCCGATCAGGTCTACGACCAGATCACCGATTTCGCCTCGTCCTGCGGCGGCATGGGCAATCTCCTCTCGATGAGCCATGCCGGCTTCATGTCGCATGACGACACGGTCGAGAATCTGAGCTTGTTCGCCAAGGAGGTTCTGCCGCGGCTGAAAGAATATCGCCAGCCGAACGAGGCCGCCGCCGCGGCGGAGTAGATGGCGGCGCGGCTGACCCTGCGCGTCGATCTCGGCCCCGGCCATTCGATCGGGCCAGGCAAGATGCGGCTGCTCGATGCGATCGCGGAAACCGGCTCGATCAGCAGCGCCGGCCGCACGCTCGGCATGTCCTACCGCCGCGCCTGGATGTTGATCGACGATCTCAACACCAGTTTCAAGCGCAAGGTGGTTGCAACGACGCTCGGCGGAAAGGAAGGCGGCGGCGCGACGCTCACGCCGTTCGGGCAGGAGTTGGTGAAGCGCTACCGCGCGATCGAGACCGATGCCGCCAAAGCGGCGCGCGCGCATATCGCGTTCCTGGCGCGCGCGCTGCGCGGCGGCGCGGGTGCCGGTGCTGCCAAGAGGACGCGGCTGAGCCGGTAACTGGCTCAGCTTGATCAAAGGCGGAGCTACACGAAACCCTCTTGGTTCGTCGTCCCCGCGAAAGCGGGGACCCAGGGCGACGACTGGATGCCCGCTTACGCGGGCATGACGAGCTAATGATGATGTGGTGGACGGCCCCTGTTGCGGCATCGATGTGCCAAGATGAGGTCGTTGGAAACGACACATCATCTGAGAGGAGCCGTCCATGAGCGAGACTATCACAATTGGTTTGGATATTGCGAAGAACGTGTTTCAGGTTCA
>DATLUE010000384.1:0-4761 GCA_035533255.1 Allostellaceae bacterium | reverse complement strand
CCCGATGTGATCCTGATTGGCACCGGTAGCGAAGTTGCGCTCTGCGTTGAGGCCTGTGAGGCACTGAAGCAGCAGGGCATCGCGGCGCGCCTGGTCAGCATGCCGTCGTGGGAATTGTTCGAGCAGCGGGATCGTGCCTATCGCGACAGCGTGTTGCCGCCAGCCGTCGTGGCGCGCGTGTCGGTCGAGGCCGGCTCGGTCATCGGCTGGGATCGCTATGTCGGCTCGGATGGCGCCAGGATTGGCATGCATGCGTTCGGTTCGTCAGCGCCGATCAAGGACCTAATGACAAAATTCGGCTTTACGCCGGAAAAAATCGTCGCCGCCGCCAAAGACCAGATTGCTAAACACCGGAAGCAGAGAACATGAACCCCCTCAAGCAACTCGAAGCCTGCGGCCAGTCGCCCTGGCTCGATTATCTCAAGCGCAGCCTGATCGGAACCGGCCAGTTGAAGACGATGATCGAGCGTGACGGTCTGAAAGGCATCACGTCGAACCCCTCGATCTTCGAAAAAGCGATTGGCGAAAGCGACGAATACAAACAGGCGCTGAAGGATTTTCAGGCGCAAGGCGACCACAGCATTTCCGATATCTACGAACATCTGGCGATTGCCGACATTCAGGCCGCCGCCGACGTGCTGCGGCCGGTCTATGACGCGACGAAAGGGCGCGACGGCTATATCAGCCTGGAATGTTCGCCCTATCTGGCCAATGACACCGACGCAACGATCAAAGAAGCCCGGCGGCTTTGGAAGGCCGTGGACCGCGCCAACCTGATGGTGAAGGTGCCGGCCACGCCGGCTGGCATTCCCGCGATCCGCCATTTGATCGGCCGGGGCCTTAACATCAATATCACTCTGCTGTTTGCCGTCGGCGTCTACGAACAGGTGGTCGAGGCCTATATCGCGGGCCTCGAGGACTTGAAGAAGGCCGGCGGTGACGTGTCGAAGACCGGCAGTGTCGCCAGTATTTTTGTCAGCCGCATCGACTCGGCAGTCGACAAGGGGCTGGGCAAACTCGGCGACAAGAACCTGGCGGACAGGCTGCGCGGCAAGGCCGGCATCGCCAATGCCAAGGTCGCCTATGCGCGTTATCAGGCGCTCTTTGCAGGCGCACGCTGGGAAACCTTGGCTGCGGCGGGTGCAAGAACGCAGCGACTACTGTGGGCCTCCACCAGCACCAAAAGCCCGGCCTATAAGGACACGATGTATGTCGAGGCGCTGATCGGCCGCGACACCGTGGACACGATTCCGCCGGCGACCATGGATGCCTTCCGCGAGCACGGCAAGGCTGAGGCCGATGCCGTCGAGCAGGACGTCGCGGGCGCACGGGCGATGCTTGCCGCGTTGGAAAGCATCGGTATCTCGCTGAAACAGGTGACCGACGAACTAGTCGTCGAAGGCGTGCAGCAGTTCGCCGACTCGTTCGATCAATTGTTCGGCGCCATCGCGCATCAGCGCCGCAGGCTTCAAGGCGGGGAGCGGGCAGGCCAGGAAATCCGGCCGGGCGCTGCCGAGATCAAGGCCGCCTTCGACGCCGAGATGGAAGCTTGGCGCTCCGGTGGGCGCATTCGGCGGCTTTGGGCTGGCGCCGCATCCCTCTGGTCCGGGACAGATGAGAAAAATTGGCTCGGTTGGCTCGACATTGTTGAGGATGAACTGGCCGACGTCGCGCGACTGAACGACTTTGCGAAGGACGTGAAGCAACGGGCATTTGCCGATGTCGTGCTGCTCGGCATGGGCGGCTCAAGCCTTGGTCCGGAGGTGTTTGGTGACACGTTCGGACCGCAGGCTGGCTGGCCGCGGTTTCACATGCTCGACAGCACCGATCCGGCGCAGATCGCATCAATCGAACAGGCCGTCGAGCTCGGCAAGACGCTGTTCGTCGTCTCCTCCAAATCGGGCAGCACGCTGGAGCCCAATATATTCCTCGACTATTTCCTCGACCGATTCGCCAAATTGCGCGGCAAGGACAAGGCCGGCGAGCATTTCGTTGCCGTAACCGATCCTGGCTCGTCACTGGATCGGCAGGCTAAGAAGCTCGGCTTCTCTCATATTTTTCATGGCATGCCGTCGATCGGCGGGCGCTATTCCGTGCTGTCGAAATTCGGTCTGGTGCCGGCGGCGGCGATGGGTCTTAACGTCAAGCGCCTGCTTGAGACGACGCTGCCGATGCAGCGCTCCTGTGGCGCCGACGTACCGCCCTCCGAGAACCCCGGCGTGCAGCTCGGCATCGCCATGGGTATCGCGGCCACACGTTTCGGCCGTGACAAGGTGACGATCATCGCTTCGCCTGGAATAGCCGACCTTGGCGCCTGGCTGGAGCAGCTTCTGGCGGAGAGCACCGGCAAACAGGGGCGCGGCTTGATCCCGCTCGCCGACGAGCCGCTCGGTGGGCCCGAAAGTTACGGTAGCGACCGCTTCTTTGCTTACCTCGAATTGGACGGGCGGCACGACCCGTCGCAGCGCGCCGCGGTAGCCGCCTTGGAAAAAGCCGGTCATCCGGTTGTGCGCATTGGCGTCAAGGACGCTTGGCATATCGGGCAGGAATTCTTCCGTTGGGAAATAGCCACTGCGGTCGCCGGCGCGATTATCGGCATTAATCCCTTCAACCAGCCGGACGTCGAAGCGAGCAAGGACAAGACCCGGGCGCTGACCGACGACTATGAGAAATCGCATCGGTTGCCTGACGAAACCCCGGTGTTTCGCGAAAACGGCATCGCGCTTTATGCCGACCCGCGCAACGCCGCCGCGCTCGGTCGGCACAACACGCTGCCCGGCTATCTGAAGAGCCATTTTGCGCAAGTGCACGCGGGTGCCAAGTCCGGCGATTACATGGCGCTGCTGGCATATATCGAGCGCAACGAGCCGCACACGCAAGCCTTGACCGCGATGCGTAGCAGTATCCGCGACAAGACCCGCGCCGCGACCTGTCTTGGCTTCGGCCCCCGCTTCCAGCACTCGACCGGGCAAGCCTACAAAGGCGGGCCGAATTCTGGCGTGTTTCTCCAGATCACTTGCGACGATCGTGCCGATATCGATGTGCCCGGTCATTCCTACAGCTTCGGCATCGTGAAGGCTGCGCAGGCGCGCGGCGATCTCGGCGTGTTAGTCGAGCGCGGCCGTCGTGCCTTGCGCGTCCACCTCAAAGATGTCGACGCTGGGCTCGCGGAACTTGGCCGGGCCATGGATGCCGCGCTCGAATAGCGGTTTTTGAAGGTAATAGATAAGGAACGCGATCATGCAAATCGGTGTCATTGGACTCGGCAAAATGGGCGGCAACATGTCTCGCCGCTTGATGAAAGCGGGGCACTCTTGTGTTGTGTTCGACGCTAATGCCAAGCCCCGCGACGCGCTGGCGAAGGAAGGCGCTTTGGCGGCACAATCGCTGGACGACGTCGTCAAGCAGCTTAAAGAGAAGCCGCGCGCAATATGGTTGATGTTGCCGGCCGGCGATATCACCGACAAGACGGTGCGGCGTCTCGGTGAGTTGCTTGAACCTGATGACATTATCATCGACGGCGGTAACTCGTTCTACAAAGACGATATCCGCCGTGCCAAGGAGTTGGTCAAAAAGAAGATCCGTTACATCGACTGCGGTACATCCGGCGGCGTCTGGGGTATCGAGCGCGGCTATTGCATGATGATCGGCGGGCCGAAGCAGGCGGTCGATCATCTCGATCCGATATTCGCAGCCCTGGCTCCCGGCCTCGGCGACATTCCGCGCACCAACGGCCGTGCCAAAGGCGATACCCGCGCAGAGCGTGGCTATATTCATGCCGGTCCGTCCGGCGCGGGGCACTTTGTCAAAATGGTGCATAACGGCATCGAGTATGGCCTGATGCAGGCCTATGCCGAGGGTTTCGACATCCTGCGCAACAAGGATTCCAAGGATTTGCCGGAAGACGAGCGTTTCACGCTCAACCTACCGGACATTGCCGAGGTCTGGCGTCGCGGCAGCGTCATTTCATCATGGCTGCTCGATCTCGGCGCCGCTGCACTGGCGAAGGACCCGCAGTTGAAGGAGTTTTCAGGCTTCGTGCAGGATTCAGGCGAGGGCCGCTGGACCGTCCAGGCGGCGATCGAAGAGGCGGTTCCAGCCGATGTGCTCTCCAGCGCGCTCTACGCGCGCTTCCGTTCGCGGCAGAAGAATACCTTCGGCGAAAAGATGCTCTCGGCCATGCGCTTCGGCTTTGGCGGTCACGTCGAGGGTCAGGAGTCGATCGATCCAGAAAAGCCGGCGGCATCGAAAGAGCATCACGCTACCCAGAACGCCGCGGAGTAGAATGCAATGCTCGACAGACAATCCCCTCCGGTTCCGCCTATCAGGGTGGCCGAATCCGCCCCCCGCCGCCAAGCTACACCGGCAGACCCTTGCACCATCGTCATCTTCGGTGCCAGCGGCGATCTGACGAAGCGCCTTGTCGTTCCGGCACTATATAATCTCGCGCGCACCAATTTGCTGCCAGAGAAATTCGCGCTGATCGGAGTTGCGCGCACCGCGGAGACTGCCGAGAGCTGGCGCAACCACCTTCACACCATGCTGGATAGCTTTATCGGCAATTCCGCCGCCGCGTTTGACGTTGACAAAATCGACGAAGATGTGTGGAACCAACTGGCCGACAAGATGACTTATGTCGACGGCGATATCACCAAGCCAGAGGTCTACGAGCGATTGCGCGGTCTGCTTGACAAGGCGGAGAAAGATCGCGGCACCAATGGAAATGTCATCTTCTATCTCGCCGTCGCCGACCGGCTGTTA
>DATLUE010000383.1:0-17472 GCA_035533255.1 Allostellaceae bacterium | reverse complement strand
GTTCGCATGGAAAAAGAAAAGCGTCCGCCAGCGCCGGTTCAAAGGCCGACGTATCACTCAGCTTTGATTCCGGGTACTAGTTAACTTTAGACTGAAAGCCTGGCCACCGCAAGAAGCTGCCTTTTCGTAACGCATGGCTTTGGTTTGGGTTCCGATGCGATCCGACTGGCACGCCTCAGAGATCAGTCGGCGGCGGCGACGTCCGGCTTGGCCTGGCGTGTCGTCGTGCGGAGCGGGATTTCCTTGAGGAAATAGGTGGTCGCGAAGGCCGCCGCGGAAATCACCCCCGCCGCCGCGAAGGCATAGCCGAAGGAATGCGACAGCGCCGGGATCAGCACCGCGCGCACATCGGCCGGCAGTAGCGTCAGCGCCGCGCGGCCATCGCGCAGCAGCGTCGAGCCGTAACCGGCATGGCCCTCGGCCGAAACGGTGCGGTCGAGCGTGGTCAGCAGCAGCGACCACAGGATGCTGGCGCCGAACGCGCCGCCGAGCGCGCGGAAGAACGCATTGGCGCCCGTAACCGCGCCGAGATCCTTGAGTTCGGCCGAATTCTGGATCGCGACCCAGAGCGGCGCCTGGCAGAGCCCGTTGCCGATGCCATTCACCATCATATAGAGCTCGATCAGCCAGAGCGGCGTCGACGCCGTCATGGTGGTGAATAGGATCGCGGCGACCAGCAGCAGCAAGAATCCCAGGCGCGGCGACGGCACATAGCGGCCGGTGCGCTGCACCCGCCGGCCGGTCAGGATCGAGCTGGTGATCTGCGCCGCGAACGGGACGATCAGCATCGCGCCCGAAATATCCGGCGTGACGCCGACCGCGAATTGCAGGAACACCGGCAGCAGCATGAACGTGCCGACGGTGATCGCATTGATGAAAAAATTGAGCGCGCTGGCGACGCAGAACACCGGGCTGGCGAAAAGCCGGGGCGGCAGCAGCGCCTCGGGCGCGCGGCGCTCGCGCGCGATGAAGGCAAGGAGGAAGACGATCGCCGCGAGCGCGAGGCCGAGCAGCCGCGGCGAGGTCCAGGCGAGCGTGCTGCCGCCCAAGGTGAAGCACAGGATCAGTGCGCTGACCCCCGGCAGCATCAGCGCCGCACCGAGATAATCGACCGGCCGCCGCACGCGATGCACGATGACGCGCGCGAGGCCGCGATGGCAGAGAAAATAGGCGACGATGCCGAGCGGCAGGTTGATCCAGAATGCCCAGCGCCAGGTCAGGTATTCGACGCTGAAGCCGCCGATCACCGGCCCGATGATCGCCGCGGTCGAGAACGCGCTGGTGATATAGGCCTGATACCTGCCTCTCTCGCGCGCCGAGACCACATCGGCGATCGAGGCTTGCGCCATGCTGTAAAGCCCGCCGCCGCCGATCCCCTGCACCGCGCGCGCGGCGATCAGCTCGGCCATGTTCTGCGACAGGGCGCAGGCGACCGAGGCGACCAGGAAAACGCCGATCGAGGCCTCGAGCAGGATGCGGCGGCCCCAGAGATCGCTGAGCTTGCCGAAGATCAGGGTCGCCGCCGTGCTCGCCAGCAGATAGGACGTGATGCACCACGAGAGATACGGCACGCCGTGGAAATCGGCGGCGATCGCCGGCAGAGCGGTCGCCAGCACGGTCTGGTCGAGCGCCGCCATCAGCATGCACACCAGCACGCCGCTGAGGATGCGCAGCACGTCGTTATGGCTGAACGCGGCCGCCTGGCCGCCGGCTTCGGGCATCGCGTCTCCCTCGACAATGAGGGTCTATCGCCAAGAAGCGGCGGTGTCACCTGCGAAGGGCGCAGACCTCACCTGCTCGCGCCCTTGATCTTTTCCCACGAGCGCCCGCCGGTGTAACCGAGATAGCCGACGGTGAAGAGCTGCCACACCGGATCGGGAATCGCGGCGAGCCAGGCCTGCAAGCCAGCCGCGATCTTTTGCGCGTGGTTCGCATCGAACGCATAGAGCACGCCCATCGGGATCGATGTCAGGATCATGCAGTAGCAGACATAGAGAAAGCTCGGCCGGGCGCGCGAGGTCCATTTGTCGGTCGATTGCGCCTCGGCCACGATCGCCTGGAGCTGCGAGGCGGTTTGCTGGATCGCCGCTTGGGCGTCCGCCGCCTCGAGCAACGCCTTGGCCTTCGCCGCGTCCTGCGGATCGGGGAAGACCTTGTTGATGATAGTGGCGGCGAGGCTGCTGACCGCGCCGACCGCATCGTCGATGCCGAAGGCCATGTCAGCCCCTGAGCAAGCCGAAGACCGCGGCGAGCACCACCGCGGCCGCGGCGATCGCCAGCATCGCATGCGGATGATCGCGCAGCCAATCGACCAGCCGCGCCGCAAGGCGGCGACGCGTGGTGACGACGACCGCTTTAACGTCGGCGACGGTCTGCTTGGCATCGTTCGGGATATTGGGCATGCGTGGATACTCCTTTGCGGGGTTGACGATGGGTGGGCGGCCGACATTTCCGACGGTTGGGACTGACAGGCATTACTTGACAGTTGTAATGCCTGGCATTACATACTGAGGGTGTGATCGAGAGCTTCAGAGATCGCGCGTTGCGCCAGCTTTTCGAGACCGGGGCAGCGCCGAAGATCGCCGCGGATTTGCGAGCGCGAATCCTGGTTCGGCTCGACGCGCTCGACACCGCGACGGATCTACGCCAGCTCAACCGGCCCGGCTTCGATTTTCATCCCTTGCGCGGCAAGCCGCTGCGCTACTCGATTCACGTCAACCGCCCATGGTGCATCACGTTCGAATGGCAGCAAGGCCGAGCGCGCCGCATCGACTTGGAGCAGTATCATTGAGGAGCGAGACATGACCGAGTTTCGAGCACGCCGTCCCCTGAAGCGCGCACCGACCCATCCCGGCGTCCTGATGCGCGAGACGATCGCGGAGCATCTCGGCCTCTCGAAGGCGGAAGTCGCGCGGCGGATGAGGATTTCGCGTCCCAGTCTCTATGCGGTCCTCAACGGCACCAGTGCGGTGACCGCCGATATGGCGCTGCGGTTCGCGGCCATCGGCGGCGGCGAGCCGGAGCTGTTGCTCAGTATGCAGGCGGCGCACGACCTGTGGCGCGCGCAACACCGTCTGGAAAGCGTTCTGACGGCGATCGAGCGCGCCGCCTAAATCTCACGAATAGGCGCGGGCGAGCCAGCCGGTCAGGAACCGCGCATCGGACGGGCGGCGGGCGGCGATCAGGCGGTAATGGCCGGCGAGCGCCTCGCGCAGCGCCGGCAACAAAATCTCGGGCGAAATTTCCGTGGCGGCCGCGAGCGTCTCGGCGCCCAGCTTGCCATCCTCGGCGATAGACCTGCCTGTCGCCCGCAAGGCGCGCTGCAAGCCCCGCACGGCCTGGTCGATCCCGATATTGACCGCGGCATCGAGCAGCTTGGCCGCGATAGCGGGCGGCAGGCGGCCGAGACCGAAGCGATCCCACCAATCCCGGCGATAGATCGCGGTGGCGTCGGCGGCGGTGAGCCCTGCGATGTCGAGCGCGGGATAGCTCGCGGCGCTGATGCCGTATTTCGTGCCCTTCAATTCGCCGGCGCCGATCCTGCCGCCGGTCCAATTGCCCGGATCGTCCGGCAGCGCCTGAAAGCCGCCCTCATGCGCCAGGACGGCGGCGATCGCCGCGGCAAAGCCGGCGTCACTCATGAGGGCGTCACTCATGACGGCCGCCGCCGTTGCGCGCGTGGCGCAGCGCGCGCCACGCCATGACGATGCGCAGCGCCAACAACACCACGCCGCCGAGAATGACCAGCGCCCGGCCCCACAGCTCCGCATCGGCGAGCCACAGCGGCGCCGCAATCGCGGCCAGCGCCGCCGTGCCGTCGAACGCGGCATCGAGCTTGTGATTCATGGGAGCTCCGAAAAGAAACAGGCGTCGGAAGGGAAAGCGATATAATGGATGGGTGGTCGCGATCGACCATGCGCGGCCAGGTCGATTGGATCATCAGCCTGCGTCGCGCGAGTCGAAAGGAGCGTTACGCCGATGCGCAAGCCTCTTTCCCATAGACCCAAAGTCGCGTCGTCGATGAGCGTTGCACGGCGCCGGCCCTCGCGCCCCGAAATCCGGCGTGCCGCCACCCATGCGATCCGAGCCGCCGCGTCGCGCACCGACAAAGACGTGGAACGCGCCATTGCCGACGACGCCGATACCTTCGAGGCCGAACCCGCGCGGCTCGTGCTCGTGCGACCCCATGATCTCGACATGGCGCGCATCCGATCGGGGCTGGGTCTTACTCAGGCTGACTTTGCGAAAGCGACCGGAATTCCGCATCGGCCGATCTCCGATTGGGAGGAAGGCCGTAATAAGCCCTCCGCCGCCGCCCGCGCTTTTCTGCTTTTGGTCGATGAGTTCGGTGACAAAGCGCTCAACTGCAGATTGGTTCGCGAAAGCGATATTTTGGTTGGAAGACGCTCGACATGATCGAGGGACCCGACGTCGATTACGTCGGAAATTGCAGCGATCTTTCGCAATTCGCGAGCGATTCTATCGAAGCGCTATACGCCAGTCATGTGCTCGAACATGTGCCCTATGCGGACATACCCAACACCCTGAAGGAATGGCACCGCGTGCTCAAGCCTGGCTGCAAAGTGATGATCTCCGTGCCCGACCTGAACATTCTCTCGCAGCTATTCGTGAAGCCCGAGGTCAGGGGCGCCGATAAGGTCCTCGTGATGCAGATGATGTTCGGTGGCCAGGTGGACAGAACCGATTTTCATTGCGTTGGTTTCGATTTGGAGATACTCGGCGTCCACCTGCATAATGTGGGCTTCGAAAGAATTAGACGAGTGCAGACTTTCGGTTTATTCCAAGATGCGAGCGTTCTGGATTTTCACGGGATTAAGATCAGTTTGAATGTCGAGGCGCTGAAGCCACGACGCTCATGAACATTGTGCCATTGGTCTTCGCACGTATTCCGTGCAACCGGCTTATACCGAATTCGAACGGCGCATCGCCAGGTCTTGCCGCGATCGGCTCTCGGTCTGGGAAAAACGCCTCGATCTCCCCGGCCATGCAGATAGTAAGATGACCACGGTCTTCATGTTGGTGGAGCGGCAATTCGTCACCTACTCGATCGGCGACGTAAACCAGATGCAGATTGTTGCCGTACTCGAACGTATTGACCACCCTCACCATGATTAAACCTTTTGTGTCCCGCTCGACTTCGATGCTGGCGGTATGGGAGTCGCGACATATGCGCCTATCGTGCCAAACTCGCCGGCGTTGAGGCGCTTCCACAAATCCCGGCCATGCGGCTCGAGGTCGGAAGCCATTGCGCAAAAATGGACCGGCCCTGTTTCCCTAAATGTCGCCAAGCAAAGGATCGAGTTGTGCGCAGCATCGCCCCAAAACAGGTCGGCACACATCAACAGAGTCGCCATCATATGATCCTCACGAAAATCCCGTAGAGTTGAGTAAGAACGGCGGTACAACAGCCAACGATCGCTCCCGTAAAATCGCCCATGCACCGCCATGTGCCTGAAAGCCCAGAGAGACTGTAGGTCGAGCCTGGCGAATAGCTGCCGGGCGCGGTCGTATATGTCCCCACCGCGCCATAGCCGGTCGGCGTGCCCGCCGCTTGATAGCTTGGGTCGGCGGCGCTGCCGTTCGAGGTCAGGACGTTGCCGCTGGTGCCGGGTGGAATGAGCGTCCAGCCCGATGCGCCGCGCTCGAGGATCGCGCCGCGCGTCGAGCCGATCGCATTGTCGATGGCCGCCGACAGCGTCGCCGCCGTCCAGGCGCCCGAGACGCGTTGCAGAATGTCGTTGTTGGCATTGCCTGCGGCGGCATCGAGCAGCGCCGAGAGCGCGGTATCCGCGGGCGCGGCGGTCGCGCCGCTGGTGTTGGCGAGCAGGTGGTCGTTGGCGATCGTCGGCAGCGCCACCGCCGGATTCAGCAACTCCCAGCGTGTGTTGGCGGCGTTGTAGCGCACCAGGCACTCGGCGAGATTGCCCGGGATATCGCCCGCGAGCAGCGCCTGGCCGCCTTTCTTCGCGATCGTCTGGGCACCGAGACTGTCGGGATTGAAGCTCGGCGTCGCGGTGACATTCGCCGCGCTCGCGCGAAAGCCGAGGATGAGCCCGTCGGCGAGCGCGGCGTTGGCGGGCGTATAGCTCGCCGCGATCGCATCGGCCGCGCCGCCGGCCACGGCCCAGCGCAACCCCGGCACGGTCGATTGACCGATCGCGCGCAGATCGGCGATGTTGGCGTTGGCGATCGCGCCGGTGCCGTTCGGCACCGATATTTGCGCGATCTGCTTCTTCCCTGCGGTCAGCGCCGGCGCGGCGGGCGTCGCGGCGGGCGTGCCGGCGATGACGCTTGCGACCGCGCTCGCATCGTCCACGACGATCAGGTCGATGCGATTGTTGGGCGCGCCGGGGGCCGCCGCGATCGTCAGCGTTTGCGCGCCGATCTCGGTCACCGCTTGCAAGCCGCCGGGGCCGGTGGCGACGACGAACCCCGCATCGACCACGACCGACATCGCCGCGGGACTTGCGGGCCGCGGCGCAAAGGCGTCGGCGATGCGTTGCGCGACAGCGAAATTCGCGTCGATTTTCCCCTTATAGGTGGTCGGATCATCGACGCTCGCGCCGGTGCTGTAGGGCAGCGCCCAAGCGCCGACGGGGTTGGTGCCTGACATATCGTCTCCTTGAACGCTATCAGCTCTCAGCCGTCAGCTATCAGCCTTCCCCCTCACCTTCCCACGCTACGCGCGGGCCCCAACCCTCTCCCCAGCGGGGAGAGGGTTGGGGTGAGGGGGATAGCTGATAGCTCATTGCTAATAAGCCGGTATCGAGGGTTGCGGCAGTTGCACGATGATGCTTTCGTCGCTCGCCGGCAGTTGCGCCGGCTGGGCGAACCGCTCGATTGCCGCGAGCCACACCGCATCGCGCCAAGCGACGAACGCCGTCGCCTGTTTTTGCCACAGTGCGACCGACGAGCCGGCATAGCTCGCCGCCGCGGCGAGATTGTCGTAGCCGAAACCTTGCGCGGTCCGGTCGAGCCAGCATTGGATCGCGGCGCTAAGGCTCGCCTGGCGCTGCGCCGGCGTCGGCGCCGCCGCGGCGAGGCCGAGCGCGATGCGGACCGCGTGTTTATCGTCCTCGCGCCACGCGCCGCCGGCATTGGTCGCAACAAAGCTCACCTTGCCGTCGGGCGCGAGTTGCAGCCCGTCGATCCGCGCGCCGGCGGATTTGAGTTTCGCGAGGATGCTAGACATGAAACGCCCAAACCTCGCCACGCAGGCACGAGGATCGCGGAAGGAAGAAATTTCGCGCGCGCGGCGCGCGGTGGATTCCCGTGTCTGCGTGGCTCATCTTCATCATTCCCCGATCGCCTCGTAATTGACGGTTCCGCCGACATCGGTGCCGGACGAATTCCAGACATGGAACGTGCATCCGGTCGCCGAGACCGCCGCGACCGTCACGCTGAGCGCCGCATTGCCGATGCAATTGCCGACGACTTGCGGCGCGATATGGAATTGCTCGGGAAAGACGATGGCGGTTCCGCCCGGCGCGACCACGAGCGAATTGCCGGTCTCGACCGTGGGCGCGGTGTCGATCGTCGGCACGAAATCGGCGATATAGGCGAGCGCGCCCGGCACCGGCGCATAGCTGAGCTTGCCGCGCAGATAACGCATCGACACATAGCCGACGCTCGGCCAGCTTGCGAAAATCGCCGGATCGCTTTGGCCGGTGAGCCAGGTGTCGATCGCATAAGACAGCGACGGCACGCCCGATTGGCCCGGCCCCAGCCCGTATTGCGCGGCGAGAAACACGCGCAGCTCGGCATCGAACCCGGTATCGACCGGATCGGCGATGTAGCTGCAAGCGCTTACCGGATCGGGCACGAAGAGGTTGAACACGTCCCAGCCGGTGGTGTTGGCGCCGGGCGGCGACGCGGTTGCCGTCAGGAGCCCACTCGCGGGCTCCGTCCAAGAATTGCCGAGAGCGATCGGCGTCGCGTTTTGCAGCCGCTCGGCGCCGCTGGCATTGGCGACATAGGCATTCCAGCCGGTGGCATTGCCGGCCGCCGCGGGCGATGCGATGGTCAGCAGATTTCCGGCCGAGACCGCGAGCGAAGCTTCGCTCGACGCCGTGGTCTCGCCGCCGGGGCCGACCAGGGTGATCTTGGCGTAGAGCGTCGCGGCGGACAGCGCGCCGCCGCCGATCTGGCTCAGCACCGGCGCCGCGGGCGCGGCAATCTGCGCATAGGCATCGACGCCCTGCGCGCCGCGCGGCGTCAGCACGCCGGTGTAATGGCGATGGAAGCCGCCAAGAAGATCGAAGAGCGACGCGTTGACGGCCGTCACAGCCGCAACCACACGCCGGGGATGCTGGAATTCACGACGTAGCTCGGCGTCGGGAAATTCGCGGGAAGCGCACCGTAGGTCTGCGATGCCTCGAACATCGTCTCGATGTCGGTCGAGGGCGCGGTCGACCCCATGCC
Organism: Allostellaceae bacterium; assembly: GCA_035533255.1. Taxonomy (GTDB): domain Bacteria; phylum Pseudomonadota; class Alphaproteobacteria; order ATCC43930; family CGMCC-115725; genus CAIKMD01. The sequence continues at coordinate 9,030 of DATLUE010000383.1, read as the reverse complement.
GAGCAGCATTTGCCAGGCGTCGCACGACAGGCACCACTGGATCGTCGGACCGGCGTTGAAGAGCGCGGCAAGGCAATAGACCCCGGGATCGAGCGCGAAATTCAAGCCCGTGATCTCCTGGGCGCCGGCCGAAGTCGTCGACACCGTGCCGGCATCGAGAACGAGGCCCGCGGGAACGGCGCCGGCGGCGGTTTTGTAGATGCCGAGATGCGCGCTGCCGGACGCGCCCGCCGTGACGCTGATGCCGATCTTCGTGAAAATCTGCTTCTGCAGGCAGACGAACGGCATCGCGTAAAGCAGATTGGCGCTGACCGCCGCACTCGACGCGTTCGCTTGGCCCGCCCAGTAGTAGCGCCCGCTCAAATACCCGCCGAACAGCGCCGGCAGCGCTTGCGGCACGCCGCCGGGCGTCGCGCCGTCGCCGATCAGCAGCGCGGCGCGGGTCGTGTCGTAGGCCGGCTCGCCGGCCGCCGGGGTCGCCGCCGCGACATTGGCCTGCGTGTCGCGGCGAAGCTGGAATTGATCGGACATGGGTTTCCTTTACGTCACTCTCTGCTCTCGGCTTTATCGAGCCTCTCTCATCGTCATCGCCAGGCTTGTCCCGGCGATCCACGTCTCGAACCGTGGATGCCCGGAACAAGTCCGGGCATGACGAAAGAAGACGCGACTGAGGCCGACAGCGTTACGAAAAGCTTCCGAGATCTGTCGCGGTGGCGACGGCGCTCGTGGAGCTGCCGGCGTCGAGGCTCAGCAGCGGCGCATCGAGGTAGTTGCCGAGATCGTAAAACACCGCGCTGTTCCAGCCCGGCGCCGCATCGGCGGCGGAAATCACCGGCAGCGTGTTGGTGACGACCAGATCGAGCGCGGCGATGTCGGGCGAGAGCTGATCGCCGATGTCGCGCGCGCGGATGCCGAACGTCCAGCTCCCGGGCGGCACCTCGGCATTGGTCATCTCGGTGCCGGCCGCGGCTTCGGTCAAAAGGTTGAACAGCGACCAGTCGCTGGTGCTCCGGGGCGCGTAGCCGATATCGTAGCCCTTGAGCGCGACATCGCTCACCGCCTCCCAGGCGAAGGCGACGACCGCGCCCGATTGCTGCGCGGTAAAGCCGGTCACGTCGGGCGGCGCCGGCGGCCCGGCGATGACATGCGCGTAAGGCGCGACATCGGCGAGCTGCTGCGCGCCGCCGCTCCAGAGATTGAACGACGCCAGCTTCAGATAGATGGTCGAGCCGATCTGGCTTTTGTCGTAAGGCAGCTTGACGATCGCATCGTCGAGCCGCGCGAAGGCGGCGCCGCTGACATGGCCGACGCTCGCCGTGCCATAAAGCCCGCGCCGCAGATAGGTGCCGAGCGCATAAGCATAGCTGCCGGTCAGGGCCGCGGTCTCATAGGCGATCAGCTCGTAGCCGCCTGCGGTGCCGGCGACATAGCACAGCGTATGGCCGAGATCGGCATCGCTTTGCGTGCCCGACAGCAGGCTGCCGCGCGAGGGCGACAGATCGACCGCAAGCGTATCGGCGATATCGGGATCGACGCCCGCCGGCAACGACGCCGTCAGCATGCCCATCCGCGCCGGGCCGTTGGTGCGCGCCGCGCGCTTGTAGGTACTGTCGTCGCTCGAGACATAGATGTCGCAGCCACCCCATTGCGCGCCGCCCGCGGTCGCCAGCCAGATCTCGAGCGCGCCGGAGGCGATTTGCGCCGGCGGCTCGAACACGATCGGCGCCAGCGCGTTGCCGGGATCGGCATTGTAATCCGCGGCATAGCCCGCGCCGGTCGCGAAGGAATAGGCCGCCGCCGAGCCGGTGCCGGCGAGGTAATCCTCGGCCGCGAGCAGCAAGCTGCCGTCGTCGTTCTCGGTGATCTCGGCGATCCGCACCCATTGTCGCGCGAGGCCGAGCCGCGCATCGCTCAAGGTCACGATGTCCATCGGATCGAGCAGGATGTAGCGCTGGTCGAGCGTGAAGCGATAGGTGTTGCGCAATGCCCGGCGCTGCAGCAGCAGTTGCGCCGATTGGCGCGCCGCGTTGACATCGGCAAAGAGATGCGCCTGCCGCCCCTGGTCGCCGCGCAGGCCGTAGAGATCGATCATCGCCTGATCCGACGCCTCGACGATGCCGGTGTTGTACTGATTGCCGCGATCGAGATATTCGATCTTCACGTCGTTGAGCGCATCCGCCGCGCGCAGCCGCGTCACCAGCACCGGATCGCTGCTCGAGGACGCCGCGCCGGTCGCGGTGTTCGGCAGGAAATCGTCGTCGCCGAGATCGTAAAGCGGCGCCGTCGGCGGCGTGTAGCTGTAGCCGTTCGCCGCCAGCGCGGCGTCGCCATATGGCACTAGCGTCAGCAAGCCGCTCGACCACACGAAGGCGCTGTTGGTATAGGTCGCGATGTCGTCGAGCAGCGACGAAGCCTGGGCTTGCTCGGTATAGCCGGGCGAAATCCACAAGCCGGCGGCGAGCGCGTAACCCTGATAAACCGCGAGGCTGCCGAGGCGCGCCGACGGAAAGCCGGCGCCGTAATGGGGATTGGTGAGGAGGTCGGCGATCACCTGGCTCGGATCGGCATCCGGCCTGCCCGGCGCGGTCGCGGCGAGAAATCCCTCGACCTCGAAATTATGATTGGGCAATTGCGCGTTGCTGTCGAGCTGATAGCCCGCGCCTGCCGCGTAAGCGGTGCCGCTGTAGCCAAGCGCCTCGGTCGGATGGAGCGAGCTCAGATAGCTCCACGGCGCTTGCGCATAGCCACCGTCGAAAAGACCAAGGCCGAGCGCCGCGAGCGAGGTCTCGGTCTTCGACGCCCAGACCGCGCCGATGCCGGCGATCGGCCCTTCGCAGATGCCGAGCGCAACCGCGGCCGAATAGGTATAGGTCGTGGTGCCGCCGCTGCTGCCGCCTTTGCCGCCGCCGCCGCCAGCGACGCCGCCCTTGCCGCCACCGCCGCCGCTCGGGCTCGAATTATGCGGCGTCGCGACGAAATCGCCGTACCAGATGAGGTTGGGCGCGATCCGCGTCGTGCCATAGACGATCGGGATGACCTTGCCATAGGCCGAGGTTTGCACCTGCAGCCCGGACAGCGCCGGCTGCTGCTTGGCCTGGGCCTTGGAGGAGGTGCCGAAGATGGAGGCCATAAGATAGTGCTCCGATCCGTCCTTCGAGACGCGCCGCTCCGCAGCGCTCCTCAGGACGAGGAAATTATCTTGCCCTCACCCTGAGGAGCCGTCCGGAAGGACGGCGTCTCGAAGGGCAAGGACATCCACCGTTTCAATCTCAAAAACTTCAGCCGCTCCGCAGCGCTCCTCAGGACGAGGAAATTATCTTGCCCTCACCCTGAGGAGCCGTCCGGAATGACGGCGTCTCGAAGGGCAAGGACATCCATCGTTTCAATCGCAAGAACTTCACCGGCCGCGGCCGCGATCCGCCGCGCTCGCCGATCTGCGACAGCCAGCGCGCCTTCGCCGCATCCTCGAGCACGCAGCCCTTGCCGGCATAAGCGTGGATGACCAGCGGCCAGTCGATCACGATCGCGCCATGCGAGAAGCAGCGCCCGAAGCGCCACAGCGCAAGGTCGCCGGGCAACGGCGCCGATGCGTCACCCCCACCCTTCCCTCCCCCCTCGAGGGGGAGGGTTATGGAGGGGGGCGACAGCTCAACCGCATGATCCAACACGAATCCCAGATAGCGCTCGGCGTCGCGATGCAGATGCCAGTCGGGCGGATAGAACGGGATCGCGACCGGCGGGATGATTCCGGCGCGCGCATAGACCTCGGCGAGCAAGGTCGCGCAATCGACGCCGGCGCCTCTGACGCGGCCCATATGGTGATAGGGCGTGCGCAGCCACGCGCGCGCCTCGGCAACGACCGCAGCTCTTTCGCGTTCGATGTTGGGCATGGTCTTGCTTTCGATGCACGGAAGCGAAAAAGCCGCCTCGAGGCGCCCTTGCTCAGCGATTATCAAGCCTCACTACTTTTCGCCGACCTAGGGCCTTAGTCCGCGCGCCCGGCTCGGCGGGTCCTTGGCGGTTGCCGATGTCCCGCTCCGACGCACGCACGAAAGACACGACGCACCGCACGACCAGCGCCGCGCGTGGCCAAACGAAGACGCCGTCTTCGGCGCAGCACAGAGTTTCGATCTCGTTCATTATTTGCTCTCACACCGCCGTGTCGGGCGCCGGGACATAGGGATAGCCCTTGAAGCGTGCGGTGTTGGCGAATTTGGCGCAGCCATTGGCCCCGAGCGTCTTGTCGCAGCCCGGGTAGATCGCGAAGGCGTCGCCCGACGCCGCCGCGTTCGGGAACGGGGCCAGCAGCGCGATGCTGCCGGGCGAGCCCGCGATCCAGGATTTGACCGAGCGCGTCAAGCCGGCATTGGCGCCGCTCGAGAACGCGATCTTGCCCTGATCGAAATAGCCGGTTACCTGGCTGAGGCTGGCGGCGACGACGCTCGCGCTCGATCCCGCCGCCGCGCTGCCGGCGATGCTAAAGCTCGCAAGGTTCACGCCGCAGCTCGCATCGCCGAGGGAATTGACGCAGCCCGGTTGCCACAGATTGCGCGGCAATTGCAGATTGAGCAGCTCCAGATGGCTGTTGATCGTGAAAGTCGCGACCGCGCGGCCGAGATCGATCTCGGCGACCCGGCCGACGAACATGATCACCGTGCCGGTCGAGGTATCGCCATAGCTCGCCATGAAGGCGCGCTCCAATTGCAGCTCGGCGCCGTCGAACGCGCCTTGCACGCAGGCGGCGAGGAAGGGCTGGCCGTTCACCATGTCGGCCGCTTGCGGCATCACGTCGAACACCAGCGTGTCGACCGCGACGCCGATTTTCCAATGGCATTTCGCCTTGTTGTCCTTGCGATCGATCCGCGGGCCGTTGCTGGTAAAGAGATTGCCGCCCGAGACGATGTCGCGGTCGCCGCCGCAATAGCGCAACAGCCCGCCGCCGTTCAGCGTGAAAGTGTAGAGATCGGCGGCATAGAACTGGCGGCTCGCGAGCAGGGCTTGCAGCGCGGTTGAGGCGGGTTTCATCGGAAGAGGCTCGCTGCAAAAATCATCGTCACCCCCGCGCCCTTCGACAGGCTCAGGAGCCGGGGTCCATTCATCCACCGCGCGGTCGCGAAGTGGACCCCGGCTCGCGCTTCGCTTGGCCGGGTGACGTTCATTTCAATGAAATGAACGCCACCTTCTTCGCCGCATAGAGCGCCGCCATGAATTTCTCGAAATCCATCTGGTCGGCGGCGAATCGGCAGGGAAAGTAGAAGCTGAAATCGGCCGCGATCGCGACGCCGGCGCCGGGCGCGGTCGTGAAAGCCAGCGTGCCGGGCGACGCCGCGCCCCAAGCGTTGACCGAATAGCTGCCGCCGCTCTGCACGACGCCGTTGAGATAGACATGGCTCACGACATTGGGCGCGAGGATCGGCTCGGCAAAACCGCCAAAGCTGCGCAGCAGCGCGAAGCTGGTCGTCGCGCCGTCGCCGGTCGCGAGCGCCTGCGCCGTCGCCATATTGTCGTCGGCGTCGGTATAGAGAAAGGAATCGTAGGCGCCTTGGCGCAGGTTGAAGAACCCGGCGAGCAGCGCGAATTCGGCGTAAGCCGCGCCCGAGAAACTGCCCTGGCGCAGGAAATCGAAGCTCAAGCTCCATTGATGGCGCGGATAGGACCAATCGGCGATGCGCGTTTCCTTGCCGCTGATCGCCTCCTGGCTGCGCGTCTTCCAGATCTCGCGCCGCGTGACCGACCAGCCGAGGCCGGCAAGCGTCGGGAAAACGGAATTGCTCATCGCATTGCTCCGCGCAGCGCCGCGTTGCCGTTGCGCAGCTCGCGCGTCAGGCCTTGCGCGATCGCGCCGGCGTTGTTCATCAGGAACTGCGCGCCCGATTGGGTGTCGATCGCCTGGATGGTGATCGCGTAGCTATCGCCACCGCCGCCCGTGCCCGCCGCGCCACCCGAGAAGAAATCGCGCATCGGCTGCGCGACGCCGGCGGGCAGAATCGATTCCTGCTTGTGCACCATCGCCAGCATGTCGGACGGCACGCTCCACGCGCCGCCCTCGGCCGAGAACAATCCGGCACCCAACCCCGTGCCAAACCCCATCACCGTGCCAAAGGTCGCTGCCGCAACGCCGGGTGCCGCGGCCAAGCCCGGCAACCCCAACTCGGCCATGTCGGCGAACGCGGCTGCTGCGGCTTCGGCGGCCGAAATCTCGATCATCGCCATCCCATGCGCGACCGCGGCGATGGCGCTCGCCACAGCCGCCGCCGTGTCGGAGGCGGTTCGCGCGGTATTGCCGGCCGCGGTCGCGCCGGTCTTGGCGGTCTCGAGCCCGAGCCAACGCGCCAGCACTTGCGCGATGGTCGTCAGCAATCCGGAATGCCACGTCGTATCCGACGCTGTGCGCGCGGCGTTGCCGGCCGCGGTCGCCTGAGTGAGGCCGGTCTCTTTCGCGATCCAGATCGCGAGCTCTTTCTGCGCCAGATCGACCAGGTCGGTCAGCGCGGTTTGGCTCAGCTTGCGGACGGCTTTCTGCCAAGTCTCGGTGCCGAGGATCATGCCGGCGATCGAGGCGGTGAAGGCGCCGTCGAGATTGGCGAAGGATTTGACCCACTCGGCGGTCGCGTTCTTGCCGTCTTGTCCGGTCTTCTTGCCGGTCTTGCCGAGCGCGCCGATGCTGCTGTTGGCAGCCGCGCTCGATTGCTTGAGACCCGCAAAGCTCGCTTGCGCGGCGGCGCAGGCGCTCTGCATCGACCCCGCGAACGACGACGTATCGGCGGTCACCTGCACCTGGATCTGATCGTCGGCCATCAACTCTTCCTTTCCGCGCGCAAGACGCCGCCCGGCGCCAGCGCCATCAGCGCCGCGAAATCCTGTTGCTCGCTCGCTTTGCCATGAAGGCCGAGCGCCGCCGCCAGCAACAGATGCAGCGGCGGATGCGCGCGCCAATAAGCGAGCAGCTCTTGCACCTGGAGCAGCGTCATCGCATCGATCTGCGGCCAGGTGTAGCCGCAGTCGGTGGCTAGGAGGCCGTAAAGCTCGCCCCAGCCGACGCTAGTCCTTCCCCCAAAGAGGGCTCTTCCCCCGGCGCGGCGCCTCCTTCGACCAGCCCCGACAGCCGCGCGATCGCATCGACCGCGGCCACCAGCTCGGCGGGCCGCATCTCGATGCCGAGCAGCGCGTCGCGATCCAGCGCCGGATGATCGCGGGTAAGCGCCGCGGCAAGGATGTCGATCGCGGCATCGATCGCGTCTTCTTGCGCCAGGCCCGCGGCGCGCGCGAAAGCCGGCAAGACGCTGCGCAACTGCCCGAGCGTCAGTGGGCGCAGTATGTAACTGCGCCCACCCAAGGTAATGGTGGTCATGAGGTGAGGCTTTCCTGGTTGGTGGAAAAGATCGTAGGATCGGGCAATGAGCAATGAACTCCTGCTCGTCGGCAGCGTGCCGCTCGATACGGTCGAAGAGGTGATGACGCGCTTCGGCGGGCCGCTCGGTCCTTACCTGCCGGCGATGCCGGATGGCGAGGTCGGCGAGCGCCGGTCCTGGGTCAATCGGCTCTGCTATCAGATCTTCAACGGCCATGCCGATCTCGAGACGCTGAAGCGGCCCAAGCCGGAGGGTGGGCTCGAGCAGCTCTTGCCGCGGAATCGCGACGATGCCTGGCAGTTCCGCGTGCGCCCCGGTGTCGAGCGCGTGCGCTTTGGCAACCCCGGCACGCGGCTTGGCTATGCGCGCGACGCGGTCGCGTCGTATTTCGTGTTCAAGACCTTGCGCGAGAAGGGCATCCTGCCGGCCGATCTGCGCTTCCAGATCGCGATCCCGATGGTCAACAGCGTGGTGCGGCCGCTTTATTTCCCCGACCCCAAGGATCTCGACCGCGTGCGGCCGGGCTTCGAGGAAGCGCTCGCCGCCGAGCTCGACGCGATCTGCGCGCGCATCCCGCATCGCGATCTCGCGATTCAATGGGATTGCGCGTGGGAGATTCAGGCGGTCTCGGGCGCCGCGCCGACGCCGCAAGAAGCCGCGATCGAAACGCACACCGCGCCGATCGCGCGGCTATCGCGACATGTTCCCGAGAGCGCCGCGCTCGGCTTTCATTTCTGCTTCGGCACGTTCGGCGGCTGGCCGGCCTTCGCGCCCGCGACGCTCGGTCCCACCGTCGATCTCGCCAATGCCTCGGTCGCCGCAGCGGGCCGGCGCGTCGATTGGATTCACATCCCGGTGCTGAACACCACGAGCGAGGATTTCTACGCGCCGCTCTCGCGGCTCGATGCGAAGGATGCCGAGGTCTATCTCGGCGCGATCCATTCGATGCCGACGCTGAAGGCGCGGCTCGATATCGCGCGCCGGTTCCTGCCGCGCTTCGGCCTCGCCGCCTATTGCGGCTTCGGCCGCACGCCGCCGGGCGAGCTACCGCAAATCCTTGCCGATCACCGCGAAGCGGTGAAGGTCGCGGGACTCGGCTGACCGCGGCAGATCGAGAGCGGCGACAACCCTTGTCTTTCAGGTGACTTGGAGGCGGATACAACCCTCCTGCGGAGATAAGCTCCCCTATTCTCCGCATTTTTGCAGAGAATAGGCTTGCTCTTGCGGCGAATAGGGGCGATATTCTCCGCATGAGGCGCGGAGAATGACGACCTACATTCATCAACTGAAGAATTGGCCCCGCTTTCGTTGGAAAGACGAGGAGCTTGCTCGACCGCTTGCGGAAACCCGCCATCGGCAGGGACGCTTGCTGGGCAGGATGGAGGCATTGAACCCCCAAATTCGCGCCAAAGCTTCGCTCGATACCCTCACTGCGGAAGTCATGAAATCGAGCGAAATCGAGGGCGAAAAACTGGACCAAGCGCAGGTCCGGTCGTCGATCGCCCGCCGTCTCAAAATCGATGTCGGCGCAGGCGTTCATGTCGAACGTCGCGTCGAGGGTATCGTCGAACTGATTCTCGACGCGACCCTGAACTACGACAAGCCTCTCACCAAGCAGCGGCTATTCGGCTGGCATGCGGCACTGTTTCCGACAGGTCACAGCGGCATGCACAAGATC
>DATLUE010000382.1:0-5818 GCA_035533255.1 Allostellaceae bacterium | reverse complement strand
GATCGCAATCGAGATGCTCGAGATCTTGCCGCCATCCATGCGGTCGAATCGAATGAGATGCCCCGACTCATCCGTGACGGCGATGCACATCGGCACCTTGATCTCCTGCGCTTTCAGCGCCGCGCCATCGATCAGAATCTGAGCTTCCTCGCGCGACAAACGCCTAATCGTCAGCATCGCTGAGCTCCCTTCGTTTCAGAACGGTCGACCGCAAAACGCCTTCCAGAGCCGCCATCTCATCGCGATTGAGGCCGACATAGGGAGGATAAGGCTCGCCCGCCGGAAGGCCGATGATCTTCATCGCGGCCTTCATCGTCGGCGCGAGGCCGCGATGCATCCATTTGGACGGGAAAAGTGCGAACTGGAGCTGCAACTGCGCGGCGCGCGCGTAATCCTTGGCCAGGAAAGCGTCGACGATATGCCGCGCGATCTCGGCCGCCGGCGGCGGCATGGTCGCGCCCGAACCGCCGAGTTCCAGCGTCGCGAGCAGCATCTGCATCGTGGTGAAGTAACGCGCGTAGCCGGTGTGATCGATCTCGACGATCAGCCGGCCGACGCGCGACAAATCGCGCGAGCTCTCTTTGATCAGCTGCACCTTGGGAAGCTGCGCCAGAGCGATCGTTGCCGGGATCGACACATCCGCACCTGGCCCCGGGTTGATATAAAGCGTGAGCGGAAGGATCGTCTCTTTGCCGATCGCCTCGAAATAGGCGATGAGATCGCCTTCGCTCGGCGCGCCGGCGAACGGTCGCAGCGGCGCCAGCACCTGTACCGCGGCGGCGCCGAGCTTCTCGGCAAAATGCGCCAGCTCGATCGCGGTCTTGAACGACGGGTGCGAGATGCCGACCATCACCGGCACCCGGCCGGCCACCTGCTCGACCGTGCTGCGGATCAACTGCCGGCGTTCTTCGAAGCTGAGATAGGTATATTCCTGCGTTTCGACGCCCGCGGCGACCACCATCGTCGCACGACATTCCGAAACCACGTAATCGATTTGTCGGCCGAGCGCCTTTTCGTCAAGTTTCAGCTCGGCGGTAAACGGCGTCAGCGGCGCGACGATCAATCCTGGCTCAGCCACGGCGTTGTCTCCTTCGCGGGAATGGGCTCGCGCCGATTCTTGTCACTTCACGAACTCGTTGTCGATGATTTCGCCATAATTGGCGAGCATGTCGGCATACTCAAGCTCCTTCACCGTCGTGACATCAAACCGATTTGATGTAGCCGCCATCGACGTGGATGATGCTGCCGGTGATATAGGAAGCGGACACGCCAGCTAGAAACGCCGCCACCGCGCCCAGCTCCTCGACCGTCCCGTAGCGCCCCATCGGGATCGCGAGCTTCGACGCGTTGATGACGTCTTCGACACCGGCGCCGGTCGTCGCGGCAGTGTGCTGGTCGATTTCGTTGAGACGCTCGGTCTGGATTCGTCCCGGCAGGATCACGTTGACCGTCACGCCGTCCGCGGCCACTTCGGCGGCGAGCGTCTTGCTCCAGCCGAGGAGCGGCAGTCGCAAAGTATTGGACAAAGCGAGATTCGGGATCGGTTGCAGCACGCCGGACGACGCGATGGTCAGGATTCGGTCCCATTTGCGCGCGCGCATGCCAGGAAGAAACCGGTTAGTGATCCCGATCACCGATGCGACCATGATCTCGAATTGCGTCGTAAGGTCGGCAACGCTCACCGCGATGGCCGGCTTTGCCGGCGGCCCGCAGGTGTTGTTGACGAGGATATCGATACCGCCCGTCTTGTCCTCGACCCGCCCGATCAAGGATTCGATGTCCGCCGCCTTCGTCAGATCGGCGACGATCGGTGTCGCGCTCCCGCCGCCACCGCGCGCGTTGACCTTATCCGCTGCGGCCGCCAGCCGATCCCTGTTGCGGCCGACGAGGATCACTGCGGCGCCTTCATCGGCAAGCGCTGTGCCAATGCCGAGCCCGAGCCCGCGGCTCGAGGACAGCACGAGCGCGCGCTTATCCTTCAGTCCTAGGTCCATCAGGTCTGCCGCACCGCGGTCGGGAATTTGCGGAAATGACAGGTGCCGTCGCGCGCGATGCGCGGCAGGAGATCGACCTCCCAGGCGAGATACTCGGCCATTGCGTTCGTGGTGTTGGACGCGCGCTCATAGGGCTTGAGCCAAACATCGACGGGCTCGTCCGCCATATTCTCGTCGCCTCCTGTTAGCGCATGACCTGCGCGCGTCCAGGCCGCATTGCCGCCGGTCAAGACGCGGACGGGAACATCGACCAGCGCTTCCGCTTCGCTGGCGGCCAGCGCCGCGGCGATGCCGTCTTCCGAAGTCAAAACCAGGAGGTCCCGGACGCGGATCTTCGGTAAAGCGCGGGCAAACCGCGAGCGGATCGCGAACCAGGCGCCGGCGATATGGCCGCGGCGGAAATTCCGACTGAGCGACAGATCGATGATCGTGGCTTTCGCGGCTGCGAGCAATGGCGCGAGCTCGGCGGATTCGATCGCAAGCTCAGGCCGCTCGGCCCGGGCGAGGACGACCGGCGCCGAGCAACCTGTTTCGGCGCCGCTTTCGGCGAGAACAAACACTTCGTTCCAGCCCATCTGCATCAGCCACGACGCGGTCATCACGGCGCGGACGTCGAGATCATCGACCAGGACGATGCGGGCGCCGAGCGTGCCAACATACTGGTCGGTTGCCTGGACGAGCTGGCCGCCCGGTGCGGAGATCGCGCCGGCAAGGTGACCGGCGGCGTATTCCGCAGGATCGCGAACATCGAACATATAAAGCGTCCGCTGCGCGCTTTCCGTTCTCCACCCTTCCAGGGTCGCGAGATCGATATGCTTGATGCCGAACCGGTGCGCCACCTGTGCGGCGGCTTCGCGCGCGGCGGCGAGACCGGCGGTGGAAACCGCGGGCGCGCGGCGCTCTTTGCCCGCGTCGCAGGTATACCCCGCGAGCGACCAACCCATCGTGCCGTTGCGCAGGGCCACGATCTTGTTCGGGATGCCGGCGTTGATCAGCGACTGCGCGCCGATGATGCTGCGCGTTCGCCCGGCGCAATTCACCACGATTGTCGTCTCGGGCGATGGCGCAGCGTCACGCGCGCGCAGCACCAACTCGGCGCCGGGAACGCTGGTCGCGGTCGGGATCGAGACGCGAAAATATTCGTCGAACGGCCGGCTATCGAGCACCACGAGGTCGCGGCCATCATGCATCAGTCGCGCGAGCTCTTCGGCAGCGATGCTCGGCGTATAGCTTGCATGCTCGATGAACTCGCCGAAGGCCTTGCTCGGAACATTGACCCCCGAAAACAGCTCGAAGCCCGCCTCTTGCCAGGCCACGCAGCCGCCTTCGAGAATCGAGACGTCGCTATAGCCGGCATTGTCCAGAATCGCGGCCGCCCGTGTTGCGGCGCCATCGTTGTCATCGCAAAGGACGATGCGCGTGCTCCGTCGCGGCACGAGCGGCGCAATCAGCAGCTCGATGCGGCTCAGCGGCACTGAGCGCGCGTGCAAGAGATGATTCTGCGAGAACAGAAGCTCCTCGCGCACATCGATGATCGCGAGTTCCGTTCCGTCGTCGTGCATGGCACGCAGAGTCCGCGCGGCTACAAATCGCGCCTTTGCCGGCAATCTCTCCGCCGCCTCGCCCGTCTCCGCGACCGTCATGCGCGCTGTCCCTCAGTTGATCGGCTGCGCCGAAACGCGGCCACGCGGCTTCACTGCCGGATTGGCGAGACGCAGCGGCTCGCCTTTTTCGAACGCGACGATCTGCTCGTAGGCTTCGCGGAAATAGAGCTCGAAATTGTCCCACTCGGCCCAGGCGCTGTGCGGCGTGCAGAGGACGTTCGGCATGTGCAGGAAAGGATGGTCGACCGTCACCGGCTCCTCCTCATAAACATCGACGGCGGCAAAGCCCGGGCGACCCTGCCGCAACGCCGCCAATAGCGCGCCGGGCTGGATGAGCTCGGCGCGGCCGGTATTCACAAGAAGCGCCGTTGGCTTCATCCGAGCGAGATCGTCCGGGCCGACCATGCCGCGCGTTTCCCTGGTGAGCCGGACATGCAGCGACAAGACATCCGACTGCGAAAAAAGTTCGGCGTTGCTCGCGGCGACGGCATAACCACGGTCGCGCGCCTTGGCGCGCGAGGTTTCCCGGCCCCAGATCAGGACCTCCATGCCGAGCCCTTTTCCCGCCTCGGCGACGAGTGCGCCAATAGCGCCCAAACCGATGATGCCAAGCGTTGAGCCGTGCAACCTGTGGGCAACCGTGCTCGGCAACGCGCCACGTTTCATGCCCTCGGCTTCGCGGGTGATGTTGCGCCGCGAGGAGAGCATCAGCGCCACCGTGTGCTCGGCCGGCGATTCCGGCGAATTGCTCACGCCGGTGGCGACCGGAATCCCGAGCTCTGTGCAAGCGGCGAAGTCGATCGTGCCGGCGGTTCGCCCGAGCAGCGCGATCAGTTTGAGCTTGGGCAAACGCTCAAGCAGCGCGCGCGTGAACGGAACGCGTTCGCGGATCGAAACGATGACATCGGCGTCGCCGAAGCGCTCGACCAGCGTGTCGGGGTCGTGAGCGGAATCGGTATATCGCGTGACCGCGTGATCGCGAATCAGCGAATAACTAGCAACCTTGTCGGCGACGTCTTGATAATCGTCTGGTATGACGATCTTCACCGCTCTGCTCCGTTTGCCGCCTTCACATTCACGATGCTTGTTGCGGCGTCATCTGCGTGACCTTGCCGGTCTCGAGGTTGAACATTGTGCGCTTAATCCGATCGAGATTCGTGCCGGTGACGCGGATGAAGATCGACTTGTCGGGATAGTCGATCGAATGAATCATGCCGTCCTGGTAGATGCCGGAATGGCCGGGCGTCAGCCGGTATTTCCTGGCGGGCTTGAGCTGGCTCTTCACCGGATCGCTGCCGTTATCGACGCGTTCCCATTCGATCATGTCGGTATGCTCTGTCGCCTGGCCGTAGATCGCCCAGGATGCGCCGTGATCATGCGGCGGAGAGACGCGCGCCTTCGCGTTGACATGCGCGAGGACCTGGAACCCCAGTGCCGGGTCCTCGTACAGCACATCGAGACCCGGCTTTGCATCCTGGCAATGACGGGCCAGAAACGCCGGCTCGGCAAGCAGCCGCTCGAGATTTTGCCGCACCTGCTCGCGGCCGCCGGGCCCGGAATCCCGGGTCAGGATTTCGCGGCAGTCGGCGATGAAGCGATCGAGATCGTATGCCATGCGAATCTCCACGAGAATCTGTTGCTGGCCGTGATTTTCGCTCATTCCGGGATCGGCCGCCAGAGCCGAATCGTAGCGCTCGGGACCCTGCCGCGTGGCCGCCTCTTGCGCGCTCGTGACATGCAGGTGATGATGCGCGTAACGAGCCGCACGCCGATCGCGGCCTTGCGACGAGGGAGATCGCCATGAGCTATGGGCTGGATGAGTTCTGCGCCGACCTAACCGGCATTCTCAAGGCGAAGGGCGTCGCCGGCCTATCCGAGATTGCGGAGAAGCTGAAACGGCTGGTGAGTAATCCGGATTTCGTTACCGAGACCTTCGCCGGCTCGTCGGCGCCGCAACGCCTCCTTTATCACGACGCGAAAACCGACGCCCATGTGCTGGCGCATATCCAGCAAGCGGGTAAAAGCGGCGTCCCGCACAGCCACGGCGCGTCCTGGGCGATTTACGGAAATGCCCGCGGCGACACCGAGATGATTGAGTGGCGGCGCACCAACCCCGAGAGCGACGAACACGCTGTGCTCGAGGAATCGGACCGCTATTTTCTGCGGCCGGGTCAAACCCGCGCTTACGGGCCGCATGTGATCCATTCGACCGCACATCCC